>CAZROW010000052.1:0-1210 GCA_964601805.1 uncultured Enterobacteriaceae bacterium
TTATCGCTTTATCGCTTTATCGCTTTATCGCTTTATCGCTTTATCGCTTTATCGAAATCCCCATCGAAGTCGACGGATGTCGGCACTACGTGCCTTATCCGACCTACCCCCTGTATAAAGTCTAGAGCTCCGGCATCTCCACCCAAACATTCCCTTCCTTCGAGGACTTGACCGTAGATTCAATAAAAGCCATCCCCCTGAGGGCATCCTGAATGCCGGGTATAGTCTTGTCGATCACCTCACCATCGCTGTAGGCGATGATCTCGTCGGCAAAGGTGCGGTAAAGATTGGCGAAGGCCTCGATGTAGCCTTCCGGATGGCCGGCCGGCACACGGGTGTTGGCTGCAGCACCGGGTCCGGTTTCCGGCGTACCGGTGCGAATCATCTGGGTCGGCTTGTCGTTGAATTTCAGCCACAGTGTATTGGGTTTCATCTGTTGCCAGTCCAGGCTGGCCTTGTCGCCATAAATGCGCAGGCGCAAATTGTTTTCATCACCCACGCAGATCTGGCTGGACAGCAATGTGCCGCGCGCACCGTTGTTAAAATGCATGAGCACGGTACCGTCGTCATCAAGCTGGCGGCCTTCGACAATCGTGTTGAGTTCGGCATTCAGGCGGGTCACGGCCAGGCCGCTGACAAACTCCACCAGGTTGAAGGCATGGACGCCAATGTCACCCATGCAGCAACTGCTGCCGGCCTGTGCCGGATCGGTACGCCAGGCGGCCTGGGCATTGTCACTGTCCTCTTCCCTGTCAGCGAGCCAGCCCTGGGTATACTCCACTATCACCTTGCGCACCGTTCCCAGCTGACCGGCGGCGACCCGCTCCCGGGCTTCACGAATCATCGGGTAGCCGGTATAGGTGTGGGTGAGGCCATAGAGCAGGCTGCTGTCTTCCAGGAGCCAGGACAGGCGCTGGCATTGGTCCAGCGTTGCAGTGGCCGGTTTGTCCGACATGACATGAAAGCCATGTTTGAGGGCCGAGACAGCAATATCAAAATGTGAATTATTGGGCGTAACTATCACCACGCATTCCATGCGCTCGTCTTCCGACAGGGAAGCTTCCATTTCAAACAGGGTCTCGTAGTTGGCATAACAGCGGTTTTCAGGAAGACCCAGGGCAATGCCCGAATTGACTGACCGTGTTTCATTGCTGGAAAAGGCACCACACACCAGCTCAAAACAATCATCCAGGCGGGCAGCCATGCGATG
>CAZROW010000052.1:1310-3144 GCA_964601805.1 uncultured Enterobacteriaceae bacterium
GTGGCCGTGGTCAACACACCGGCACCCACGCCACCACCACCGGGCCATTCATGCCGCCACACGGCTTCGCCGGTACGGTAATCCAGGGCATTGAAAGCGTTGCCGTCAAAGCCGACGATGGCCGTGCGCTTGCCGCCCAGGCCCATGGAACCGCGGGGGTCCGGGTCGGTCAGATAGACAATATTGAAGCCGTTGTTTTCATGGGTGTAGAACAGGCCCAGATCGGGATTAAACGCCGGCGGTTGCCAGTTGGCCACCCCGCCTTCAATCGGTGAGACGATGGCCCCGGGAATGATCGCTTCCTTTTGGGGATTCGGGATCGGCGAGCCGTCCTCGCGTACACCCAGATCCCAGTTGGACTGGGTCCCGTATTTTTTCGTCACGATGGACTCACCCGTAACCCGGTCGACCGTGAAGAAATAGCCATTGCGGGCTGCCGTGGAAACCAGCTTGCGTGGCTCGCCGTCAATTTCACCGTCGATCAGTACCGGCGTCTGGGCCGAGTCCCAGTCGTGGGTGTCATGGGGTGAGGTCTGGTGATACCAGGCCATCTCGCCGGTTTCCACATCCACCGCCATCAGGGTACAGGTAAACAGGTTATCGCCAGGCCGTGCGACCCCGGTGTAGCCCGGCGTAGGGTTGCCGGTACCGAAAATATAGTAATGGGTCTCCGGGTCATACACACCGGGCACCCAGACCTGGCCGCCGCCATTGCGGGCCGCATCCAGGTTTGGCCAGGTCTCCAGGCCGGGATCACCCGGTTCCTGCGGCACGGTATAGAATTTCCATTGCAGATCGCCGGTGGCCGGGTCAAAGGATTGCAGGAAACCGGGGCTGTCCAGGTCATTGCCCGTTCCCACCAGCAGGTGATCTCCGACCACTATCGGTGCCATGGTAGAAAAGTATTGCTGCTCCAGTGGCGCAATTTCCACGTGCCAGTTTTCTTCCCCGGTAAGGATATTCAATGACACCAGGTAATTGTCCGGTGTTTCAAAAAACAGGGAGTCATGCCAGATGGCCGGGCCGCGATTACCAATGTGAATGCCACCGCGGGAATGCCAGAAGTAATGCCAGAGCTCGGTGCCGTCCCGGGCATCCAGGGCCCAGACATGGTCGGGTGACGTCACATAAAGTATGCCATCCACCATCAGGAAGTTACCCTTCAGGTTGGCCCCCGGCGGCAGGTAGTTGCCATCACCTTCTCCCCCCTGCACGGTGACCACATTCCCGTTGGTACGGATATTGGTATTCATGCGCAGGGTCCAGGCCAGGGTCAGATGCTGGACGTTGTCCTTGTCCAGTTGGGTCAGGCGACTGTAACGCTGGCCGGTGTAGTCGCCGGAATACGTTGGCCACTCGTCGGCAAGCGGCTCCAGCAAGTCAACCGGATCAACACCCTGGGCTGCCACTGTGCAGGCAGCGGTGAACAAAACAAACGCGGTAATCATTTTTTTCATGGCATTCAATCCGTTCATTGCAATGTCACCAGGTAAGCCGTCACGTCATGCATGATTTCATTGGTGAGCTCTGAAAGAAGTTCACGATGGCGCTGCAACGGGTCATCAATCTCGATACTACTCACCTGGGGCTCGGTGTTCTCGTGCAGAGTAAAACTGTGGTACTGACCATCATCACTGGTCAGGCTGATGACAAAATCATCACGCCTGTTCAGTACACCGCGATAGGTATTGCCGTTACTGAGGGTCACGGTGGCTCGAACCTGCCGGCGTGATGGATCGGCACTGGCATCGGGGGCTCCCCAGCGACGACCGGCGACCCAGGAGTTCTGCAGATTCTCGGGATCGGGAATACGGCTTGCGATGCCCTGCAGGTC
>CAZROW010000052.1:3244-22213 GCA_964601805.1 uncultured Enterobacteriaceae bacterium
ATTTCAAGACGGACTTTTTCCACACTGGCCGGTGTTTCGGCCATCACTGGCAGCCTGCCGCTATTGGCCCAGCGCAAACCCCGCCTGGGTATGATCTTTCCTGTCATCGACCGCGATGTGCCCGAAGAGGCCGTACGCATGTACGGCGACAGTATAGAGTACGTGGTCGAAAACCTGGACCTGCAGACCATGACACCTGAAGGTTACGATGCCGTCATCGGTGATATTCCTGCACTGGCACAAAAACTTGTCGACCAGGACGTGGATGCCATCATGGTCATGGGCACCTCCCTGACCTTTTACCAGGGACGGGAATTCAACGAACGCCTGACAAGAACCATTGCCGAGTCCACCGGACTGCCGACCTCCACCATGAGCAATGGCATAATCAACGGCCTGAAGGAAGTCGGCGGCAAGAACATTGCCTGTGCCACCGCCTACAATGATGTCGTGAATGATCGCCTGGTACGTTTTCTCGGCCAGCATGATTTCAATGTACTGAACATCAGGGGCATGGGCATAGAAGCCGTCGGCGATATTTTTTCAGTCACCCAGCCCGAACTGATCGATTTCTGTAGCGATGTCGGTAATGCGGCAAAGGGCGCCGATGCCATCCTCATCAGTTGTGGCGGCCTGATCACCCTGGATGTGCTTGAACCGGTCGAGTCACGCACCAGCATCCCTGCCGTCTCCAGTACGCCCCATGCCCTTTATGAAGGAGCAAAACTGCTGGGTATCGATGCCAGGGTGCCGGGCTATGGCACCCTGTTATCCGGGTAAATCTTTCCCCGCCTTAAAAACGTCCCTGTACAAAAACAAGGTACTCCAATGAACAGCAAACTGGTCATGAAAATTATCGCCATTATCGCCCTGGTTGCAGGCCTGGGTGTGGGTGCCGCCTCCCTGATTGCCCCACTGGGTGTCTGGCTGGGCGCCTGGCAATTTGGCACCGGCTTCCAGATACTCGGCGCGGTGAATCCCTATACCGGGTGGGTCGGATTAACGTGCCTGGTCATCGGCATTGTCCTGCTGCTGGTCGCCAAGCAAAAGCACATGGAAAATGGCGTCATGTTGTTCAACCTGGCAGCCGGTGGCGCCCTGGCGGCAGGCATTGCCTGGTATATCCCGTCAACGTTCCAGGCCCCTGCCGGCGAGAGCTATCCGCCGATACATGATGTCTCTACCGATCTTGAAGACATTCCCCAGTATGTTGCCGTCATGCCGCTGCGGGCCGATGCACCCAATACGACAGTGTATGGCGGCTCCCGCAACATGACACCCGAGCGCAACGCACAGTTGCAACAGGAAGCCTTTCCGGATCTGGTCCCCCAATACTACGAAGAGTCCTTTCAGGCAGTATTTGACCGCGCGCTGGCAGCTGTCGATGAAATGGGTTGGGAACTGGTCGCCGCAGTGCCCGAAGAAGGTCGCATTGAAGCCACGGCCACCACGTTCTGGTTTCGGTTCAAGGACGATGTGGTGATCAGGCTGCGGGAAGAAGACGGTCGAACCCGAGTCGATGCCCGCTCCCTGTCGCGTGTAGGTGGTGGTGATGCCGGTACCAATGCCAAAAGGTTACGCAGATTTTTCGAGATTCTGTAGGTCGGCATAAGCGCAGCGTTTGCCGACGATACAAGTTTCGCATGAGGTAAATCACCACGTCGGGAAACGACGCTTCGCGTCTATCCCGACCTACTTGACCCCAGACATTCATTAAAGCCCAACCAAGAATTGTCCCTTATTCCTGCCCGGCCGGAATGTAAAACGCCTCCCCACTCATCAACAACCTGGCGGTACGCATAATCGCCACGCTCTTTGGTTCCGGATTGCCCGCTTCATCACTGGGCTCCACTTCCACGGTGAGCGCACCGGTGGGATGTTCGACATGACACAGTTTCTTTTCCCCCGAGGGAATTGCCGCGATGTCATTGCCTACTGCGCCGGGCGTAGTTGCCGCAACAGCCACACTGGCCGCTGCCAGGACACCGACGGCATCATGAACACGGTGCGGAATAAAACTGCGGGTATTGATCAGACCGCCATTTTTCGGCGCAGAGACGATCGTCATCTTGGGTACGGTTTTGTCTTTCACATCCCCCAGGTTCATCATGGGCCCCACTTTCAGGCGTATCGCTTCCACCCTGTCTTTGAGCGCTTGGTTGTTTTCCAGTGCCTCGATACTTTCATCACCCTGAAGACCCAGGGATTGCGCTGACATCATGACTACCGGCATGCCGTTATCAACGAGCGTTACCGTTATGCCCTCTACTTCATCGGTGACATTACCCGTGGGATAAAGAGCACCACAACTGGAACCGGCTACACCGACAAATTCAATCATGATGGGGGCATGAGTTCCGGGAACGCCATCAATGGCCGCCTCACCGTCGTACTGGACCTGGCCACCGGGAGTCCGAATGCGCTGGCGGGCAATACTGTCTGTATTTTCCATGTATACCGTCACCACGGTTTCATCATCTTCAGCTTCCACCAGGCCTTTTTCAATGGCATAGGGGCCGACCCCTGCCAGGATATTGCCGCAATTCTGTGCAGTAGAGGTCCGGGCTTCATCCACGACAACCTGGACGAACAGGTAATCCACATCCACACCCTCACGCTCGGATTTCTTGATGATCGCCACCTTGCTGGTCAGGGGGTGAGCGCCGCCGACACCGTCGATCTGGCGCGGATCAGGTGATCCCATAATCCGCAACAGGGCCTCTTCACGTGCCCCCGGTTCAGCCGGTAAATCGCTGTCCAGGTAATAGGTGCCCTTGGAGGTACCGCCGCGAAACAGCATGCATGGTATGGATTTTTGCATTCAAACTTCCTCAAAACGTTCCTGAGCGAGCATTATCGTTTTTTCAGGCCCATATGAAAACGTCTGGTTGGTTTCAATTAATGCCCCTCAAGCGTAATGCCCAGGTGAAGGCATTGCATGGAACAGACACCAGGCACATTCTGGCCAGAAGCTCGGGAAATCTCCTTCCAATAATGAAACGCCGGTTAATTTGCCTTTCCTATACCCTGTCACTGACGTATCAACGCAACCTGTTCAAATCAAAGCGAAAAATGCGCCCCAAATCAGATTTGAGCCCATGCCCATCGCTTCATATAATGAGCCTCCGTTTTAACCAGCCAATTATTCATTCAGGAACCCTACATGCATAAATCCGTAGCCGTCAGAAACATACCCCGCGCCGACCAGTCCGTGATTGACGACCTGGGCAGCATGGGCGTTGCCACCGTCCACGAAGCGCAGGGGCGCATCGGCCTGATGAAACCTTATATGCGGCCTGTCTATGACACCCGGATTGCCGGTAGTGCGGTCACCATTCTCGCCCAGCCTGGTGATAACTGGATGGTTCATGTTGCCATTGAGCTGTGTCAGCCCGGTGACATCATCGTGGTGGGTGTTACTGCTGACAGCACGGACGGTTTTTTTGGCGACCTGCTCGCCCATTCATGCATGGCACGCGGCGTAAAAGGCCTGGTCATTGACGCAGGTGTTCGCGATACCCGGGACCTGAAGGAAATGGGTTTTCCGGTTTGGTCAAAAGCCATTCATTCCAAGGGAACGGTCAAGGAAACACTGGGCGCGGTCAATATTCCCATCGTCTGCGCCGGGGCCTACATCAATCCCGGTGATATTATCGTGGCCGATGAAGACGGCGTCTGCGTCGTTGAACGCCAGAGCGCCGAAGCCGTGCGCGAAAAATCCAGGGCCCGTGAAGACGCCGAAGTCGCCAAACGGGAACGCCTGCAAAAAGGTGAACTTGGCCTGGATATCTACAACATGCGGGGACGTCTCGAGGAAGCCGGCCTGGTTTATGTCGACTCTCTCGATGACCTCGACAAGTAAAACCAACATTCAACCTATACACTTTTTCAACCTCAGGGGTAAGCAATGAAAGTATTAATGATCGGGCATGGTGCATTTGCCCAGAAACACATGGACGGTATCGACAATATCGATGGTGCCGAAGTCGTCTCCATCATGGGACGCCGTGAAGAAGCGACCAAGGCGGCTGCTGAAGCCAGGGGCATCAAGCACTGGAGTACAGACCTGGATGAATGCCTGGCCCAGGACGTGGACTGCGCCATCATCACCTCTGCCACCCAGGTGCATGCCGAACAGGCCATCAAATGCCTGGAAGCCGGCAAGCACGTGGAAGTGGAAATTCCCATGGCTGATACCCTGGCAGATGCCCAGGCCATAGACGCTGCCCAGAAAAAAACCGGACTGGTTGCCATGGCTGGCCACACCCGCCGTTTCAACCCGTCGCACCAGTGGGTCCATAACAAGATTACGGCCGGCGAGCTGAAGATTCAGCAGATGGATGTACAGACCTACTTTTTCCGCCGTTCCAACATGAATGCCAAGGGCGAGCCGCGCAGCTGGGTTGACCACCTGCTCTGGCATCATGCCTGCCATACCGTGGACCTGTTCCAGTACCAGACCGGGGAAACCGTTTCCGAGTGTTTTGCACTCGAAGGCCCCCACCATCCTGAACTGGGCATCGCCATGGACATGTCCATTGGCATGAAAGTCCCGTCTGGTGCCATCTGCACCCTGTCACTGTCATTCAACAACGACGGGCCGCTGGGCACCTTCTTTCGTTATATCGGCGACAACGGTACCTATCTTGCCCGATACGATGACCTATTCACCGGCAAGGAAGAACAGATCGATGTCAGCAAGGTCGATGTCAGCATGAATGGCATCGAATTACAGGATCGCGAGTTTTTTGCCGCCATCGAGGAAGGCCGCGAACCCAATGCCAGTGTGGCGCAGTGCCTGCCGGCCATGGAGACACTCGATAAACTGGAAAAATGCCTGCAGGGACAGAAGTAATACCCTTGCGGTGAAGGGCCGGCTTGCCGGCCCTTTTTTCTTGTCGACATAGTATTTACGACAGTTTTTTAAACACGTATCAACAACATTAAACCGGAGTAACCAGGAGCAATTCATGCAAACAAGAAAAGTCGGCCCCTTTGAAGTCAATGCCATCGGACTTGGCTGTATGAGCATGTCCCATGCCTACGGCACGCCGGATGTGGCAGAAGCTGAAGTTGCCCTGCACAAGGCGCTGGATATTGGCTACAACTTTCTTGATACGGCGGCACTGTACGGTTTTGGTAAAAACGAGGAATTGCTTGGACGCGTACTCAAGGACCGTCGCAGTGAATACACCCTGGCCAGTAAATGTGGCATTTTCAAAGATCCTGACGGCGGCAAACGCAAGATTGACGGCCGTCCGGAAGTGCTTCGCCAGACCTGTGAAGAAGCCCTCAAGCGCCTGAACACCGATGTCATTGACCTGTATTACCTGCACCGCTGGGACAAGAATGTGCCGGTGGAAGAAAGTATCGGGGAAATGTCCCGCCTGGTGGAAGAAGGCAAGGTACGCACCCTGGGAATCTCCGAGGTCTCTGCCGACACCCTGCGCAAGGCCCATGCCACCCATCCGCTGGCCGCACTGCAGACTGAATACTCCCTGTGGAGTCGCAATGCCGAAATCGCGGTTATTGATGCCTGCAAGGAGCTGGGCATTACCTTTGTGGCATTCAGCCCGCTGGCACGTGGTTACCTGACCGGCAAGCTCACCGACCCGGAAAAACAGCTGGAAGACGGCGACCTGCGCAAAAACATGCCCCGCTTCCACAAGGAAAACTACGACAAGAACATGGCCCTGTTCGCCAAGTACAAGGTAATCGCTGATAACGTGGGTTGCACACCCGCCCAGCTGGCCATTGCCTGGACGCTGGCCAAGGCGCCACACATCATTCCCATACCGGGAACACGTCATACTGATTACGTGGTTGAAAACTTTGGTGCCATGGACGTGACACTCGATGAGGCTACCGTATCAGCACTGGATGAACTGATTAACCAGGATACCGTTGCTGGTCCGCGATACCCGGCCGGCGTGCAGGTTGAAATTGATACGGAAGAGTTTTAACCGTTACTTAACGCGGCTGATTGTCGTTTGAATTGTCTGTTGGCTTCTTAGCTGGATTGCTGGCTGGATTACTGGCTGGATTATTAGTGGGGTTGTCTGCCGGTTTGGCCGCTTCCCGCTCTCGCCTGATCTGCTCCAGGTGGTTGTGGATATCCGAGAGGGCATCATTGACCGCCTGGGACTTGTCCGCCCGCTTTTCCTTGCGGGTTTTCTTTTTCGGCCGCGGTGCGGCGATACCGAAGTTCTGCCGCATGCCGCTGATCAACTCTTCTGCATTTTCTTCATTACGCCTGAACTGCTCCAGCTTTTCATTCAATAGCCGGTTTTTTTCTTCAGCCGTCAGGTGATGTTCTTCCGGCAGGTCAGCGCCACAGTACATGCAGCGATTGGTGACAGTCTGGGTCACCTTGCGCTGGCAGGCCTGGCAGGTCACTTTTTCTGATGTCATGGTCGTCCTCCCCCGGTTGCGCCAGAATAATCCAGCATAATCAGGGTGACAAGCCTCCTGCAGGAAGACCTGCAGCCACGCTTTCCAGCATTGTGGGGATGTGGGTATACTCACCTTTCTGTTTGGGGGAAGTAACTATGAAGAAGCTGTTTTTTTGCCTTGCCATCCTGTGCTTTTCAGCCACCACGATGGCGCAGCGGCCCAATCGCGACCTGCTGCCATTGAATGCCTATGCACTGCAGGGCTATGAACCCGTAGAAGTGACCGAAGCATTAACACTGCCACAGGATTTCGAATTTTCCCGCGTCTCCGGGATTGTCATCAATGACAGTGACGACATGATCATCCTGCACAGGGGCGAAGATCCCCTGCTGGAATTTGATGCACAGGGCAGGTTCCAGCGCGCCTTTGGTCCCCGTGACACGTGGACGTTTGCCCATGGCCTGCGCCTGGACCCCCAGGGCAATATCTGGGTAACTGACATTGGTACACATACCGTGGTGAAAATGGACAGCCGGGGCAATCACCTACTCACCCTGGGCACGCCCGGTGAAAACGGCCTCTGGGATGAAGCCAGTGGTTCACACCTGTTTGACCAGCCCAACGACATCGCCTTTGACAGCAATGGCAATTTCTATATCGCCCAGGGCCATGGTCGTGGCGAACCGCGCATACTCAAGTTCGATGCCGATGCCAATTTCATCACCATGTGGGGCAGCCGCGGCGATGCTGCCGGTGAGCTGGCCGTTGCCCATGCCATCGAAATCGACGACCAGGATCGCCTGTATGTTGCCGACCGCGAAAACATGCGCGTGCAAATATTTGATACCCAGGGCAATTACCTGGATGAATGGAATTACGATGCCATGGCCTGTGCGATATACCTGCATGATGATGGCACCATGTACATGACCACCGGGTTTGATGGCGAGTGGGCCATCCTGGACAGCGAGGGCAAGGTCACCGGCTCACTGGGCAGACCCGGTGACGGACTTGGCGAGTTTGGTGAAGGCCATTACATGGTGGTTGACGACGCCGGTGATGTTTATATCGCCGATGCCGTCAGCAGCAAGGTTCACCTGTTCCGGAAAAAATAGCTGCGGGACTATTTCACGCGGTAAACACTTATATGCACTTCACGGGGCTCATCACTGCCACCGGTTATCCGGCTCAGGAAAATTGATTTATTGAGCCAATCGTACTCTCCAACCGGTGCCTGGAATGACGGCGTGGTCATGACGTAATTCTCGCCATTGTTGATTTCAGGTCCAACGATAATGCCTTCATTGATGACATTGATCAGGGCCCCGTCATCTGTCCGGATCATGTAAACTGCCTTGAGCTCCATCACACCATCGGGACGGATCAACTGGTAATCCGCGCCACCCGGCAGGATCGAGGCGTCAAACCCCGGGCCCTTGACCGTCCCCCCGGTGATAGGAATCGCCTGGCGCACACCATCCTTGGTGTCTCCCACTACCTCCGTTGGCGCCAGCTCGGCACGTATTTCAAAAACAAACTCTGCTTCAGGCGCTTTAGCCACTGATTGTCCCCATGCCCACTGACTGATACACAGCAGTACCAGTGCACTCGTTAAATGTAATCGCTTCATTGTTTTACTCATTACTGACACATTGATAATTGGCAGCTGAGTCCACATCACCACTACCGTCATATTCGGGATAACCTGGCCACGAACACAGCGGCCTGCTGACGCCGGGCATGCTACTGCCGGTAGCTGTCACTGCTTCCGGTGCATCACCGTTTTCAACCCAGTCCACCAGGCCGGTCAACAGGTCAAAGTTGTCCAGGGTTTGCTGTCCACCACCACAGTGGGCCATGCCGGGGACATAAAACAGGCGATTCCAGTCCTTGACAGTTTCCAGGCCACCGTTGAATTCAGCCATTTCCTCGTAGTAGCGAATGGTTTCATTCACGGAAAACCAGGGATCGGCGGCACCGTGGAAAAAAATCTGCTTGCCGCCGTTGTCGGCAAACGAGCTCATGAGTACGGACAGGGTTTCACCCATGACCAGGTGCTGGCGCTGGGCAGCCATGACTTCAGCGTCAATATCGATATCCAAGACACCCGTGGAGCCGGCACCTTCCGGTGGGTTGTTGGTACTGGCGAGAATGCCGGGCAGGCCAAAGCCTGCATCATCGATACCGGGATCATATTCAAAGCCCGGATAAACCTGGATACCGCGAGAATCAGTCGGTCCCTGCATGGCCATGTGGATAGCTTCGGCTTTCTCTGGCGCCAGGCAACTGGCCGTGGAATCACCACTGTCACAGGCAATCACACGGGGATCAAAATTACAGGCCCGGGGATTGAACAACAAGCCATCAACGGCGCCGTCCAGGCCGTCACAGCGAGTCATCAGCGCGTCTATGACCATGGTGCGCTCGGCTTCGCTGAGCAGTGGTCCCGGCTGTGGCCGGCCATTATCATCCAGCGGGGCTGCCTGGTTGAGCTGCACACCGACCCAGCGAATGCCGATATTGGACAGGCTGGTACGCATGGCCGGCGCCCCTGAAATAATACCGTCATAGTAAAGCGGATAACGTTGTGCCATGAGCATGCCTTCACGCCCGCCTGTGGAACAGCCTGTGAAATAACTGTGTTCTATGGCGCTATCGTAATAGTCACTAACCAGGATTTTGGTCACTTCGGTGACTTTCGGGTTGGCCTTGTAATAAAAATTCAGTGTGGCTTCCTGGTCGTCAAAGAAAGAATTGTCAAAACCACCGCTGGCCTGGTGCCCCGTGTCATTACTGACGACGGCAAAACCACGCATCAGGGCCGGCTGGTTGCCAGCAGCGGTCCCGCCAAGTGGCTCACCCACTGTGCCGTTGAGTCCACCACCGCCCTGGAATAGAAACCGGCCGTTCCAGTCACCGGGCATGTTCACGGCAAAACGGATGCCGTAGGACACATCATTCACCCCTGTGCGCTGGTCGATGACCCCTTCCACGTGACAGTGCGGCGGCAATTCGGTGCCAGGGCCGCCAAAAGCTCCCTGGATAGTCCTGTTGTCATACCACTGTGCACTGGTGACTTCGACATCATAGCCGCGCAAGGAAAAGTCGGTCATTGCCTCACACTGGGCTGCCCCCTGGGCCATGGCCATAGCTGGCAGGGTGGAAAAGGCTGCCAGGATGAATTGCTGTATCTTCATGTTATCTCTCCCGTTTCCGGATTTTATTATTATTGGTCAGTTCAAATGTAAAAGCCGAAGACACCATGCTTCGGCTTTTCCTGTTAATGATGAATACACTTCCTGCTGAATCAGGCCGGCATTTGCCATTCCGGTACCCACCAGCCATGAATCTGGCCAGTTGCACGAATCGGCAGGTGTACCGTGGCTACCGGGCCTTCATCAAGATGCTCGGCATCCAGAATCACCAGGTCGCCCCGGCCATTTTCATTCTGGCGGGTAGCAACTCCCATCAGGTAGCCTTCGCCCTCGCGCGAGCTTTCCCGTTTCGGCGCAAAACAACACTCGGCCAGGGAAGTGGCAGGACCAGCATTCCAGAACGTGGTCGTGCGTGTCGCGTTATCCATGCGCAGGTAACCGGCGTTGGCCTGTCGAGGATTCGGTGCATCCTTGTCCCGGGTGCCGAGGAAACCGTAACGGTAATTCTCGGTGTTGTAGCGGTCATCCTGCCGCGGCAGTGCACCGGTATAATCATAGAGACGCTCTATTTCGTATCCGCCAACACTCCTGTTATTAAGATCCACTGACAAACGCGTCATGTAGCTGGTGCCGCGAACCGGATCCCATTGTTTTCCGCCCTGCATCGGCATGAACGGGAATGGATTGGATTCAGACATTTCCACGTCCACGTAGATACGGCCATTTTCTTCAAAAGTACCCATCACATGGGTGGCACTGCGTGTTGGCCCTTCGAACCAGCGCATGTCGGACCCGTCGCCATCACGACGCACAGCCCCGAACCAGGTACGACCGGAATCATTCCAGGCCCAGTGAATACCACCCTCCTGAATCTGCTGACGGTCAATGACCATGGGAATGACATACAGGATGATGTAGTTTTCGGTTACTGCGAAGTCATGCAGCATGCCCACGTAAGGCACTTTCACCATGGCATTCCAGACCAGTTCACCCTGCGGCGTATATTCAAACAGGGAGACATCGTCACTGCCAAAGCCCGTGGCCTCGTAACCAAAGGCGACTATGTTGCCGGTACGCGAGTCCACCTTGGGATGCGCGGTAAAGGTCTGGCTGGGCAAGGTGCCGTCAAAGGTGAATACGGGATCCATGGTTTCCAGGGTCAGCAGGTCCATGGCGCTGGGAGGGCTGTCTTCCTTCAGGGCCAGCAGCATGTTCTTGTGATTGATAATGTGGGTATTGGCAGTACTGCGACTCAGGCCGGCCACACTGGGATCATCCATATAGGGATTGCGATACATCGGAAACAGGATACGTCCGGCTTCATCCTGGGCCTTCCAGCGCTCGTTTTTCACATAGCGGGTACGGTAGTCAACGCGGCCATCCTTGATACGGAACATGCCCACGTGGCCTTCACCATCAAACGGAATATTGCCCTGGCGCATGGGGTACTGGGCATCCGGTCCGACACGGTAAAAGGCACCATTGAGGTCATCCGGAATCTGGCCTGTAACCTGGCAGTCATGCACATCAGCTTCCAGGCGGAAGAGTTGCGGTGTCTCAAATTCCGGCGGTGTGGGCCGTGCCTGCCCGCCACCGGGCGGCTGTGCCTGAACATTGGCTGCCAGTCCGGCACCTGCTGCGGCACCGGCAAGACCAATGGCTCCACCCAGGACCTGCCTGCGGTTAAAGGTATGTTTTTCGGTATCTTTCTTGTCTGTCATGAGTTCCCCCTGAAGGCAAATTCTGAGTTGTATTCGATATGGTAGATGGGGCCAATAATAGCATTGCTGCCGCTGTGATTGCTCGTTTCCTGATCACCAGATAATGGACGGCAGTGCCGGTGGTAACCAGGGCGATCCCATACCGTAAGGGACCGAGACAAAAACCGCCTCAATCTGGCGAATCTTGCCGTCATCGATCTTGAACAGTTCCAGCAGGTAAAAGGAATGGGGATAACGGATTGGCGAATTAATCAGCCTGCCGTCAGACAGGGTATATTCATCCAGGCGCCCGGAATGATCTATAAACCCTGAAGCCAGGACAAGCCCCCTCTCCTCGTCCACCAGTGGATAACGGCGCGCCCGCAAGCGGTCATCGTAGCGGTAATTGCCCTGCCGGAACTGCTCTTCACACCCAAGGGCACCAACGGAGGTAAATTCCACGGCGGAATTATTGGTTGTCTTGGTACCGTTTTCCACGCGGTTACAGTCTTCATGGAATGCGGTAAACAATGTGCCGTCATTCAGCTGCAGGGTATCGAAATAACCATCAGCGATAGCAATCAGGCGATCACGGGGACGGCGGCGTTCCGGGGGCAGAATCTCGTAGAAAAGCGGCTTGTTCTCCAGTACCGGCTCCGGCCAGATGATACTTTTGGGCTCAGTCTCTGTTCGCAGTACCACCGTTTCCACTTCGGCTATCAGACCATGCCTGGCATAAATGCGCATGGCAAACAACGATGAAAAGTGCGGCTCGTCAACCACGCCAAAAAACGCCACCTGGCCTGTAGAGACATCGGCTGCGCGCAGATCATAATCTCCCATGCCGGTGATGGTTCCCCACAAACCATCACCGATACGTAGCGGCACGTTGTTCTCGGTGAACATCACTTCCTCTGCCCAGGGCACCCTGGAGGGGTCACCCGCTTTCAGGCCGTCAAGGTACAGGTCAACCAGCTCATAGAGACACGACCGGTCACAGTCATTATTGTCAATGGCGCTTGGCAGACCCTGCTGGGCGTAATTACTTGCGGCAGGCAGGATGAGGGAAACAAAAGTGAGAACGCGAATCAGTCTATTGAGCATGAAAAGTGAATCTATTTTTATCTGGAATTCTGGTTTTTATTGTTTTTTGTTAACAACACATGCAAGTAAAGCAACATTGCCCAGTCAACGCAATAGAGACCCGGGCCTGTGCCCCTGGTTGTCGGCATTCTGGAAAAACGGCATACTCGACAGAGAACCTGTCCCGCACTCAGAATTCAAAACATAAAGGTGCTCACCATGAAACGGTCCATTTTCTTACTTCTTTTTACCGGCCTGCTGGGCCTGAATGCTTTTGCAGCACAGCAGGAGTCTCCCAACGACTCCCTGGTCTCACCCCTGATCAATGATGGCGCCGTCACCCTGTCACTATATGCGCCCAAAGCCTCCGAAGTGATGGTCATTGGCGACTGGATGAATCCGTTCGCACCGCTCCCGCTGGCAAAGGATGATGACGGCATCTGGTCCGTGGTACTCGATAACCTGGCTCCGGATTATTACAGTTATTCACTTTACGTGGATGGCGTCAAAACGCTGGACCCGAAAAATCCGGAAATCAAACAGGGCATCAGTGGCGTGGACAACATGTTTTACCTGCAGGGGCCACGAACCGTGTTTGAGGATAACCGGCCAGTTCCCCATGGCCAGATCCGTAAACACTGGTACTGGTCCGATACACTGGACATGCAGCGACGCATGCATGTCTATACTCCGCCTGGTTACGACAGCAACAACAATACATACCCCGTGTTTTACCTTTTGCATGGCGGCGGCGATGAAGACTCCGGCTGGAGTACTATCGGACGGGCCGGCTTCATCCTGGACAACCTGATTGCCGAGGGTAAGGCATTGCCCATGATCGTGGTCATGCCAAATGGCAGCCTGCCGGATCGAGATGCCAGCTTTGAACGCGAGCTAATGACGGATGTCATTCCCGAGGTAGAAGCAGCCTTTCGTGTGCGGGCCAATGCGGAAAACCGGGCCATTGCCGGGCTTTCGATGGGTGGGGGCCATACCACGCAGGCCTTTGGTATGAACCCGGATGCGTTTGACTATGTCAGCATCTGGAGCGCAGGTCTTTTCAATGGCTCGGCGGAAGACTACGAGGCACAGTATCCGGAATTCCTGAACAAGGCAGACTGGATCAACAGCAACGTCGATTACTTTTCCCTGGTGGTGGGTACCGACGACTTCGCCCATCCGGGCTCCAGGCTGCTGAGTGAAACCCTGGATAAGCATGGCATTGATCACGAGTTCGTGGAAACAGGCGGCGGCCATACCTGGATCAACTGGCGTGCCTACCTGGCGGACTTCGCACCACGGCTTTTCAGGTAAGCAGCTCACCAACGTTTTATGGGCAGCTCCTGTTGTAACTTGCTGCCTCCGTGACCTGATGGATTTACTGCAGGATGACAGCTGATTCCAGATCCAAGCGGGTATTTTTTGCCTTGCTGCCCGACCGCGAGACCGTGGAGGCTATCAACTTTCACGCCAACCAGTTTTCACCCGACACCGGCAGCAAGGTGCGGGCTGAAAATTTTCATATCACACTGCTTTTTCTGGGCAATGTCAGCACGCAGAGCATCGAGAACCTGTGCATGGATTGTGACAGCCTGGCAAACCCTGCCTTTGACCTGATCATCAATTCTCCCGGCTGGTGGAAAAAAGCCGGTATTCTCTGGCTGGGCCCCAATGACATTCCCGCCGCCCTTGATAATTTGCATCAATCCCTCAGGTCCCTGGCAACCAGGCACAGGATCGCCACGGACAATAAACCCTATGTGCCCCACATCACCCTGCTGCGCAAGGTTTGGGAGGCGCCGGAGAACCCGGTGGTCAGGCCTTTCACCTGGTCAGCTGACAGCTTTACCCTGATGCAGTCGGAAACCTTGCCTGATGGTGCCAGGTATACCGAACTGGCGTCATGGTCCCTGCACTCCTGACAGTCGGTATGTACATTACATTCCCTTAAGCCCTGCTATAATTACCCAATGTATTCAAGGTTGACCTACATTATTCTGCTCCTGACATTGTTGCTGGCCAATCCGGCTGTCGCCAACATGGAGTTTGACGGCAATGCCAGCTACAGCTTCAACGACAATGTGTCCAACGCTGTCAGCGATAATGATATTTTCGAGGACAGCCTGGTTACCGCAAATTTCAATGCCGCCAAGCTCTGGATTCCAGGTGCTGGCAAGTCCCTGCTGCTTAGTGGCCACCTGGGTGCCGAAAAGTACAATGACAGTACCGGCCTGGATCGCTACAGTTATGGCGCTTCCCTGGCTTATATCCAGCGCCTGGGTCTTGGTGCCTATGCCGCACGCATTAAAACCGGTTTTCGGGCCGAGTACCGCGACTTCGACACCGACATGCGCGACGGCATGCTGTATCGCGCCAGTGTCGGCCTGGAAAAACGTTTCACCCCGGAACTGATTGCCGGAGCAACACTGACCCGGGAACGGCGAACCGCGGATGCCGACAAGACAGTCCCCTACTTTGCCCTGGCACCAAGCGATGTGTTCAACCAGAACAATTCCGAACTGGAAGCCTATATAAGCTATACACTGATCAACAACTCAGTCATTACTGCCCGCTACCTGTTGCGTCATGGTGAACTCAACGCCAGCACTAACCCGGCATCGGCTTTTTTCAACTATGCCAAGGCTATCGGCCAGGACTATGAAATCTGCAAGGCCTGTGGCAAATACGTGGTCTACAAGGTGGGTGCCAATGTCCAGGCCCTGCAACTGGACTGGAACTGGGCACTGGGCAGGGACACATCAGTAAGCGCAAATTATGAGCGGCGAATTGCCGATGCCAATGGTGGCGTCACCTACACTGGCAATATCTACAAGATACAGCTCAGCAGGAGGTTTTAGTGAGATCACTGTTCACTTTCGCCATACTCCTGATTACCAGCCCTCTTGCCTTGGCTGGCGACCTGCAGGTTCATATTGCGGAAAATGACGGGACTCCGATTTATGACGCCGTCGTGGAAATCATTTCCCCGGAAATACCTGTTCCTGAAGATTGGGATTACACCGGCCTGATGGACCAGGTGGACAAGGAATTTATCGATAATGTAGTGATGGTTGTCGCCGGTAGTTACGTCAACTTCCCCAACAGTGATGATATTCAGCATCACGTATATTCATTTTCTGACACCAAGTCTTTTGAACTTCCCCTGTATTCCGGTGACGAAGCCGAGCCTGTCCTGTTTGATGTTCCCGGTATTGCTGTGGTCGGCTGCAACATACATGACTGGATGCTTGGTTATATCTATGTCGGTGAAAGTCACCTGATGGCCAAGAGCGATGACCAGGGTATGGCCGTGATCAGCGACCTGCCTGCCGGAGACTACACTTTCCAGGTATGGCATGAACGTGCCCGTCGTCGTGACCAGTTCAGCACGTTTGAAGTCACCATTCCGGCTTCAGGTACTGCTACCGTGGAACTTTCCATGGATCTTGGTCGTGACCGACGCATTCGCCGCGCACCGACTGGCAGTGGCAGCAGTTATCACTAGTTTGCGTGACCGGGCAATCATTCCGGTACGACTCCCAGTACAATAAGCCATGGCTATTCCACAGCGCTTGCAATTCACCAGTTTCAGTTCCCGTATCATTGCCTGGCTGGTCCTGCTCCTGTTGCTCGTCCTGGGCATGGTCTTTTACTCGGTCAACCGCAGTACTTATGAAAATACCCGCGAGGTGATCGACGACAACCTGGCAATTGGCCTGGACGTTTTCAAGCGCCTGATCGAAGTCAGGGAAGAAAACTTCCAGGCAACCTTCAGTGCCATGGCCAGGGACTTTGCCTTTGTCACTGCCTATAACACCAGCGACTACGACACGATGCTTTCTGTCAGTCAAAACCTGCTGGGACGAACGGAAAACGCCGACATTCTCATGGTCGTGGACTATGACTACCTGATGGTTGCCGACACCCAGCGTCTGTACCCACCGGAGTCAGACTTTCCCTGGCCCTACTTGCTGGAAGATGCCGAAGAAGACGAAAACTACCGGGCCTCCACCTTCATCCTGATAGAAGGCATTGCCTACCATGTCGTCGCAGTACCCATACTGACCCCCCTGGTGGATGGCTGGATTATTGTCGGCCAGCGCCTGGATACATCCTATGTCACCTCGCTCAAGGACATCATTTCCAGTGATGTCTCCATTATCCAGGTATCCGATCAAGGTAATGGTCAATCCGTTGCCACGACATTGGCGCCGGCACAGTCCGGTGAACTGGACAGTGAATTCAATATGTATTTTGCCGGTGAGAATCCTACCGGCATGCTGGATCTTGCCGGCGAGGATTTCGTGTCCCTGAGCAGCCCCCTGGTCGCCAGGCCCGAACTGAACCTCATTGCCCTTATCCAGCAGTCCCTGCCCGAAGCCCTGGCACCTTACCGGGCCCTGGAACAGCGAATGATTGTGCTTTTTGCGCTGGGACTCTGCCTGTCTGCCATGCTGGCCATGTTCCTGGGACGCTCCGTCAGTCGCCCGGTGTTGTCACTGGCCAGGCGTGTAGGAAAGATAGAACAGGGTGACTACTCTGTTGCCTCCCCCAGTCGGCGCTCTGATGAAATCGGCAGGCTGGAGACCTCCGTGGACAATATGGCTGCCGGACTGGCAGAAAAGGAAAAGGTTCGCGACCTGCTGGGCAAGGTGGTTTCGCGGGAAATCGCCGAAGAACTCATGAGCGGCGAGGTCAAGCTGGGCGGCGAAACACGCCAGGCTACCATCCTGTTTTCTGATATCCGCGATTTCACGTCGCTATGCGAAGGGCGCGCCCCCGAGCAGATTCTTGAAATGCTTAACCACTACTTGTCAGAGGTGAGTACCGCCATAGAGGAAAACAAGGGGGTTGTGGACAAGTACATTGGCGATGCCGTCATGGCCCTGTTTGGCGCCCCGGTGAGCGGGCAGGATGATACCAACAATGCCCTGAATGCCGCCCTGGCAATGAAAAGCCGTGTGGACAGTATGAATGCTGTTAATCTCGACAATGACCTGCCGTTGATGAAAACTGGTATCGGCCTCCACTCCGGCGAGGTTGTTGCCGGCAACCTCGGCTCAGCCAACCGCATGAATTACACGGTCATTGGTGATGCCGTCAACCTGGCCTCGCGGCTGGAAGCACTGACCAAGCAATACGGTGCCGACATACTCGTCAGTGAAGACACACGAAACCAGGGCTCCGGGTTTGTCTACCGGGAAACTGACATGGTCAGGGTAAAAGGCAAGACCAAACCTGTGCGCATCTATGAATTGATGGGCAAGACGGGCCAGGTCTCACAGCAATTACAGGCCGACATTGATACTTTCGAAACGGCGCTGGCCCATTACAGGGAACAACAGTGGGACAGCGCCTTTTTCCTGCTTGAAAAACTGGCTGAAGACAATCCCGATGCGCTACTTTACAAGCTGTTCCTGGACAGGATTGCCGCTTACAGAAAGGTATCGCCGGGCACGGATTGGGACGGTGTTTTCACTTTCGAGTCCAAGTAGGCACTTTTTCAATCCTCTTCATATCTGCTAGTCTTGTTGTCAATCAAGCGGCCGTATCTTTTATGTACCGTAACAGGATTACATTGATGACAGGACGTATCCCTACAGCCATACCAGTTCTCATGCTTTTCCTGGCTATTGCCAGTGCAAGGGTCGTTGCTGATCATCACCTTATTGATCTTGCCGAGGACATCCTGCCGAATGACATGTTGTCCCGCACACTTGAAACCAGCGACAATTTCTACTTCCTGGTCAATATCCCCGAGAGCGGCGTCTTACGTGCCTATACCCAGGGGACCATTGATACCTATGGTGAACTCATGCTCACCAACGAAACTGAAATCGCGGTTGCTGATGACGGCGGTGAAGACGGCAATTTTCTGATTGAATCCAGGGTCTCCGCCGGGGAACACCTGATTCGCGTGGCTGGAGCCACCCCCTTTGTCACTGGTCCATTCAATATCATTACCGAATTTACCGGCGACAGTGAACCGGTGACGACTCGCCCTGACGGCCCCGTACCCGTCTCTCCAAAGATTCGCTCCCTGACAGGCGGTAGCACCGATGCCGGGATTTCAGCCGGCGCCTATGCCACCAGCAGCACGCCGGCTTACAGCAACAGTTTCACTACCAGTGATGACATCAACATTCTTGCGGAAATCAGGCCCGATACTGCGGATATCGGCAGCAATGGCAGGCTGGTAGTCGTCAGGTTATCCGTGACCAGTGCCGGTGTGCAATGGTACCTGCTTGAAGAGAACGGCAATTTTGTAGACTGGGATATAAATGATAATGCGGCGCTGCTCACGACATCTGCGGCCACCAGGGAGCCACTGGAAGACAGTAACACCCTCACCATCTTCGAAGGCCAATTGCCAGCAGGACGACATCGCATGGCTGTAGGTTACCAGGCGAACAATGGCCCTCTTATCTACACCGCCAAGGCCATCAATATCCTGGTCCAGTAACCAGAGGCCTCTACAATATGCATTAAAAAAGGGCGCCGAGGCGCCCTTTTCCTTTTTCGCTTTATCGCTTTATCGCTTTATCGAGTTTTTAAACCCGTTATCGCTTTGCCGAAAAATCAGAACTGGTTCTCCAAAACCATCACACCCGCACCCGTGTTGGAAATCGGGGCATGGT
>CAZROW010000053.1:0-2905 GCA_964601805.1 uncultured Enterobacteriaceae bacterium
CAAGGGACAAGGGACAAGGGACGACACATTGGGCTTTCACGAATGCCCGGGACATTGTAGGTCGGGATAGACGCGAAGCGTCGTTTCCCGACATGGATATTCACCTGAAGTGAAATATTCTTCGTCGGCAAACGCTTCGCTAATGCCGACCTACAAAACTACGAAATACCGGTAATGTTTGGGAAAAAATTTGACATAAGATATTGAGAAATCATCCTTTTTTAGTCCCTTGTCCCCTAAAGCGAAATCACCCCCCGATTAAACAACACCGCCTGTCCGCTCATGGCGACCCGTTCCCCGGCGTAACGGCAGCGCAGGTCGCCGCCACGGGCCGAGACCTGCCTGGCGGTAAATTCTGGCTTGCCGGTAATGCGATGCCAGTAGGGAATCAGGCTGCAATAGATCGAGCCGGTGACCGGGTCCTCGTTAATGCCCACCCGGGGTGCAAAAAAGCGCGAAACAAAGTCACAGTCAGCTCCCCTGGCAGTCACGATCAGGCCCTTGAAATCCAGGGTCATGACCCTGGCCGGCTCAGGGGTGATGGACCTGACAATGGCTTCGTTTTCAAGCTCTGCCAGGCAATTGCCGGCGGAGGTGGCCAGGTTGACTGGCCGCGCGCCACAGATATCGGCCACTTTTGACACCAGGGCATCGGTGTTATCCGGGGTTTCGAGGGGTCTTGCGGGGAAGTCCAGTGTAAACCAGTCCCTTTCCTGGGTGACCGTCAGTTCCCCACTGTTGGTCTGGAAGTGGTAGGTTCCGGCAGCCGTATCCGGGTCCAGGGACAGGACAAAAGCGGTTGCCAGTGTGGCGTGACCGCACAGGTCGACTTCCACTTTGGGGGTGAACCAGCGCAGGGCATAGCCCTTGCCGGTTTTCACGAAAAACGCGGTTTCAGAAAGGTTGTTTTCCGCGGCAATGGTCTGCATGAGGTCATCGTCCAGCCACTTTTCCAGGGGGCAGATGGCCGCCGGGTTGCCTCCAAAAAGGCGGTCAGTAAAAGCGTCTACGAGGAACAGTGGCAGGTCCATGAAAACCTCGCGCGTCAGTGATCAGGTCTCTGAGTGTAACGGAATGTGGTCCGGCTTTGGATTGGTCCCGGCAAGAAATTGACCCAGCACGTCATTGAGAAAACGATAACCGGTGTCCGTGGTGGCCAGCCGGTCTGTTCTCAGCAATCCTTTGCTACGCAAGTGAGCAAGCGAGTCTTCAATGCTTTCCAGGGACAGGCCGGTGCGCGGGGCAAACAGGGAATCCTGGACACCGTCACGCAGGCGCAGGGCGTTCATGAAAAACTCCAGCGGCAGGTCGTCGACCGCGATGGGGGCGGATTCCGCCGTCAGGTTTTTACCGTCTGCCAGGTATCCTGAAGGCTGCCTTATTTTGCGGGTACGCGTAATGCTGCCTGTTTCGGGCAAGGTGATCTTGCCGTGGGCACCGGCACCAATACCCAGGTAATCGCCAAACTCCCAGTAGTTCAGGTTGTGCCGGGATGGTCTGCCTGGCCGGGCATAGGCAGAGACCTCGTATCGTACGAGGTCATGGTCGGCCAGCAGGGCAATCCCTTCATCCTGCATGGTGGCAATGGCATCATCAGCCGGCAGCTCGGGCGGGCGCCGGTAAAATACCGTGTTGGGTTCGATGGTGAGCTGGTACCAGGACAGGTGGGCCGGCTCCAGGGACAAGGCTGTTTGCAGGTCCGCCATGGCCTGTTGGGGTGACTGGTGGGGCAGGGCGAACATCAGGTCCAGGTTGAAGTTGTCGAATCCGGCTTCCCGGGCCTTGCCGGCGGCGGCCAGGGCCTCGTTATCGTCATGGACGCGTCCGAGTCGCTGCAGGAAGGACTGCTGGAAACTCTGGATGCCCAGGGACAAGCGGTTGATGCCGGCTGCGCGAAACTGCCTGAATTTCCGGGTTTCAAACGTACCCGGATTGGCTTCCAGTGTGATCTCGATATTCGAAGCAAATGGTATGCGGCCGGCAGTTTCGTCGAGCAGCCTGGCCAGTGAACCAGGGGAAAACAGGCTGGGCGTGCCACCACCGATAAAGATTGATGCCAGCTCACGACCCTGGACGAAATCACTGTCGCTGTCCAGGTCAGCCAACAATTGATTGATATAGTCGTGTTCCGGCAAATCGCCCTGGTAGGTGTGGGAATTGAAATCGCAGTAGGGGCACTTTTTCAGGCACCAGGGAATGTGGATATACAGGGAAAGCGGCGGCAGGGTCAGCCTGTTCATGCCGGGAAAGTGTCAGCAAGCTGCCTGAGCGCCTGGGCGCGATGACTGATCTGGTTCTTGACCGCCGGGTCCAGTTCGGCAGAAGCACAATCGTGGTCCGGCACGTGAAAAAGCGGATCGTAGCCGAAACCGTTCACCCCGCTCTCCTCAAACAGGATCACACCTTCCCAGCTACCCTGGCAGATCAGCGGCATCGGGTCATCGGGATAGCGCACCAGGGCCAGGCAGCATTGAAATCGGGCCGTGCGCTGATCAAAGGGCACCTGTTCCAGGTTTTCCAGCAACAGGGCATTGTTGGCCGCATCCACGACTTCCCGTTCACCTTCCAGCCCGCTGTAGCGCGCTGAATAAATACCCGGCTCGCCATTGAGTGCATCCACTACCAGGCCGGAATCATCTGCCAGGGCCGGCAGTCCGGAAAGCTTGCTGGCATGGCGTGCCTTGATGATGGCGTTTTCCACGAAACTGAGCCCGTCTTCTACGGCATCGGGAATATCGAATTCAGATTGCGGGACCAGGGTGACCTGTTTCTCGGCCAGGATCGCCTGCAACTCTTTCAGTTTGCCGGAGTTGCTGCTGGCGAGAACGATTTTGTTCATAGTGGTCATAGTAATTTCTGGCAGGTACCTGGAAGCCGATTAGTATTTTCCCTTTTTCCCTTTTTC
>CAZROW010000053.1:3005-8925 GCA_964601805.1 uncultured Enterobacteriaceae bacterium
GTCGGCAAACGGCTCTGCGAGCCTATGCCGACCTACACCTTTATCGGTTTATCCTTTTATCGCTTTATCGAAATCCCTGTCGAAGTCGCCGGATGACGGCACTACGTGCCTCTTCCGGCCTACGAAATTTCCCGGTTTCAGTTGTTATACATTTTCACTTCCCAGGAAATCTCCCGCACCGGTCCGGTGCCTTCCGGCTGGACCTCGAGTGAAAAGCGCACGGTCTCGGCATTGGAATATTCAAATTCGCCAATGTAATAGATGGCGTTTTCCTCGCGGATTTCACGGAACTCGATTTTACCCACCTGCATGAGCAGGTTGCGTTTGCCGCCGCTGACAACGGCGGGAACAGGGGTCATGGTATTACCGTCTTTCTTGCTGACACTGACATTGAGAAAGGCGCGACGGTCGCTGCGCACGATGCCATATTGTTCGGCGATATCAGCATTCAGGAAGGTGCTGTTCACAGCCTGGTAGTAAATGGTGTAGTCGCCAAAGGTGGCGGATTCTGCCATCGCGATGACTGGCGCGGTCAGCAGGAGTAGTGTCAGGATAAGTTTGCGCATGCCGGTTAACGGGTAAAGTGGTAAATGGCGTTGATACCGAACAGGTTCGGGTGCAGGTTCATCAGGAAGCTGCTGCGGCTGTTGAAGTCCACCACGGTGCGGTGAAGGATCTTGATGTTGCGGTTTTTACACAGGGTATCGAAATCCCGAATCGTACAGTGGTGAATATTCGGCGTGTTGAACCAGTCGTAGGGCAGGGCGCTGGATTGCGGCATATAACCCAGGCCGAGCAGGGACAGGCGGTGACGCCAGTAGGCAAAGTTCGGAAAGGTGATAATGCAGTTATCACCAATGCGCAGCATTTCCTCGACCAGAATGTCCGGGCGCTGGACGGTTTGCAGTGTTTGCGCCAGCAGCACGGTGTCGAAACTGCCGGAGATGAAGTTCGACAGGCCCTTGTCCAGGTCCTGCTCGATGACATTGACGCCAGCCTGCAGACAGCTGTTGATGTTGTCGGGATCAATTTCCAGGCCGCAGTCGCTGATGTTTTTTTCCTGCTTCAACTGGGCAAGAAAAGATCCATCGCCACAACCCAGGTCGAGCACACGGGTATTGGGCTCAATCCACTGTTTGATAATTTCCAGGTCAGCACGTAATCCCATCAGCCGGCTTCTCCTGTGACTTCCCGGTTCACGTTATCCATGTAGGACTTCAGTGCCTGGATGTAGCGCGGAATGGGCAACAGGAAGGCATCATGCCCCTGGTCTGCATCGATGTTCAGGTAGCTGACCGGTTTCTTTGCCTTGAGCAACGTGTTGACGATTTCCCGTGAACGTTCTGGTGGAAAGCGCCAGTCGCTGGTGAAGGACACGACGAGAAACTTGCACTGGCTTTCAGCGAAAGCCTTGCTCAGGTCAAAGTTGTAATCCACGGCCGGGTCAAAATAATCCAGTGTCTTGGTGATCAGCAGATAGGTATTGGCGTCGAACTTACTGGAAAAGGATTCACCCTTGTACTTCAGGTAGCTTTCCACCTGGAAGTCGACTTCATAACTGAAATTCAGTTTTCCGGTGCGCAGGTCACGGCCAAAGTTGCCTTCAATGGCATCCTTGCCGAACTTGTCACGCATGGCCAGGTCAGACAGGTAGTTGATATGGCCCACCATGCGGGCCAGCATCAGGCCGCGCTTCGGGTAGGTATTGAAGTCATAGTAACGGCCGTCATGAAAATCCGGGTCACTGGTAATGGATTGCCTGGCCACTTCGTTGAACGCAATATTCTGTGCTGACAACTTGGGCGCCGCGGCAATGATGATCGCATGCTGCAGGCGCTGCGGGTAGGAAATGGCCCAGCGCATGACCTGCATGCCACCCAGGCTGCCACCAATCACGGCAGCCCACTTTTCAATACCCAGGCGGTCAGCCAGGCGGGCCTGGCTTTTTACCCAGTCGCGCACGGTAATAATGGGAAAGTCCGGGCCGAAGGGTTTGCCTGTATCAGGGTTGATCGAGGAAGGTCCGGTGCTGCCTGCGCAGCCGCCAAGATTGTTCAGGCACACGATGAAAAAGCGGTTGGTATCAAATGCCTTGCCCGGGCCGATACAGCAATCCCACCAGCCGGGTTTTTCCTTTTCATTGTCCGGATCATGGTAGCCGGCAGCATGGTGGTCACCGCTCAGGGCATGACAGATCAGGACAGCATTGGATTTGTCCGCGTTCAGCTCACCGTAGGTTTCCACCTTCAGGTCATACTGGTCAATCACCCGTCCGCTGCGCAACTCCAGCGGCTCATCAAAATGAATGAGCTCCGGCGTCACGAGTCCGACAGAATCAGCTGGAAAGGTCCTTGCCATAAGCTAGTGTAGTGTATGACTGATAATTGTAATTTTGGGCGTCAGTACCAGTGATCAGATGCCGATCACAAACAGGGCGGCCTGCTGGCCCAACCCGAGTCCCTGGCGCAGTGTACCCACTACCATGATTTCAACCACCTGGATGCCAAGGAAAATAAAGATTGGCGACAGGTCCAGTCCCCCCATGGGTGGAATAATTTTTCGAAACAGCATTTGCAGCGGTTCAAGAATCTGGTGAATGAGCAGCAGGGCTGGGTTGCCGCTGTAGGGTGCCACCCAGCTGACGATAACCACGATGAGCAGTCCCCAGAAATAGATTTTCAATATGTAGGACACCATACCCAGAAAGGCCCAGCTGATCAGGGTACCCACCCCCGGCAGGACAAACCCGGCGGCAAAAATCATCAGGGCGCTGGCCAGTGTGCCAAATACCAGCGCGACCAGCAGGGTAGACAGGTCAAAATTGCGATAGGGCGGAATCACCCGGCGCAGGGGATTGAGCAGTGGCGCAGTCATCTTGACCAGTGCCTGCGAGACAGGATTGTAGAAGTCGGCGCGTGTGGCCTGCAGCAGGAAGCGTAACAGCAGTGCCAGCATCAACAGGTGGCCTACTGTATTAACAATCAGTATCACGACCTGTCCCAAAGATTCACTCATACTTCTACTGCCTTTTCGTCATTTTGTGTTGCGTTCATGCGTTATTGCTTTTCAGCCGGAGCGGCCAGTTCCCTGGAGCGCTGCGCGGCTTTTTCCAGTGCGCGGGCAACCATAGCATTGAACTCTTCTGATTCAAACTGCCTGAGGGCGGCCTCGGTGGTACCACCGGGAGAGGTAACCCGCCGGCGCAATTCCGCGGCATCCACATCACTCTGGCTTGCCAGCGTGGCGGCACCCAGGGCGGTTTGCAGACATAACAGCCGCGCAGTTTCCGGTGCCAGGCCCTGGGCAATGGCTGCTTCCTGCATGGCTTCCATCAGCAGGAAGAAATAGGCAGGTCCTGATCCTGACAAGGCGGTAACAGCATCCATATCGGATTCCTGTTCCAGCCAGCTCACCACACCGACCGCACTGAGCAGGGATTGCGCCACCTCTTTCTGGGTGTCCGTGCATTGCGGATTGGCAAACAGGGCGCTGGCACCTACCCGGACCAGGGCAGGGGTATTGGGCATACAGCGCACAATGGCCTGGTCCGGATGGGACCAGGACTGGAGGCTGTCCATGCTGATACCGGCCGCAATGGAAATCAGCAGGCAGGAGTGTTCACTGAGCGTTGCCTGCAGGGGTTTGAGGACATCTGCCATGACCTGTGGTTTGACCGCCAGCATCACAGCGGACGACTGCCTGACAATCTCGGCATTATCCTGGCAGGTATGAATCCCCTTGGCCGCCAGCTCCTCGAGTCGCGCGGTATTCGTATCCGAGGCATACAGGCAAGCCGGGTCAAAGCCATTGGCAATGAGCCCGTCAATAAGCGCGCCGGCCATGTTGCCGGCGCCGATGAATCCGATGGTCAGGTTATTCTCAGACATTCGCCAATTGTACTATAACGAAGGCGTCGCAGGCGGAATCACACAAAGCGTCATTCCACGGGACAGGTTCTGGTCACAGGACTCATTCTTCACCGGAGTAGCCCGTCACTGCTTTGACAGGCGAAATGTTACGCAAACTACTCCCTGGCCCCAAAAATATCCGTTCCAATCCGCACCATGGTCGCGCCCTCGGCAATAGCCGCCTCAAAATCACTGCTCATGCCCATGGACAGGTGCCGACAGGTGTCATGGCCCTTGCTGACCAACAGGCCACGGGCCTGCCTCAGACGTTTGAACTGTTGCCGCTGCTCGTCAAAATCCTGGACCGGTGCCGGTATGGTCATCAGCCCTGACAGTACCAGGTTGGGCATGCCGGCGATGGTGTCGGCAAGCGTTTGCAGTTCCTCTTCACTGACACCGCTCTTGCTGCTTTCATGGCTGATATTCACCTGCAGCAGGATATTGAGCGGCGGCAAGTGTGCCGGGCGTTGATCATTCAGGCGGCGACCGATCTTTTCCCGGTCCACGCTGTGCACCCACTGAAAATTCTCCGCAATATCGCGAGTCTTGTTGGACTGAATGGGACCGATGAAATGCCAGGTGATATCGAGATCGGCCAGGGCCTGCTGCTTGTCCAGGGCTTCCTGCAGGTAGTTCTCCCCGAAGGCCGTCTGGCCAGCCTGCCAGGCTTGCCGGATTTTTTCCGGGCCATGGGTTTTGCTGACGGCGATCAGCTGGACCGGCGGTTCAGTGCGGCCATATTTCGTTGAAAACTGTGAAATGCGAAAACGAACTTTTTCCAGATTTTCTGGTATGCTCAGAGGCATGCTTTTCCTTTAATCATCCATTGACTGGCAACCGGATGGCAGCTGTGTTGCTGAATCAATGAACCAATAATGAAGTAACAAGAAGTCATAATAAGAAGCGATTATAGGTGGAATCATGGCCGCAATGAATATACAGGAATTACTCAACTTCAGTGTGCAACAGGGTTCATCGGACCTTCATATCACTGCAGGTATGCCCCCTCTTATTCGCGTCGATGGCGACATTCGCAAGATCAATGTTGATTCCATGGATCACAAGGAGGTTCACGGTCTGATCTACGAGATCATGAACGACAAGCAGCGCAAGGATTATGAAGAGCACCTGGAGTCCGACTTTTCTTTTGAAATTCCCGGCCTGGCCCGTTTCAGGGTCAATGCCTTCGTACAGAACCGTGGTGCGGCAGCGGTGTTTCGTACCATTCCCTCCAAGGTGCTCAACATGGAGCAACTGGGAATGGGTGAGGTGTTCAAGAAGATTTCCGACAATCCCCGTGGCCTGATTGCGGTAACCGGTCCTACCGGTTCCGGTAAATCAACGACCATGGCCGCCATGATTGACTACATCAACAGTACCAAGTACGAACATATCCTCACGATTGAGGACCCCATCGAATTTGTTCACGAAAGCAAGAAGTCACTGATCAACCAGCGTGAAGTGCATCGTGATACACACGGTTTTAACGAAGCGCTGCGTTCAGCCCTGCGTGAAGACCCCGACATTATCCTGGTTGGTGAGCTGCGTGACCTGGAAACCATACGCCTGGCACTGACCGCTGCTGAAACCGGTCACCTTGTGTTCGGCACATTGCATACCACCTCGGCAGCCAAGACCATCGACCGTATTGTTGACGTGTTCCCGGCAGCGGAAAAATCCATGGTACGTTCCATGCTCTCCGAATCCTTGCAGGCGGTTGTGAGCCAGACGCTGTTGAAGAAGGTTGGCGGTGGTCGTGTGGCGGCCCACGAAATCATGATTGGCACATCGGCAATCAGGAACCTGATCCGTGAAGACAAGATCGCCCAGATGTATTCCGCTATCCAGACCGGCCAGAGTGTTGGCATGCAGACCCTCGACCAGTGCCTCAAGGGGCTGGTCCAGAAAGGGCTTGTTGATCGCAACGAGGCGATTTCCAAGGCGAAGGATGGGAATCAGCTTTAACAACGTGTTGAATTTTGAGAACGCCGGTACTTGCCGGCGTTTTTTTT
>CAZROW010000053.1:9025-21646 GCA_964601805.1 uncultured Enterobacteriaceae bacterium
AGGCCGTCATCCGGCAGGACAATTCACTTCTTTCTGAAATTTGCTATTGGTAGGTCGGATAAGGCCGAAGGCCGCCATCCGACAGGAAGCTTAAGCGTTTTCTGATAGCCAGGATTCAAGAATTAACTGTGCCGCGATGCTGTCCACTTCCGCCCGGTCGTTGTATTTCTTGCCGCTGGCTTCGGCGTTGGCGCGGCTGATGTCCCTGGCTTCTCTGGTGCTGAGTCTTTCATCGACACCGTGGCAGGGCAGGGAAAACAACTCTTCGAGTTTTCTGGCAAAGGCAGATACCTTTTCCGTCATCGGGCCTTCGCTGCCGTCCATGTTGTAGGGCATGCCGATGACAAAGGCGCCGGGTTTCCATTGCCTGACCACTGCGGACAGGGCGTCCCAGTCAGGTTCTCCCTGCTTGGCATGGATTACCGGTAAGGCTGATGCCGTGCCGGTGATGGTCTGGCCGACAGCAACACCGATCTTGTTGGTCCCGTAATCAAAGGCCAGCAAAGTGTGGGCAGAAGAGGTCAGGAGGGTGGCCCCAGGTCGGTGGTGAGCTGGTCCATGGTAAAGCCCAGTGCGGCAACGGCCATGTCCGGCTTGCGCTCGAAATCTTTAGAGAAAATGATGTCTTTGGAGGCCGGGCAGGTAATCCAGGCATTATCGGCAATCTCCTGTTCCAGTTGCCCGGGACTCCAGCCGGAACAACCCAGCGCCACCAGGTAGTTTTCCGGGCCTTCGCCGCGACTGATGTCGTCAAGGATATCCTTGGATGTCGTCATGCAAAGGTCGTCGGTGATTTTCAGGGTGGAAGTCCAGTGGTCATCGGCATCATGAAGAATGAAGCCCTTGTCGGTTTCAACCGGTCCGCCGGACAGCACAGTCACCTCGCTACTTTCGGGCCGCTGTACCTCGATATCCAGCTGGCTGAAAATTTCACCGAGTTTGATCTTCAGGGGCAGGTTTACCACGATACCCAGGGCACCGTCTTCACCATGCTGCCACATGTATACGACTGTATTGCCAAAATAGGAGCCGCTTAATTGCGGCATGGCAATCAGGAATTGATTTGTCAGGTCCATTTTGTCGTTCATCACGGTGTCCAGGTCATTGCTATAGATAAGAATATTGGGGTAGCAACGGGACTTTCAATACTATTTACCCACTTCGTGCTGCTCTAGAAGCTGCGCAGCAGGTTGTTACGCTGGAACTGCCAGGTCCTGACGATATCGAGAATGTCCGCTTCCCGGCGCAGGTCCTCAGGAAAGGGGGCAAACGGCGAGGCCAGGTGAACAATCCGTATGGCGGCTTCATCCAGGATACGGTGTCCCGAAGAGCTCAGGATCCTGACATTGGCCACACTGCCGTCTGAGCGCAGTGAAACCAGCATGCGCAGGTTGCCATAGATGCCCTGGGTGCTGGTCTCAAGGGGGTAATTCAGGTTGCCGACAGCTTCGACTTTCTTGCGCCAGCTGTCCAGGTAAAGGGCATCGCGGGCCTTTTCTGTCGAGGCTGACGAGATAGTGTAGCGGCGCGGCCGCTTGGCATATTCCTGGCGGCGAATATCCAGTTGTGCCTGCAGGCTGGCCAGGCGATTGTTGAACTCGGTATCGGTCAGGTTTTCCAGCGGCTGGTCGGGGACAGGTGGTGTTTCCTCGGTGACTTCCTGGTCCAGGGCCTCAAGGGCCTCGGCAGTAGTGGTAATGACCTGTTCCTGGACCTGGGGTTCTACCTCCGTGGTTTCTACAAAGGGGCTGACTTCCTGGATGGTGTCGTCATTGAAACGCGACTGGACCGGCGTGCTGGGAGCGGCCTTTTCTTCCTGGCTGCCGCTGCCCTGCTGGTTTTCCTGGGCGAGAAAATCGGCGTCTTCGGGGGCTTCCTGGCTGCGGTACTGCGCCAGGGTAATTTCCAGGGAGGTACTGGAGCTGGCCTGCTCAAGAATGCCGAAACCCACGCCGAGGATAAGCACAACGTGCAAGGCGATAGACACAAACATGGTGAAGCCAAAGCGTTCGTTGGCCATGGAAGTGGCTTCAGTGGTCACGCCTGTATTCATTGGAACAATAGTCCGTGCCAGGTTTAGTGGCGATCCTTGAGTGTGTTTTCTATACAGTCCATCAGTTGGCCGGCGATATCCAGGCCAAAGGCTTCATCAAGCTCCCGGACACAGGTCGGGCTGGTGACATTGACTTCAGTCAGGTAATCACCAATGACGTCCAGGCCAACGAAGAATAACCCGTGCTCCTTGAGCGTGGGGCCAACCTGTTCACAAATCCAGCGATCCCTGTCAGTCAGTTCCACGCCCTTGGCGGTGCCACCGGCAGCCAGGTTGCCGCGTGTTTCATTCAGGGCTGGCAGGCGGGCCAGGGCATAGCCAACGGATTCGCCATTGACCATCAGGATGCGCTTGTCGCCGGTGGTGGCTATTTCCGGAATAAAAGTCTGCGCCATGATCTGGCGGTTGCCGTATTCGGTCAGGGTTTCAATGATGACGCTGACATTCGGATCACCCGGCTTGATACGGAATATGCCGGTACCACCCATGCCATCCAGGGGCTTGAAAATGACGTCACCATTTTTTTTGTAAAAGTCGACCAGCAGTTCCTTGTTACGGCTGACCAGCACATCGGTGCAACACTGGGGAAACAGGGTGGCGCTGACCTTTTCATTGAAATCCCTGAGGGCCTGGGGCCGATTGACGACCAGCACGCCTTCGCGCTCGGCCTGCTCAAGAATATAGGTGCTGTAGATGAACTCCCGGTTGAAGGGCGGATCCTTGCGCATGAGGATGACATCAAAGTCGGCCAGCGAGTTGCGCTTTTCAGGGCCAAGTTCATACCAGTTCCCAGGATCCATTTTGACGGACAGGTCCTGCATGACAGCCATGGCCTTGCCCGTTTCCAGGTACAGGTTGCGCTGTTCGATATAAGCCAGTGACCAGCCCCTGGTCTGGGCGGCATTGAGCATGGCCAGAGTGGTGTCTTTCTTGAAATTGATGGCCTTGATGGGATCCATCACTACGGCAAGCTTGATCGTCATGCACTACTCCGGCGGACTGGCGTCTGGCCATGTTGAAATACGGTTACTGCGCCCCTGCATTATAAGCAAAAAGCAGTCCACGGGAACCTCGTGCCATGTGCAATAAATAAGGTGAAATCTCTGCTAGAATTGCGCGCTTTATTCACGTCGACCATCCAAGGATTACTCATTGCGCCTTCTGGCTTATTTCTGGGGCATTATCGGTGTCATCGCCTTCCTGTGCACTGCCGTGTACAGGCTAAGCCCCCGCATCTGGGAGCTGGCTGATTATTCCCTGACCGGGCTGCACTGGACAGTGCTGGTCGTGTTCACGCTCTGGATGGCCTGGGCCGAAGGCTACAAGGGCTTTCACCTCGCCTTTTCGCCACGTGTCGTTGCCAGGGCCAGGTATCTTAAAACCTGTGACCGGCCGCTGCTGTTATTACTGGCGCCGGCCTATTGCATGGGTTATTTCCACGCCACCCGCAAACGCATGATCGTGTCCTGGGTCCTGACGACAACCATTGTGATGCTGGTTTTGCTCCTGCGCATCACTCCGCAACCCTGGCGCGGCATCATCGACACCGGCGTGGTAACCGGCCTGGGACTGGGTATTCTGTCACTGGTTTTCTTCTGGCTGCAGGATCTCACCGGCAAGTGGAACCATGCCATCCCCCTGGATCTGCCAGAAAGTGAAACGGTAGAGCCGGTGGTCAGTCAGGCAAAACAGCCCTGAGCTGTTTCTCTGCCAGGGCAAAGGAAAAGTGGTCCTCGATATTGTGCTTGCCCGCTACTGACAAAGCCTGCCACAGATCTTCATCTTCATAGAGGCGCACGATAGCGTCAGCAAAATCCTTCGGCTGGTCGGCGATCAGGATATCCTGTTCATGCACCAGCCCCATGCCCTCGGCGGCTATGGATGTTGCCACCATGGGCACACCATAGGACAGGCTTGTATTGATCTTGCCCTTCACACCGGCGCCAAAGCGCAGCGGGGCAATGGACAGGCGAATGTTGTCAAACAGCGGCTGGATATCCGGGACAAAACCGGTCACTACAATATTGTCATTGGCCCTGGCCGCCAGGTGATCGGGAAGATGCTCGCCGACTATTAACAGGCGAATGCCCGGGTTTTTCTCCAGTACCAGCGGGAACACCTCGTCCAGGAAAAACTCCATGGCGTCTACATTCGGCGGATGCTCGTAACAACCAATAAACAGGATGTCCTTTCGCTCGCTGAACGAATTGGCGGTGTCATAGGTGGTGTGGATATTGGACAACAGGCTCACCTGGACATCGGGAGCTTCCTGGCGAAACATTTCCAGTTCCACGGGACTGACCACCAGGGTGACATCCGACTTGCGCGCAATATCCAGTTCCTGCAGTTTGCGCAGGGCGGCGGCATTGAGATCTTCTTCGCGACCGGAAAGTTCGGCTTCACGCTGCTCACGCAGAAAATGCAGGTCCACGGTATCGAACAGGATTTTTGCCGAAACGCAGTGCTGCTTCACGATGCCGATATACCTGTCGGCATAATCGGCGCGGCTGAGTATCACGGTATTGAACTGGCTGCCCTGGTCCTCAAGGAATTCCTCGATGGTCCTAGTGTAGGGTTTGTACTCGCACTCAATGCCCACCGCCTGCAGCAAGGGTGTGTAATGGGGATCAAAACGCAGGTTGGACGGTACGAAGGTGACCTTGTGGCCCATGTTGCGCAAAATTTTCAGGATATTGAACATGCGCAGGGATCCGGAGTCCTGGTCCGGCATCAAGGTGCGGGCATCAATGACGAGGATACGCTGGCTGATGCTGCGATCCTTTTCCAGGTTTGGCAGATTGCCGTTTTGTCGATGATTCACCAGGGTCTTCTTCCACCGGTCATAAAACTTGTCCTTGTTTGTGACCTGGTATTTTTTCAGCCCCTGTTCCAGGTCGGTGCCCGAAGTAACGCCCTCAAAATGGTAAACCACGGCAACAGGCTGGTAGTACACCTGTTTGCCCATTTCGCGAATGCGAAAAGCCAGGTCCGTGTCTTCGTAATACGCGGGCAGGTAATGCTCATCGAAACCGTTGAGCGCGTTGAAATCTTCCCTGCGCAGCATCAGGCATGCCCCCGAACAGTAATCCACCCGGCGGCAGTAGGAATATTCAGGTTTGTGGGGATCATCCCCTCTGCCGTAATTCCACGCCGAGCCATCACGCCAGACAATGCCGCCGGCTTCCTGCAGCGTATCGTTTGCAAATAATAACTTGGCCCCTACCATGCCGGCGTCCGGGAACTCGGCAAAGGTACTGCGCAGGGCTTGCAGCCAGCCTTTGGTGACCTCGGTGTCGTTGTTCAGCAGTACAAGGAATTCACCCCGTGCCGCTTCAGCGCCGCGATTGCAGGTTTTGATGAAACCGCAATTTTGCTCGTTGCGGATAACCCTGATGCCGCTGATATCAGCGAGCATGGCCGCAGTGGCATCTGTTGATTCGTCATCAACCACGATAACTTCCACGGCTTCATCGTCCAGATGATCGAGTATGCTGCGCAGGCAATAGTAGGTATACAAATGCTGGTTAAAGCAGGGAATTACTATACTGATTGACGGGTTGTCATATTCAGGAAATGCCAGTGGTGTATATGCATCAGGTATCGGGTGGATGTTTTCTTCCGGTAATGGCGTTTCCACCTCCACCTCTTGTTCATTGTCGTCCATTCTCGACCTGATCAGTGAAAACATACTGAAAAAGCCATGTTCTCGCCATTGTGTAATTAACCTTACGAGAGCGCGCAACGGTCTGGTAATTTTCCAGCTCGAGCTGCTGTACAGATCCTGTATCTGCTGATGCATGGATCGCATCATTTCTAGATACTCGTTTGCCCGATCACAATGCTCGTTTACTCTTTCCCAGGTGTCATGCAGTTCGACCTGTGTTTTTTCCAGTTCGGCAATTTTTTCGCGCAGTTTTTCATGACGCTCAAGCAGCACGGACTCCAGGCGTTTTACATGTGCTTTCAGCTCATCGGTAGACTTTTGCAATACTGCAACACGGGGAAATTCACGACTGCGGTTGATCAACTCCAGGACCTTGTTATCCGGCCAACGCGGCAACCATTTCCGGTACAGCGCGGACCGGTACTGATCCAGGTCTTCACCAGTATCATCCTTGGCGCCAAAGCCACTGGCGGAATTGACCCGGTAGGTTGCCGTACACCGGTTCACAAACAGGAAACTGTTGTGCTCGGCAGCCTGCAGCCAGAAGTCCCAGTCTTCAAAGCGGTCAAAGGCCGGGTCAAAACGAAAGCCGGCATCAATCAGCGCGCGCCGGAACAGCATCGCGTGAATGGGAATGTAATTCTCGATCATGAGCCTGACGGGATCAAAGGCATAGTTGAACGAGGGTTCGGATTCAATGACACCGTCGGTCATGACCCTGACGGCACTGTATACGGCAACCGCTCCATCATTTTCCTGTAGCGCTGTCACCAGGTGCTGCAGGTGATCCGGGTCGATCAGGTCATCGTCGTCGAGGAACAGGCAAAAGTCGCCGGTGGCATTTTCCATGGCCAGGTTGGCAGCATGGGAGCGGCCATGCTCGCCGGTGTTATCCAGCCAGCGAATATTGCTGGCATCACCAGGTAAAACAGCAGAGGAGAAATTCTCGCCACCATCGTTGACGATGATGACTTCGATGGCCGGCCAGGTTTGGGCCAGCACTGAATCCAGGGCTTCCCGCAAAAGGGCTTCCCTGTCTTTTGTGCGTATCAGGACAGAAACAAGTGGCGTGTTATTCATGAGCAGGGCCGGTGTCCAGGCCGGGAAAGGACTGCAGTAGTCACTCCGCCAGGCGGGTGATATGGGCAGCCAGTATTTCGCCGATAAAATCCAGGAACAGGGTGTCCAGGCTGGAATTGAAATGATTGTGCTTGTCGCTGCCAATCACCAGCAGCGGCATGCCCAGGCCGGCACTTTCGCGCATGGATTCAGCCAGGTGTACGGGAATCATGGCGGCGGAAAGCACTTCTTTTTTGGTGTCCGGAAACAGCAGTTTGGCCTGCTCGGGTGTCAGTTCACAGCAAAAGGTACGCTTCTTCTCGTAGAGTTTGCCCAGGGTTTCCCGGGCCAGTGTCTCGTCGAGGATGCGAATGCCGCTGTCCGGGCTGCTCTTCACGTCAGCATTGCCAATAAAGTAAAGGCGGCTGGCATGGGCGGAAAACTCAGCCTTGAGAGTTTCATCGACTGTGCCGGACAGTTCAGCCAGGCTGGTGGCCTTGAGCAGTTCCAGGATTACAATACGGGTTTTTTCAAACAGGGCATCATTTTCCTCGGCATTGAAAATGAAGTCGTTGATATTGTTTTGCAGTTCCCGGTTACGCTCACGGAACAGGGCGACCTGGCGTTCAAGCAGGGAGATGGCGGCACCGCTTTCGTGGGGGATGCTCAGCTCAAGCAACAGGTCTGCCTTGCGATTGAAAAATTCGGGATTCTCGATCAGGTATTTGCTGACCGTCTCGTCGTTGAGCGAGTCGATTGCATCAAGGTTGTTGCCGGAACCTGGCTTCATATCTCCCTTATACCTCCTTCAAATCGTAATACTGCCGTTATAAACAGTTGTGGCAGGACCGGTCTTGAATACGTGTGAGTCGCCTCCTTCCCAGTTGATGGTCAGGAAACCGCGGGGTAATTGCACCTTGACGGTGTTATCCAGTAAACCCTGCCGGATGCCCGCCACTACTGCGGCACAGGCGCCTGTACCACAGGCAAGGGTTTCTCCGGCACCGCGTTCGAACACCCTGAGCCTGATTGTACCCGTATTAACAACCTGCATGAAACCGGCATTCACCCGATTGGGAAACTTTTCATGGTGTTCTATCAGCGGGCCCCATTCCTGCACAGGCGCCGTATCGATATCCGGCACAACCAGTACCGCATGGGGGTTGGTCATGGACAGCGCCGCAATGGTCAGTCGTTCGCCCGTGGGCAAGGCCAGGGGATAGGTCAATTCTTCGTTATCAGCCACAAAGGGGATATCCGAAGGCCTGAACACCGGTGCGCCCATGTCCACCGTTACTGTACCGTCATCATTGGCACTGCAATGCAATGAACCGTTGACCAGTTCCAGGGAGAATTCGTTTTTGTCACTCAGGCCGCGGCTTTTGATGAAACTGACCATGCATCGGGAGCCGTTGCCACAATTTTCGGCCTGGCTGCCATCGGTGTTGTAAACCAGGTACGCAAAGTCGTGTCCCGGCCTGGTGGCCGGCGCCACGATTAACAGCTGGTCGAAACCAATGCCGGTGTGACGGTCACCCATGGACCGGATCTGTTCCGGGTCCAGGTTGATGTCCTGGCTGACACCGTCCAGGACAACGAAATCGTTACCCAGGCCATGCATCTTGGTAAATTCAAGTTCCATTACTGTGTTCCGGTTCAGTCCAGGGGTGTTTCCAGGCCAAACTGGTCCTGGTAGGTTTCCCGGCGGCGGGCCAGGTGGACCTGGTCGCCATCAACCAGGACTTCAGCGGCCCGGTTGCGGGTATTGTAATTGGAGCTCATGGCAAAACAGTAGGCGCCTGCAGAACAGATGGCCAGCAGGTCATCATTGGCGATGGCCAGTTCGCGGCCACGGCCCAGGAAATCCCCTGATTCACAAATGGGGCCGACAATGTCATAGGTCCGCGACGCTACATCGTCGTGCGGATTCACAGGGATGATATCCATCCAGGCCTGGTACAGGGCTGGGCGAATAACATCATTCATGGCCGCATCCACGATGGCAAAGTTGTGCTCGCCATTGGTCTTGATATTGTCCACGCGCGTGAGTAACACCCCGGCATTGGCACATATGGACCGGCCCGGCTCCAGGAACAGTTTCAGGTCGCGGTCACCCAGTTTCTCCCGTACAGCAGACATGAGCTCCTGTGGTGTGGGCGGCGTCTCATCCTTGTATGTGACTCCAAGCCCACCGCCGATATCCAGGTGACGAATGCTGATGCCGGCCGCATTGAGTTCATCAACCAGCAGCAGGCATCTGTCCAGGGCATCCAGGAAGGGCGAGGTCCTGGTCAGCTGGGAGCCGATGTGACAATCGATGCCGACAATTTCTATGCCGGGCAACTCGGCAGCTTTGCGGTATAGCGCACGGGCATCTTCCATGGACACACCGAACTTGTTTTCTTTCAGGCCGGTGGAGATATAGGGATGGGTCTGGGCATCCACGTCCGGGTTCACACGCAGGGAAATGGGCGCGCGTACACCCCTGGCTGATGCCAGGGTATTGAGCCTGTCCAGTTCCAGGGGGGATTCCACGTTGAAGCACAGGATGCCTGCATCCAGGGCCGCCTCGATTTCAGCGCTGGTTTTGCCCACACCGGAGAAAATGACCTTGCCGGGATCGCCGCCGCTGGCAATAACTCGGGCCAGTTCGCCACCGGAGACAATGTCGAAGCCGCTGCCCAGCTTGGCCAGCACGCTGAGCACCGCCAGGTTGGAGTTGGCCTTGACGGCATAGCAGATCAGGTGATCGCTGCCGGCCAGGGCCTCGGCGTAGGCACCATAGTTTTCCTCAAGTGCGGCCCGGGAATAGACAAAGCACGGCGTGCCGAATTGCTCGGCAATCCGGCTCAGCGCTACGCCTTCGGCGACAAGCTGGTTATTGTCGTAATAAAAATGATCCATAACACTTCACAGGCTTCTTAAGGTTACCGGGTACCAGCCACCGTGACAGCAGGGGCTGTTCAGGTGGGGATTACTGGCTGATGACAGCAGCGGGGGGCGGGACCAGGGGCCCTTTTTGCCCGCAACCTGCCAGCACACACAGACTGAGTATCAGCAGGGGCAGCAGTTTCTTGTTCACCAGTGTGGTCCCGTCAATGATTCATGATGGCGAGCATTGCTCGGCGAAAGCGGCGATTATACTGGTTTCTGGGTGGGCAACCAATTCCCGGGCAATGCAGTCTGGTTTGTACCGGCGTTGGGTTCTTCGCGGCTAAAGCCGCGAATGAAATAAATGCTCAACTGGTATAAACCCATAACCCGGATTGCACACAGCCCGGCAATTGCGATTGCCCCGCTATCTCAGCCAGCTATACTTGTCAGCCTTGCACAACACAGCGGGCCCCACCATGAGCGATGCCGATTTCAGCACACGATACGAAGATACTCTTGTTGCCATAGAGGACACGGTTGAGGACAGTGGCACTGACCTTGATTACGAGACGGTCAACGATATTCTCACCCTGACCTGTGCCAACGGGTCCGCCATCATCATCACGCGACAATCAGCGACACGGCAATTATGGCTGGCGGCAAAGTCAGGCGGGTTCCATTTTGACATGGGTGATGACGACTGGATCTGTGATGCCGATGGCGAAACCCTGTCGGCAAAATTGAGTGCCATCTGTAAATCCCAGGGTGGCGTGGACATCGAGTTTGATTTTTCATGACAGGTTCTTCCGCTGACCGCCATGTGATAGTGCATGCCCACATTTTCAAGAATGCCGGTACGACCTTTGATTTTTCCCTTGGCAGGAATTTTGGTGAGGGTTTCGTCGATCATCGCGAAGACGACGAATTCCTGAAAGGGCGTAATGACTACCTGTTGGACTACCTGGCAAGCAACGTACAAGCCCGTGCCCTTTCCTCCCACTCCCTGCACTTTCGCATTCAGGGCAATGACCGGCTGCAGTTGCACCCGGTGTATTTCCTGCGCCATCCGCTGGCACGGGTCTGGTCGGTTTACCGCTTCGAAAAACAACAGACAGGAACCAACACGGCCGGAGCCCGGCGGGCCAAGGAAATGGACCTGAATGCTTACGTGGACTGGTACCTGCAGGAAGGCTCGCCGGCCACCATTCGCAACGTGCACACGATCTTCCTGTCCGGTGAGGGTCCTTCACCGGACAACATGGACAACAAGTACGCTGTTGCGGCGGCTTACCTGGCCGATCCGCAAGCGGATTTCGGTATCGTGGAGCGCTATTCGGATTCGATGCTCGTGCTGGAAGAGACTTTACGTGACTATTTTCCCGACCTGGACCTGGCCTATATACGCCGTAATGTCAGTGCGGAAAACCCCGGGCAACCGGTGGGTGAAAGTGTGGAGGCCCTGCTGGACAAGCTGGAACCGGATGTGGCCCTGCGCCTGCATGAACTGAATGAGTTCGACTTGTCGCTTTACCAGCAGGCCAATGCCCGGCTGGATGCCCAACTGTCGAAGGTCAGTAATCTTGAGGAAAAACGGCAGGCCTTTGCTGAACGTTGCCGGCAGTTGCAGGCCGCATCAAGCTGACCTGCAATGCCGGCACGGTAATCAGGCAGATTGGGAAGCAGTCTCTTCGTTGTAGATATGGACGTCCCGCTGCGGGAAGGGAATGGAGATACCACCTTCTTCCAGTTTTACCTTCATGGTTTCGAGCAGGTCAAAACGGGTAGGCCAATAATCCTCGGATTTGACCCAGGGCCTGACTACCAGGTTCACGCTGCTGTCGGCCAGTTCCGAGACGGCAATGACCGGCGCCGGATCATCCAGGATGCGCTCATCGGCAGCAATAATGTCCTCGATAATCTTTTTCGCCGTACCAATGTTGTCGTCATAGCTGATGCCCATGACCAGGTCGATGCGACGAGTTGGCAGTGCGCTGGTGTTGGTGATGGTATTACCGAACACGGCAGAGTTTGGAATAATGATGCGCTGGTTATCCGGCGTGTGCATGAGTACGCAGAACAGGCCGATCTCATCCACCACACCGGCTACACCACCCGTGGTGACGAAGTCGCCTATCTTGAAGGGGCGGAAAATCATGATCATGACGCCGGCAGCGAAATTGGCCAGGGAATCTTTCAATGCCAGGCCAACAGCCAGGCCGGCTGCACCGACAATGGCCAGCAGGGAAGTCACGTTGACACCGAGTGTGTCGACAGCGGCCAGAATCACTGCTACCAGTAATACGGCATAAACCAGGCCGCCGAGGAACTTGATCAGCGCCTCGTCCATACCGGATTTACGCATGCCTTTCCTGACCAGGTTGGTAATGGACTTGGCCAGTATTTTTCCGACGATGAAAATGACCAGGGCAAAAAATATCTTGATGGCCCAGGGAATGACGATGGCTGTTATCGTTTCAGCATTGAATTCCATTGAGATCTCCTGTTAATAAAATTCAGATTGACTGTTTCGCTGCGGCGATGGCTTTTCTGACCTGCTCAGGTGCCGTTCCGCCAATATGATTGCGGGCGTTTAGTGAGCCTTCCAGGCTTAGTACGTCAAACACATCATCCTGGATGTCACCTGAGAACGCCTGCAGTTGTTCAAGGGTCAGTTCACTCAGGTCCTTCGCCTGCTTTATGCCGAAAGCGACAGCCTTGCCAACCACTTCATGGGCATCCCTGAATGCAGTGCCCTTGCGTACCAGGTAGTCGGCCAGGTCGGTTGCCGTGGCATAGCCCTTGAGGGCGGCATTGCGCATATTGTCTTTCTTGCTCCGGATGGCCGGTATCATGTCTGCAAAGGCTTTTAGGCAGTCACCCAGGGTATCGAGGGTGTCGAACAGGGGCTCCTTGTCTTCCTGGTTATCCTTGTTATAGGCCAGGGGTTGCCCCTTCATCAGGGTCAGCAGGG
>CAZROW010000054.1:0-3399 GCA_964601805.1 uncultured Enterobacteriaceae bacterium
GACGCGGGAAATATTCCTATTGACGCTTCCGGGCAGCTGGCAGATGGTACACCACTGGATGGTGTCAATGATTTACGCCGGGCACTGACCTCCCGACCTGGCCAATTTGTTCAGACGTTCACAGAAAAGCTCATGACTTATTCCCTCGGCCGATCTGTGGAGTATCATGATATGCCTGCAGTACGGGAAATTGTGCGTAATGCTGCGGCAAAGGACTACAGCTTTTCCACGCTGGTCATGGGCATTATCAACAGCGATCAGTTTCGCAAGATCAGCGTGCCGGAAGAGAGCCTGGTTGCCGGTAAATGACAGGAAGTGGCTTTAGACGGACCTAACAGTTAATTGGCTGCCCCTGCGGGGAATGCACCAAGGAGAAAAGAACATGTTTATCACCAAGAAGCACATTGCAAGAAGGACGTTCCTGAAAAGTGCGGCGGCAACCGTCTCGCTCCCCTTGCTGGAAGCGATGGTGCCTGCAGGTACTGCCCTGGCCCAGACGGCTGCAAGCCCGGCTCCGCGCATGGGCTTCTTCTATTTCCCCCATGGTGCGGTAATGGATAACTGGACACCGGATACCACCGGGTCCGATTTCGAACTCAAATCCATCCTGGCTCCCCTGGCTGATCACAAGGATTACCTGACCATTGTTTCCAACCTGGAAAACAAGCGTGCCTATGGACCGGTCCATGCGATCACACCGGGCACCTGGCTGCATGGTGAGGCACCTCGTGTCAGTCATGAACCCTATGGAGGCCAGACCATTGACCAGATTGCTGCCGAGCATATCGGGCAGGATACACCGCTGCCCTCCATTGAAGTGGCAACCGAATCCAGTGGCTCGGCAGGTTCCTGTGACCGTGCCTACGGCTGCAGCTACGCCGGAACGATTTCCTTCCGGACACCGACCACACCGCTGCCCATGGAAAACAATCCCCGCAAACTGTTCCAGACCCTGTTTGGTGTCGGGGACAATGCCGCTGAACGTGAGCGCCTGGGCAAACAGACCAGCAGTATTCTCGACCTGATGCTCGAGGAATCCAGTCAGCTGGCCAGGAAGCTGGGTGCTTCCGACCGCGCGGTACTGGATGACTACCTCTCAACTGTGCGTGAACTTGAACGTCGGGTACAGAAAACCGCCGAGCACGACCTGTCACATATTGATTTGCCGGATGCACCGCAAGGTATTCCCGGCTCCTTTGATGAGCACATCAACCTGCAGCTGGACCTGATCCTGCTGGCATTCCAGGGCAATATCACGCGCATTGCCAGCATGATGCTGGCCGCCGAGGTGAGCAACCAGACCTACAACCATGTGGGTGTATCGGATGCCTTCCATCCGCTGTCCCATCACCAGAATGACGCGAACAAGATTGCACGCCTGCTCAGGATCCAGGAATACCACAGCCGCGTGTTTGCCGGGTTTGTCGACAAGCTGTCGAAAATGCCCGACGGCGACAAGGGTTCCATGCTGGACAATTCCATCATTGTTTACGGTAGCAACATGAGCAACTCCAATGCCCATGATCACTACCCCCTGCCTTCAGTCATCGTCGGTAAAGGCGGCGGCACCATCAAGGGCGGCCAGCATATCGCCGCCCCGGAAAGAACCCCGGTATCGAACATGATGCTGACCGTTCTCGATCGCATTGGTGTGCATAAAGAGTCGCTGGGTGATAGTACCGGGCGTTTCGAAGAGGTCTGACGACGTCTTCAGGGACAAGGGACAAGGAACAAGGGGGGCAGGTAGCCGGGTTATCCGGCACCTGGCTGGTATTCAAGCGAAACCTGATTATTACTAAATGCATAAATCTCTCAAACAAATTCTGATAAGAGCACTCCTTGTTCCTTGCTCCTTGTTCCTTGTCCCTGCATTCGCGCAAACCGATGCCGACATCCTTTCCCTTGCCGTTGAAGGCAAAACTGCCGAAGTCAGAGAACTGGTCCGTGATGTGAACAACGCCAACCTGGCCCAGTCTGACGGGACAACGCTGCTGCACTGGGCGGTTTATTACGATGACAGTGAACTGGTAGAGCAATTGCTGGAGCAGGGCGCGGATGTCAGTGTCCGTAATGACTACGGTGCCACGCCCCTTTCGCAGGCTGCCATTATCGGCAACCCGGATGTTCTGGAGCTTCTGTTGGAAGCGGGCGCGGATGCCAATGAAAAAGGCGCCGATGACCAGACGCCCATCATGATCATTGCCCGCACCGGGAATATCGCTGCGGCAAAAGTACTGCTGGATGCCGGGGCCGATGTGAATGCGGTGGAAAAATGGCGTGGGCAGACAGCATTGATGTGGGCAGCGGCACAGCAACAACCGGCCATGACCGAGCTGTTGCTGGACGCCGGTGCCGACCCGGATGCCCAGTCGTTACCCAACAACTGGGAACGCCAGGTGACGGCAGAGCCGCGCATGAAAGTCCTGCCCGCCGGTGGCTTTACGCCCTTGCTCTATGCTGCCCGTGAAGGTTGCGCTGAATGTGTTCGCCTGCTGATCGAGGCCGGTGCCGATATCAACAAGGCACACCCCGAGGCTGTCACCCCACTGTTAATGGCCAACCTCAATGCCAACTGGGATGCCGCGAAACTGCTGATTGAAGCCGGCGCCTGGCTGGACAAGTGGGACATCTATGGCCGCAATCCCCTGTATGCTGCAGTGGATTACAACACCCTGCCACATGGTGGACGCCCGGACCGGCTGTCAGATGACCTGACTTCCGGGATCGAGATTATTACCATGATCCTGGAGCGTGGCGGCAATCCCAACCTGCAACTCAAACTGTTTCCGCCTTACCGGGCATTGGGCGCTGACCGCGGCGCCGATGGTCTGCTGCGCACCGGTGCCACACCCTTGTTCCGGGCCGCCCGTGGTGCCGACATCGAGGCGATGGAAGTATTGCTGGCTCATGATGCACTGATTGATCTGCCCCAGGAAAACGGGGTGACGCCGCTGATCGTGGCAGCAGGCTATCGTCAAAGTGCCATTGATACCCGCGGGCGTTTCCGCACCGAGGAAGATGCCCTGACGGCAGTTAAACTGCTGCTTGATGCCGGTGCCGATCCCAATGCAAAAACAGAAACGGACCAGACAGCCCTGTTTGGTGCTGCCATCAACGGCTGGACCGAGATGGTAAAACTGCTGGTTACCCATGGTGCGGATATTCATGCAACCGATTACCAGGGCAACACCATTCTCGATGCGGCACTGGGACGCGGTGGCCGGTTTGGTCGCGGTGCCGGTGGTGATGCCCATCTTGAAACGGCGGCGGTTATTGAACAATTGATGGCCAGTCAGTAAGAAACCGTTTCGCCATTGCCCGGCCTGCTCTTATGTAGGAAGCGGCTTTTATGCAGGAAACACTTTTATGCAGGAAACACTTTTATGCAGGAAACACTTT
>CAZROW010000054.1:3499-21294 GCA_964601805.1 uncultured Enterobacteriaceae bacterium
CTTTTATGCAGGAAACACTTTTATGCAGGAAACACTTTTATGCAGGAAACACTTTAGCCGCGAATAACCCATCTAGGAAATTCCAGCAAAACTCTGAATACGATATCAAGGGGACCCATCGTGAAAACAGCGTTAAAGGTTTTCATCACTTCCATTTTTTCATCAGCGGCAATGCTGGCCTATGCCCAGATCACACCGTCACCGGAATTCCTGGGTGAAGACCTGGTCAGGGCACCACAGCAGGCGTGGGTGACCAATGGCGGTAATGTCTATAACTGGCGCTACTCGCCGCTGGACCAGATCAACAAAAGCAACGTGGCCAACGTGAAAGCCAACTGGCGCACCCACCTGGAATCCGGCCTGGGACCCAATCACAGCGGGCAGGCCCAGGTGCTGTATTACGAGGGCGTGCTGTACACGGTGACCGGTGAGAACGATGTCTTTGCCATTGACGTGGAGACCGGGGAACACCTGTGGAAGTACACGGCCAATGTCGATCCGGCGCGGGTCAACCTGTGCTGCGGCTGGGTCAGCCGTGGCCTGGGCATGGGGGAAGGCAAAATCTATCTCGGGCGAGTCGATGCCAAGCTGATTGCCCTTGACCAGGTCAGCGGGGAAGTGGCCTGGGAAATCCAGGCTGAAGATCCCATGAAAGGCTATGCCATCACCAGTGCCCCCCTGTATTACGACGGCATGATCATCACCGGGTTTGCCGGCGGGGAAATGGGTATCCGTGGCCGGGTCAAGGCCTTTGATGCATCCAATGGCGAGCTGCTGTGGACCTTCTATACCATTCCTGGCCCGGGGGAAGCCGGTCATGACACCTGGCCGGACTACAACGACAACTGGATGTATGGCGGTGCCCCGGTATGGCAGACGCCCACCATCGATCCGGAGCTGGGCATGGTGTATTTCTCCACCGGCAATGCGGCGCCGGATTTCAATGGCTCGACCCGTGAAGGCGACAACCTGTTTACCGTGTCCATGCTCGGGCTGGATGTTTACACCGGCGAATACAAGTGGCATTTCCAGCAGGTGCATCATGACATCTGGGATTACGATTCGCCCAACCCTACCATCCTGTTTGATGCCGAATACAACGGCGTAATGCGCAAAGGCATTGCCGAGGTGTCCAAGACCGGTTGGGTCTATATTCTTGACCGCATTACCGGCGAGCCGCTGATTGGTATTGAAGAGCGTCCTGTGCCGCAGGAACCGCGCCAGAAAACCTCGCCAACCCAGCCCTATCCCATCGGTGATGCCGTGGTGCCCCAGCAAATTGATATCGCGCCAGAGGAAATCGGCCTGGTCAACCAGGGCCGGATTTTTACCCCGTTCTGGACCGAGATGGTTATCTACAAGCCCCAGATGGCAGTGAACTGGGCACCGTCGTCCTATGATCCGGAAACCAATCACATGTATATCTGCGGTATCGACAACACGGCCTACTCCACCAGTGATGGTGAAGTGGAGTTCCAGGGCGAGCCGGATCACACGCGCATGTGGATGGGCGCCGGTGAACTGACCCGTGTTTCCATTCCCCGCCGCGGCATCTTCTCTGTCATCGACCTGAAAACCAACCGCCTGCAATGGCAGCGCCAATGGGTTGAAGGGTGTATGAGCGGGTCGATGAATACTGCCGGCGGACTCATCTTTGCCGGTCGCAGTGATGGCCGCCTGACTGCCATGGACAAGGACGATGGCAGCATTCTCTGGGAGTTCGGCACCGATGCAGGCGTCAATGCCACGGCGACGACCTTCATGCATGAAGGGTTGCAGTACATCGCTGTCATGTCTGCAGGCACGGTCTATTCCTCCGGCGCCAAGGGTGACAGCCTCTGGCTGTTTTCCCTGGAAGGCACAATGGAGCCGGTGTCATCACGCGATGTGGCCTCGCCGCTGGCCGCGATGATGGATGTGGAAATTGCTCCGGGCGATCCCGACCTTGCCGCCGGTGAGGCCACCTATCGCCAGATCTGTACTGCCTGTCATGGTGACAATGGCCTTGGCGCTGCGGGGCACGAAGGTGTTGCTCTGACCGACATTGCCGGTGACATGCAGGGCATAGTGAATGCCGTCAGCCGCGGCCAGAACGAGCGCATGCCGGCGTTTGCCGAAATTCTGACACCGGAACAGATTCGGGATGTGGCGGGGTTTGTGAGTCGGGGAATGTTTGATTAATGGTAGGTCGGATAAGGCACGTAGTGCCGCCATCCGACAGCTTCGATGGGCATGTCGATAAAGGGATAAAGGGATAAAGGGCCGACACGTTGGGCTTTAACGAAGCCTTGTAGGCCGGAAGAGGCCCGCCAGGGCCGTCATCTGGCATGGCGCCTGCAAGGCGCCTTGCTACCTGCGCTTTCTGTACTACACTGCAGTTAAACACCTCAATTTAACAACAACCATGACCCTGACACCCTTCAAAGAAATCCATGCACTGGCTGCCGAGCGCAAGGGCGGGAAGAAGGCGCTCGACAAACTGCTGGTTGATCATGCGCCGAAATCACGACGCCAGCTTTCTGCCATCAAGGATGATCGTTATCTGTCCATGATGACCCGCTGTGTGTTCAATGCCGGGTTCAACTGGCGCGTGATCAAAAACAAGTGGGACGGTTTCGAGGAAGCTTTCCACGGATTCAATCCGCGCGGGCTGGCCCACATGCCACCTGAAAAGTGGGAAGCCTATACGGAAGACACGCGCATCGTGCGCAACTGGATCAAGATTCGTTCAGTGCTCGATAACGCGCACTTCGTGATGGAAATAGCCGAGGAGCATGGCTCCTTCGGTAAATTCTTTTCCAGCTGGCCTGTGTCAGACCAGGTCGGTTTGATGAGCTACCTGAAAAAGCATGCTTCACGACTGGGCGGTAATACCGGCATGTATTTCATCCGTTTTATCGGCAAGGACGGTTTTGTGCTTAGCCAGGATGTGGTTGGCAGGCTCAAGGCATCGGGGCTGGAAATAAAAGACAACCCGACCAGCAAAAAGGACCTGAAGCTGTGCCAGGAAGCTTTCAATACCTGGCATGAAGAGACTGGCCTGCCATATACCCATCTTTCCAGGATATGCGGAATGTCGATTGGGCGGAATTACCCGGAATGACACCCGGCTGTGCCGGGAGGAGCAAGGGACAAGGAACAAGGAACGACACGTTGGGCTGTGACGATAACCCGTAGGTCGGGATAGGCGCGAAGCGCCGTTTCCCGACGTTGAAGTCGCCAATATCGCTAAAGGAATAATGTCGGCAAACGCCCCTGTGGGGCTATGCCGACCTACAATTCTGCCAGCCAACCCGTTGGTAAAAACAGAATCACTCGACCAGCCTGCTTGCCTGAACCCCCTTGTTCCTTGCTCCTTGTCCCTAGTTCCTTCTACAATCATTGGCATGAAGCCAACTGATCCCTGTATTTGCGGCAGCGAAAAACCTTTTGGCAAATGCTGCGAACCTTTCCTGAGCCACAAGGCCAAACCGAAGACGGTCAAGCAACTGGTGCGTTCCCGTTATGCTGCCTATGCACTTGGTGGTGAAGGACACCGTGAATACCTGATCAGGACCTGGCATCCGGCAACAGCCAAAAATATTCAAATGGCAGACCTCATCGCTGAAGGTCATACCTGGACGGGACTGGAAATCATCGACTTTCGTCAGAAGGGTGATCTTGGCAGGGTGGAGTTCAAGGCGACGTACTGCGTTGATGATGGTCCGCCGCAGGTTCACCATGAAGTTTCAGCTTTCCATCGGCACCAGGGAACCTGGCTGTACCTGGAAGGTGATATCCAGGAATAATCTGTACAGGTACTAAATAGCACCAGAACAAGAAGCCCGGCCTGCCTGGTCAGACCTGACAGGCCGAAAAACATGTAAAGAAGAAAAACAGGTCAAATGATATGCGTTGTCCGGGATGCAGCATCAAACTGCCGTTTCATTTTGCCTTTGCTTCAAAAAACAGCAGAAAATCCTGTCCTTCCTGCGACAACATTCTTACTCCCACCAATGAGTCCATGGAAAAGGTCCAGAAGATGTCAGTCATCCTGAGTTTTTTATCCGGTATTCCTCTTGGCATCATCTGTTGTTATCTGTGGCTCGTCAGCCTGCAGCCAGGACTGGCCCTGGTGGTTTTTATCGCCGGTATTAGCGGCGTCATGGGCAGCTCGTATTTTTATGCCCAGTCCACCATTCGTTTCAGGCCACGTCTTCCAGAGTCATAGTCCGCACACATCTTTGCCCTTGATATAGGCTGGGCGCTCACTGACCCGTTTACGCCAGGCTTCAACATTGCTGAAGCTACCCATTTCCAGGAAATCCCAGGCCTCGTAAAACTTGGCACAGCAATTCACCCAGGGCACTATGGCGATGTCGACGATGCTGTACTCGTCCATGATGTATTTGCGGCCTTGCAGGCGCGTATCGAGCACACCCAGCAGGCGTTTGCTCTCGTTGCTGTATCGTTCAAGCGGGTAATCGTCTTTGATCTTGTCGCGCATGAACTTGTAAAAATGCCCGAACTGGCCAAAGAAGGGACCAATATGCCCCATCTGGAACATCAGCCACTGAATATGTTCCATCCTGGACAGGTAGTTCTGGGGCAACAACTTGCCGGTCTTGTCTGCCAGGTAGATGAGGATGGCGGCGCTTTCGCACAATGCCACGCGCTTGTCCTCCGGACCATGCGGATCAATGATGGCAGGAATTTTACCGTTGGGACTGATCTGGAGAAAACCGGGGTCATGCTGATCGTTTTCAAGGATGTTGATCAGGTGAGGCTCATATTCCAGGCCCATCTCTTCCAGGGCAATACTGACCTTTTGCCCGTTTGGCGTTGCCAGGGAATAAAGCTGGATAGCATCCGGCATTTCCGGCTGCCAGCGTGAAGGAAAATTTATTTCTGTCATAGTGAGTCCGTTTTCTTTTATGTGAACAGCAATCCTCAAGTATAATCACCTGATGGACATATTACCTGCTGTTGAAATTGAAACCGGCCCCGATGTTAACGCTTCCGTGATCTGGCTGCATGGGCTGGGTGCCGATGGTCATGACTTTGAGCCCATTATTCCGGAACTGAAAATAGTGCGAGAGCACGGCGTTCGCTTCGTGCTGCCCCATGCCCCCAAAATTCCCATTACCATCAATGGTGGCATGCAGATGCCTGCCTGGTTCGACATCCTGCAGCATGGTGAGCGACATATCGATGTGGCCCAGTTGCTGGCTTCCACCGCAGCCATCCATAAACTGATTGACCGGGAAATTGAACGTGGAATTGCCAGTGAGCAAATTATCCTGGTGGGCTTTTCCCAGGGTGGTGCGGTATGTCTTCAGGCCGGGTTGACCTACGACAAGCCGCTGGCAGGGATCCTGGGACTATCGACTTTCTTTCCAACGGCAGAGGCCGTCACAGCCCATCCGGCCAATGCCGGATTGCCAATCGCAATCTACCACGGCACACAGGACCCCGTACTCCCCGAGTGGATGGCACAAAACACGATCAAGTACCTCAAAAAAATGGGCTATGCGCCCGACTTCAAAACCTATCCCATGCAGCACAGCGTCTGCAGTGAAGAGATAAGCGATATTTCCGCCTGGCTGCAGGCTGTCCTTGTATAAGGGACAACTGATCATGTTATTCAGGAAATTCCAGGCAGGGTCGTTTGCCGCACTATCTTTAATGTCGCTGGGCGGGCTCAACGCCCAGGAAAGTGTCTCATCTCTTGTTTTCTCTGGCGACGAGATGGCGTCATTGCAGGCCGATTTCGATAATGGCACCACCATTTATGACAATGCCTGCGTGGCCTGTCATGGGGAAACCGGTGAAGGCGTGGAGGGGGTTGGTCCGGCACTCACGAATAACCTGAGTCTGAACGAGATCATGCGGGTCATTTATGAGGGGACCAATACCATGCCGGCATTCAATGTCCTCAGCGATCAGCAACTGGTGGACATCAGCAGGTTTGTGGCGGAAAGGTTGAAGCGGTAAGGAACGACAAAGGGTAAAGGAGGTAGGTCGGATAATGCACGTAGTGGGGCCATCCGACAGCTTCGGTGGGTTTTTCGATAAAGGGATAAAGGGATAAAGGGATAAAAGGCAAACGTTGATTTGGGTGAGGATTCTGTGCAAGGTTACGGTATTGCACAAACGGTAGTATTCATCCATGAGCCAGGAAACCGCCCAGGCTGTTAATCCTTCCCAGCCGTCCGCTATTACACCTCATATCTCTGTTTCAGGGGTTACTCACACCTATTCCGCAGGCTCGGAACAGCAAACAGTACTCAGGCAAGCAAGCCTGTTGATTGGCAAAGGCGAAAAAGTGGCCTTGCTGGGACGCAGTGGTTCGGGCAAGTCCACACTGCTTAACCTGGTCAGTGGCATCGATTTGCCGGAAGCCGGCACTATCACCATCAGTGACCAGGTCATTAATACCCTGGATGAAACCCGGCGCACACTTTTTCGCCGCGAGCATATCGGTTTCATCTACCAGTTCTTCAATCTCGTGCCAAGTCTTACAGCCGTTGAAAATGTTGCCCTGTCACTGGAGCTTAATGGCATCAAGGGCAAAGCGGCTATCGAGCAAAGCCTCGCCATGCTGGAGCGCCTTGGCGTAGCTGGAAAGGCCACCAAATTTCCTTCGCGTTTATCCGGTGGCGAGCAGCAGCGTGTCGCCATGGCCAGGGCCCTGGTGCATTCACCCGGCATCGTGCTTGCCGATGAACCCACGGGCAATCTCGATGCCAGGACCGGCGAGGAAGTCCTGGAGGTCATGAACCAGGTGCTGGCGGAAAGTGACAGTTCGCTGCTGATGGTGACGCACAGCCTGGCAGTGGCTAAAACCGCAGACCGGATCGTGACCCTTGAAGACGGGATTATTGCTGAACGGGCGGGTGAATTTGCCTGGTAAATCAGGGACAAGGAACAAGGAGCAAGGGACAAGGAACGACACGTCGGGCTATAGCGATTTCACGATGGCCGGTAGAACAATCTGTTTAATAGTAAGAATCAGATAATCATGTCAATGCATTCCCCAAGTGGATCTTCCCTGCTCTGGCGCAGTGCGCTGCGTTATGCCCGCATTCGCAGTTGGCAAACCGGGCTGAATATACTGGGCATCATGATCGGGGTCATGATGGTGGTGGCCGTTGACCTGGCCAACAACAGTGCCCGGCATGCCTTTGAGCGTTCTCTGGAGTTGATCAACGGTGAGATCAGTCACCAGGTGGTCGGTGGTTCGCAGGGTATACCCGATGCCGTGTTTACCGGCATCAAGCGTGTGTTTGGTTATCGCCGCGCAGCACCGTCACTGAGCGGGCAGGTCAGGGTGGATGGCCGCAACCTGACGCTGATCGGCATGGATATCATCAGCGAAGCATCACTGTCGCGTAGCCGGCCCGGGATGCCCGCCGATGCCTTCACCCTGGCCGGCGACCTGGTGGCTGTCATCGGCTCAAGCAACCGGGTCGTGATGGCTGAACAACTGGCAACCTCTCTCGGCCTGGCCCCGGGTGATGCTTTCCAGGTACGCACCCTCAACAGTGTGACCGAGGTGATGCTTTCAGGTGTGTTTACCAGCCCTGATGCCGATGCCACCGGTGAGCTGATCCTGGCCGACATGGCCGCCGCACAAACCATACTCAACCGGCCAGGCAGGCTGGACAGTATCGATCTCGTGCTCAGTGACTCCGAAGCAGACCAGCTTGCTGCCTGGCTACCGGGCAATCTTGCCCTGGTGCCTGCACAGGTGCGCAATGACAACTTGCGTGACATGAGCGAGGCTTTTCATATCAACCTGCTTGCGATGAGCCTGTTATCGCTGCTGGTAGCCGGGCTGCTGATTTATAACACGGTGACCCTGTCAGTCCTCCAGCGCCAGGAAACCCTTGGTATATTCCGGTCACAAGGCGTGACCTCGAACCAGGTATTGATGCTGGTGCTCGGTGAAAATGCCGTGACAGGATTCATCGCCAGTATCCTGGGTGTTGTCGCCGGCTGGTGGCTGGGCGGCTTCCTGGTCAACATGGTGACCGGGACGGTGGATGCCCTGTACTACGATCTGGCTGTCTCCGGCTATTACGTCGACCCGGTGGTACTGGCCAGAGGCCTGGTGCTGGGCATTTTGCTCAGCCTGGTATCCGCGGTATTGCCGGCATGGCGCGCGGCACGCAGCAAACCGGTCACTCTGCAGCACACGGCAGCAGAAGGGCGCGAATGGGAGCACGTGGTGCCCTGGCTGGCCGCAGCCGGTGTGCTGCTCATGGCTATTGGCTTCCTGTTATTGCTTCCTGAATACGGTTCATTGGTCACCGGATTCGTGGCACTGACCATCATCGTCTTTGGTTTTTGTCTCGTGGTGCCCTTGGGGCTGACAGCCCTGTTAAGCGTCATGCTCGTCATCGGCAGGCGCTGGCTGGATCTTTCCGGACTGATGGCCTTGCGCAGCAGCCTGTCTGGCATCAATCGTACGGGGCTTGCCGTGGCAGCCTTGTGCGTGGCGATTTCGGTGACGGTGGGTGTGGGTGTCATGGTGAGCAGTTTTCGTGGCACGGTGATTGTCTGGCTGGAAGAGTCCCTGCCGGGGGATATTCAGCTGACTGCTGTCACGGGCACCATTGACCCGGCGCTGGAGCGCGATATCCAGGCCCTGGACTCCATCGGGAGTGTCCATCGTTCCGTACTCCAGGAAATCGAATCTGCCTTTGGTCCGGTTCGCCTGGGAATGAATGACCTGCCAGCGGCGGACAAGTTCTACATGAAGGATGTCCTGCCCGACGGCTTTGACGCTTTTGACAATGGCGCGGGTGTGTTTGTCTCCGAGCCGCTGGCTTACCAGCAAAAACTGGCGCTTGGTGACCAGGTATCGCTGCTGACCGGGGAGGGCATGGCCGCGTTTGAAGTCCTGGGGATATTTCATGATTACACCTCCGGAACAGGACTGGTCCATATGCCAGCTCGCCTGTATGCCGAGTACTGGCCACGGGACCCGGTGACGCGCCTGACAATAGAAGTGACTGATGATGCCAACCTGGATGAAGTTGAAGGCCAGTTGCAGGCCCTGGTTGCTGAGCGGGATAACCAGTTCAACCTGATTGGTAATCGTGAACTGAGAACCCTGACTCTGCAAATATTTGACCGAACGTTTGCTATTACCAATGTGCTGCGCATGCTGGCCATACTCGTGGCCTTCGTGGGTGTGCTGAGCACATTGATGGCACTGCAACTGGAGCGTCTCAGGGAATTTGCCATCCTGCGCGCTACCGGTATGACACCAGGCCAGGTGACATCGCTGGTATTGCGGCAGACAACCATCCTGGGTGTCTGCGCGGGTTTGCTGGCCTTGCCGTTGGGCCTGCTCATGTCGAATATCCTGGTCGATGTTATCAATCGCCGGTCATTTGGCTGGAGCATGCAGCATTTCCTGCCAGCATCTGTGTTAAGCGAAGGTTTCCTTCTCGCTGTCGTGGCTGCCCTGATAGCGGGTTTTTACCCGGCCTGGCGTGCGGGCCGGATCAGGCCGGCGCTTGCCTTGCGGGAAGAATGAGTTTTAAGACAAGGGACAAGGCGCAACGCGTTGCGCTTGAACGATTACACGTAGGTCGGCATAGGCCGCAGGCCGTTTGCCGACATGGAAGGTTCAGAGACAAGAGTCAAGAGGCAAGAGAAGACATTGATTAAATGGGTGTTGGTAATGTCCGCTCTGTTGTCTGCATGCAGCCAACAGGAACCGCCCGGGACACAGGGGCGGCTTACTGCTGCCCAGGTCCTGGCCAGTGACGATGTGGCAGGTTTCCTGCGGGTCACTGAGCCGCGCCGCTTTACCTTCCCAGCCGATCATGGCCGCCACCCCGGTTACCGTAACGAATGGTGGTATCTCACCGGCAACCTGGAGACCGAGCAGGGCGAGCACTTTGGCTACCAGGTGACCTTCTTTGCCAGTGCCCTGCGGCCAGATGAAAGCAATGACTGCGAAAGTGATGACACGTGGTGCACCAATCACCTGTGGATGGGGCATGCTGCTGTGACTGACAGCACTGCACAAATGCACTATGCCGCGGAAATCTTTTCCCGCCAGGAGCCCGGCCTGGCCGGTGTGCAATCCTCACCCTGGCGGGTCTGGATACAGGACTGGCAGATGTTCTCTGCCGGCAACGACTTTCCCTGGGAGGTAGAGGTGTTTGCCGAGGATTTCGCCCTGGCACTGCAACTGGAACCCTTGAAGGAACCGGTATTACAGGGCGATGCCGGGCTGAGCCAGAAAAGCCCGGATGCGGGCAATGCGTCCTATTATTACAGCATCACGCGCCTGCAGACGACGGGCCAGGTTTTTATCAATGATCAGTCCCATACCGTCACCGGCAGCAGCTGGCTGGACCGTGAGTGGAGCACCAGTGCGCTTGCTGCTGACCAGAGCGGCTGGGACTGGTTCTCCCTGCAGCTCGATGACGGCAGCGAATTCATGTATTACCAGCTACGCGACCTGGACGGCAATGCCCATCCCAACAGCAGCGGCAATTACACCAGCCTGGTGGGCACACAGACACCGGTTTCACCCGGCCAGGTCAGCCTGGAAGAACTGGATGACTGGACGGCGCCTGATGGCACGCGGTATACCACGCGCTGGCGCATGACCCATGATCAGCATGACTGGATCATTGATGCAGTGATTGAAGATCAGTTGATGGCTGTCACTTTCCAGTACTGGGAAGGTGCGGTTGTCGTCAGTGATGCTGACAGCGGGAAAGCGCTTGGGCGCGGTTACCTGGAGATGGTGCGCTAGAAAGCCAGGATTTGAACCGGTTCACTGTGACTGTTCGAGTCAATGATTACTGTCACTGAGCTGGCGATGACTGCGGTTACATTCAGGGCAGGTCGCGGTATCCAGGGCCCGTTTGGGATAGACGGAAACATAGGTTTCCGGATCCAGCCAGTGTCCTTTTTCATCGCGAATTTTCAGGCAGGCCGAGCACAGGGGAAACACATCGGAAAGCGTTTTGATCTCCTTTGCCAGCTTCTTCATGCGTCGTGTTCCCTGTTTGCCTTCCTGCAGGGCGAGATAGCTGCTGCGGTTTGAGCGACCCAGCTTGACGGACATGATATGGCAGCTGATATTGAGAAAGACAAGAGCCAGCAGGCTATAAGTGACTTGTGCCGGATAGTTCGGGTTTTTCAGTAACAGCAGGGTGATGATCATTCCGGCGGAAAGCAGCAGGGCCGGCGGTGCCTGGTAACGTGTTGAGATGGGAACAAAGACGTAATAGATAATGTAATTACAGATGTAAAAAGCCCCGATATAGTCCGCAGGCCTGATGATATTGTCATAAAGCGTTAATACGGTGTGTATGATCAGCAGGACGAAAAAAGTAATGTCAAAAATGACAAAATCCTCGATCTTTTCCATTAATAAAATGATGACAACGGAACCGATAAGGGCGAGCGCTTCATTGGTAATCAGGATGCGTGGAACAATGATGTTACTGCTATAGATATCCTGGTCGATGACATTGTTGATTACAGCTGCCCCCAGGAAGGCGACTGAAAAAAACAGCAGTATGCATAACTGCTTCTTGTCTGATTCAAAGGATGCAGAGCGGAAGTTCCTTTCCAGGGCAAAGTCTCTGAACCGTTCCGAGAACGGGTAAAAAACAGGTGCTTTTTCTTCCATTGGCCAGGACAAGGCTGATAAAACGTGGGTGAATTATGGCAGTGCTATGTTGTGATGACCAGTGATGTGTCCACAGACGGCCAGGAGTTTCAGCATCGTTATGATGGCTGGCGTTCTGTATCGCTTCCGGTCATCAATCGCGCCGCGGGCGAGCAATGCCATGTCCAAACTAGGAGCAGGGTGCATGCCCCTGCCGGCAATGACATAGACCCCGGGCCTGCTCCACACCTATTAAGACAATCCAGCCAGTGGGGTGGCTATTTTTCCTTAATATTTGCACCCTTTTCACGGCGTTACCATTACAATTGCCCACTTCCCGGCCTGGGTGGAAGTGATGCAGTAATCCACGTATGACAAGGTCTGGACCAACTTGAATAATGCCAGGATGTGGTTTACTTTAGGCGTGCTTTTCATGGCTGGCATTATCATTGCCGGCTTTTAGTTGGGGGCACATAATAAGACCGGCCTTTCACGGCGCAAACCTTGATATTGATCAACCAATCATTATCCAGTCTCTGCCTTGGCTTTTCCGGGCCACGGCTGTGTGCTGTAATTCCGGGACACAAAACCTGATCTTTGAATAGGTAATTAAATATGGGTTTTTTAATTTGGCTTGAAGAAAGTCCATTGGGGATATTCATTCGTGAATCTCTTTGGGGTTATCCCATAGTACTTTCGAGTCATGCTGTAGGCATGGCGACAGTAATGGGGGTTGTTATAGCACTGAACCTGAGGGTGCTGGGCTATGCAAAGAACATTTCGATTCTGGCTTTTGACAAGCTGTTTATCATTGGCTGGGTAGGCTTTTTGATCAATCTCGTCTCGGGCCTGATCCTGTTCTGTAACACACCAACAACTTATTTTTTCCAGGGTTCCTTCCAGCTCAAGATCGGCAGTATCGTAGTAGGTGGTATCTTGATGAAGGTTGTTATGAACGGTGTGCGGTCCGGAGCCGGCGAAGGTCTTACCAAGCTGTATTCCGCTGCATGTATTGCCTGCTGGTTCGTTGCCATGATCACTGGCCGGCTCATGGCTTATTTATAAGGGGGGGTGACTCATGGATTATGAAACTTACGAACCGTTAGCCACCTGGCTTGAAGCCACCTGGCTAGGCGAGCAAATGCGCAATATCTTCTGGTTATTCCCGATGATGGAAACCATCCATTTCATCGGGCTGACCTTCTTGTTTGGTTCGCTGCTTGTCATTGATGTTCGTGTTCTTGGCTATGGCCGCTTTATTAACATGAATGCCGCGTTGAAGTTTATTCCGGTCGCAATCATTGCCTTTGCGGTAAACCTGTTGACCGGTATAGCCTTTCTGTGTGCCAACCCGTTCAGGTATTTTCCGAACATAGCGTTCCAGTGGAAAATGGGCCTGATTGTTATCGCTGGTCTTAATGCCCTGTGGTTCTGGTTTGGTGAACACAAGGAACTGCAGGCACTTGCCGATGGTGAAGATGCAGAATTCAGAGCCAAGGTGATTGCGTTTATTTCGATTGCAATCTGGATTGCTGTAATCGTATTCGGTCGAATGATTCCATACGTCGAATATTGATACTTTATCTGGTTTGAAAAAAAGAGGGCTCAGGCCCTCTTTTTTTTATCTATTATTTACTGTTTTTTTTCATCTGCCATTTATCATCATAGAATAGGGTATGAGTGAGAAAGCTGCCGAAAGATCACGTCGCATAGTCAGTGAGCCAATCCGGCCGTTGCTGATGCGCCTGACGTTTTCGGCAATGATTGGCAATTTGGCGATGCACCTGATGGGTATCGTGGATACGTTCTATATCAGCCGTCTTGGTACCCTGGAACTGGCAGCGGCCAGTTTCGTGATTCCCGTCAATACCATCTATATCAGCCTGGCACTGGGTGTGGGCATGGGCATGAGTTCGCTCAATTCACGCCTGATAGGGGAAAGCCGTTTCGCCGACTCCTCCCGGCTGATAAGCGACGGGCTCATGTTCGCTGCCCTGTTCGCAGTCACTGTTGCGGCATTTGGCCTGTTGATCATGACACCGCTATTCCGGGCGCTCGGCGCGGATGACAATACCCTGCCTTATATCCAGGATTACATGAGTATCCTGCTGCTGGGGCTGCCTCCCCTGATGCTCGTGATCATTGGCAACAGCACCTTTCGTTCCATGGGTAATATCAAGATGTCGGCGACCCTGGCCGCCTGCCTGTCCATACTCAATATCACGATTGATCCCCTGCTGATTTTCGGGCTTGGCCCCTTTCCCGAAATGGGCATTCGTGGCGCGGCTACGGCCACACTGGTGTCAGCTGTTATTACCCTGATGTTGTCGATTTACCTGCTGGGCTTTTCTGAAAAGCTTCTCGACCTGGCAGCGCCACGCTGGCAGCACCTGCGAAAAAACTGGAGCCGGATCCTGGGAATCGGCATTCCTGCCATGGGTGCAAATATCATGACGCCCCTTGCCGCGGCCATCATGACGGCCATGGCAGCCACCTATGGTGAAGAGGTCGTGGCCGGATTCGGTGTTGGCAGCCGCGTGGAAACCATCAGCCTGATTTTTGTCATGGCCCTGTCTTCAACGGTGCCCATGTTTATTGGCCAGAATATTGGCGCAGGTCGGGGTGAGCGCGCCTACAGCGCCCTGATGGGCAGCCTGAAATTCGTGCTTGGCTTCCAGTGCCTGGTGTACATCGTTTTGCTTCTGCTGGGCAATACCATTGCTGGCACCTTCAGTGATGATCCCCGTGTCATGGAGGTCATCAGGACCTACCTGCTGATTCTCCCCCTGACTTATGGTGCCCATGGCGTGGTGGTGTTGTGCATGGTATCGCTCAATGTCATGCACAGGCCACGAATTGCCCTGTTGTTGACCTTTGTCCGCCTGATGGTGCTTTACATCCCCCTGGCCTGGATCGGGTCTGCTATCTGGGGGCTCAAAGGGTTGTTCGCGGGGGCCGCCCTGGGCAATGTGCTGGCCTGTTGTTTTGCCTGGAGCATGATCAGGAAGGTGTGCCGGGAGTTACACCTGTTACCCGGCGAAGGTGCGGGCGAAATGTCCGCTGGCTAACTGAAGTAGGCTGCAGCGCAGGTAATCAATACCATCACGAACAGCGTCCACTTGAGCACCGACTGTGGCACATTAATGGCAAACTGCACGCTGGCCATGGCGCCGGCCACCATGCCTATGGCGAGGGTGAGCCCCGGAATCCAGAGCACCTGTCCCCGTGCGACAAAGACCGCCAGGGCAATGATAGTCAGTGCAGCCGTAATGGCCATCTTCAGGGCATTGGTCCGTACCAGGTCATAGCGCAGCCCGCCAGCCACCGCGGCAATGATGATAAAACCTACCCCTGCCTGGATGAAACCACCATAAAAGCCGGCGATAAACAGCCCGATGGCTGCCATGGGCCTTTCCTTCAGTGTATAGGCGGGTGTGCCTTCGGGCGGGGCTACCACGGAGGGCTTGATGAGCATCAGCACGGCCATGGCCAGCATGGTGCCAAGCAGGGCCGGCTTGAGCCACGATACGGGCAGGTAGGAGGCCAGCAGGGAGCCAAAGAAAGCGCCAATCAGCGTGGGTACCAGCGTCGGGATAATGGTGGATGGGGTAAGTTTGCCCTTCTTGTGAAAGCCTCTTGCCCCGGCAAATGACTGCAGAAGAATGCCCACACGGTTGGTACCATTGGCAATATCGGCGGGCATGCCAAAGATCATCAGTGCAGGCAGTGTCAGCATGGAGCCCCCGCCGGCAATGGTATTGATGAACCCGGCAAGAAAGCCGGCTGTCACCAGCAAGGTTATACTGACCAGGGTAAGCTCGAATTCCATTGGTGATCCGGTGCCAAAAACAGGGGGCGCAATATGACTGAGCCAACCATTAAAGTCAATTTCGGTACCCGGCATTTAATGCTAGAATCGCCCGCTTTTGAAAAATGTAGTCTAGGAAACCTCTGTGGAAGACAATAATAAAGCAATAGAAAACCCCGGCCCCCTGCAAACCTACGAGGACTGCCTGTCCCGTGGTGAATTCCGCATCCAGCAGTGCAAGGAGTGTGGTGGTCACGTGTTTTACCCCCGGTACCTGTGCAACCATTGCGGATCATCCGAGCTGAAATGGGTTGAAGTCACTGGCAAGGGCACGGTGTATTCCACATCCGTTGTCAGGCGCAAGCCCGAAAAAGGCGGCAACTACAATATCTCCCTGATCGACCTGGAAGAGGGGCCGCGAATGATGAGTCGGGTTATAGATGTTGACCCTGAAGAGGTCACTATAGGCATGGAAGTCAGCGCCCATGTCGGCATGGTGGACGATAAACCCGCCGTAGTCTTCTACAACAAAGAACAGGGAGACCGGGAATGGTAGATTCTTTGCGAGGCAGTTCTGCCGTCGTTGGTGTCGGGCTGACTGAATTCACCGGCATGCCGGGCATGAACCACATGGAAATCATGGCACGGGCCGTGGAAAGGGCTATTGCCGATGCCGGTATCGACAAGAATGAAATCGACGGTATCTTCAGCGCCAATTTCGTGGAACTGCTGACCCCGTTGACCGTCGCTGAATACTTTGGCCTGAACCCCACTTTCATGGATGGCTCCAACACCGGTGGTTCAGTATTTGTGAATTCCGTGCAGTCGGCTGCCGCAGCCCTGCATCTTGGCTTATGTAATGTGGCCCTGATCTGTTACGGCAGCAACAGCGCCACCGGTCCCTTCACTCATCCTCCGGCCATGCATACCGTGGAAGATGTCTATAAACCGCGCAACCCGATCAATCCCTATGCCCTGGCTGCTGCCCGTCACATGCATGAGTATGGCACCACCAAGGCCCAGCTGGCCGAAGTGGCGGTCTCAGCACGCAAATGGGCGCAGCTCAATCCGGCCGCCTGCATGCGCGACCCCCTGACCGTGGAAGATGTTGTCAATGCCCGCATGATTGTTGATCCCCTGGGTCTGCTTGATTGCTGCCTGGTCAGTGATGGCGGCGCTGCCATGATCATGGTGCGCAAAGACAGGGCGAAGGATTTCCCCAAACCCCCGGTTTACATGCTGGGTGTGGGCAGTCGTACCGATCACAACCTGATTTCCAGTATGCCGGACCTGACCGTCACGGCTGCAAAAGAAGCCGCCGCGGCAGCCTTTGCCATGGCCGGGGTGACACCAAAAGATATCGATGTCGTAGAGCTTTATGATGCCTTCACCATTAACACCATTCTCTTCCTGGAGGACATGGGGTTTTGTGAGAGAGGCGAAGGCGGCCAGTTTGTCTCCAATGGCAATATTGCTCCGGGGGGATCGCTGCCGGTCAATACCAATGGCGGCGGCCTGAGCTGTGTGCATCCCGGCATGTATGGCATGTTCCTGATGATAGAGGCTGTCCAGCAATTGCGCGGGGAGTGCGGTGATCGCCAGGTTGCCAATGCCAACCTGGCCGCCTGTAATGGCAACGGTGGCTTCCTGGCCAGCCAGGTCACGGCCATTTTCGGTACGCAGGATACGCTCTAGGCACAGGCTGGGTCGGGCACATTAGTTCTGGCCAACCATTTATTCTATACTGCGGCCGACAAAGTTTCGGTTTAGTGACTTATGTCAATTTGTGGGAGACATGGCAACTCTATTATGTCGTCAGTCGTGGTTACCCAGGTATCCATGTTCAAATTATGAAAGAGGTATTCAGCATGAAGTTAAAATGGAAGTCCTGTTAGACGGCGGCATTGCTGCTGGTTTTTCTCAGTGGATGCCGGACTTACCCCGATGAAATAGGCAGTTTTCGTTTTCCCATCCTTGACGGCGATATCCAGGAAGGCCAGGACGCTTTTGTCAGGCTGGAATGTAACCAGTGTCATGTCGTCGACGGTGTGCAATTACCGGCATTTTCAGGACCAAGACCGGTGACTGTTGAACTGGGCGGTGAGATGTACTTTGCCAAGACCTATGGTGACCTGGTGACCTCCATCATCAATCCGGATCACGTCCTGTCCGATGAATACCTCGACCAATTGCCGAGCGAAGTGCGACGCCGAACCAACAGCTCCCCCATGTATATGAAAGAAGACATGCTGGTTACCGAGCTGATCGATATCGTGGCCTTTCTCAATTCCAGGTACCGGCTATTACCGGGATATACGGAATATTATTATTAAAAAAACCGGGCGAAAGCCCGGTTTTTTT
>CAZROW010000055.1:0-3074 GCA_964601805.1 uncultured Enterobacteriaceae bacterium
CAGCGAAAAATGATGATCTGGCTCAATCCCGTGAGCTCATTCAATCCGGTGTGGATGTTAATCTTCCAGAACCGGATGGCACCACACCACTTCTCTGGGCTGTTTATAACTCTTCTCCGGAGCTGGTTGATATCCTTCTGGATGCTGGTGCTGATCCGAACATAGCCAATAAACTCGATATCACCCCGTTGTTGCAGGCAAGTCGTTACGGCAATGCCCAAATAATGTCTTCCCTGCTCGCCAGTGGTGCCAACATTGAATACACCAGCCTCAACAGTGAACCCCCTATCCTGGCCGCAGCACGTTCTGGTAACACGGAAGCCGTGCAACTCCTGCTTGATGCCGGTGCCGATCCGAATTCCAGGGAGCCAGTTGATTACCAGACAGCCCTCATGTGGGCTGCCGCTGAAGGCCACCTGGCCATGGTCAGTACATTGCTTGACGCTGGTGCCGACCCAAATATGAAAGCGCGGGTTAATGAACTGACCAAGCGCAAGAATGCAGACTTTCCAACAGGTGGTTTTGCTGCGTTACATTGGGCTTCACGCAACGGCGATGAAACCATGATCAATGAGTTGGTTGAAAATGGTGCCGATATCAATATCAAGAACGGTGACAAGTCCAGCCCCATGATGCTGGCAATCGTCAATGACCGATTTGACACAGCAGCCATGCTGCTGGATATGGGGGCTGATGCCAATGATGGTTCCCTTTACTACATTACCGAAATGCGTGATGCCACGACTGACTGGCGCGCCAGGGATGGAACAGTCTATCGCTGGGATCATGACAATGAATTGACTGCAATCGAACTGACAGCCATGTTGCTGGAGGCCGGTGCAGATCCGAACAAGCCTTTTATTGGCCAGATGCATAATGCGTCCATGTGTTGTGACACCAAGGTCAATGTCACCCCGTTTTACAGGGCGTCCAAGGCAGCAGATATTGCTGGTATGGAACTGATGCTTCAGTACGGCGGCGATGCCAACTGGAAACCGGCCACGGAAACCCGGCCTGTAGGCATTGATGATGAAGAAGAGGTCGTGAGCAGGACGGCGCTGATGATGGCTATCACTGGTGGCAAGGGTGTTGGCGTTGCCGGTGGTCCGAATGATTTGCGCAATGGTCCGCCGGATTTTCGTGAAGAGGGTGTCCGTGATCCTGTAGCAGCAGTAAGACTTCTCCTGGAATCAGGTGCTGATGCCAACGTTGTGGGTCCTGATGGAATCTATGCGCTGCATGTAGCAGCCAAGGCCCTGAATCCCGATATCGTCAGGGACCTGGTGGCGTATGGTGCAGATATTCAAGCGACCAACGAAGATGGCAAGACGGCCCTGGAAATTGTGGAAGCGATGGATCCCCCCAAGGCAAACCCCGGATTTTATTTTGAAGAACCTCCCGCTCAACCGATAGAAATCGCGGTGCTTCTCAGGGAGTTGTCAGGGCAAACGATTGGTAGTGTGCAATGAAAGAAAGAGTAGTAAAGCGTCTATTGACGTGTACAGGTGCAGTAGCTGTTTTTTCAATGACCGGAAACCAGGCCAGTGCGCAGGATTTCGGACTGGATGAGCAATGGGGATTGCTCGACAAGTATTGCATGGAGTGCCACAGCTTTGATGAGTTCAGGGGAGGTCTCGCACTTGAGGGATATAACCCGGACGATATCCACAACAATGCGGGCGTTTTCGAAGAAGTTCTGCGTAAACTCAAAATCCGGGCTATGCCGCCCAGGGAGCAGCCGCAGCCGAGTAAAGAGGAACGCTCCCGGTTTGTTGCGGCACTGGAACAGTCTCTGGATGCCGCTGCGCTGGAAGACCCTTATGCCGGCACCACCACGATTCATCGCCTGAACCGTGCCGAGTATGCCAACGCCATTCGCGACCTGCTGGGTGTTGATATCGACTTGTCAGAGATGCTGCCCAGTGACGGTGGCGATTTTGGCTTCGATAACATCGCCGAGCTGCTGCGTACCTCGCCCATGCTGCTAGACCGCTACATGACTGTCGGCATGCGGGTAGCTGACCTGGCCCTGGGTAATACTGAGGCAGCACTCAGTACCACAACCTATGACATTCCCTTTGATACCAGCCAGGATAAACACCTGAAAGGCTTCCCCATTGGCACACGTGGCGGCGTTGCTGCCACCCATTATTTCCCGGCCGATGGTGAATATGTTTTCTCGGCACGGCCACTGCAGGGAGTTGCCGAAGGTTATTTTGGCATTGAAGGCCATGATCGACCCCATGAATTCATGGTCTTTATTGATGGCGAGATTGTTTACACAAGCGAGGTTGGTGGACCCGAGCAACACGAGATCAGTGTCAAGGAATTCAACGATGTGATTCCCGTGGTGAACGAGAAGCTGACTTCACCCAATATTCCTGTGAAGGCAGGTCCACATGAGGTCATATTCACCTGGCGTGAACGAGTGACGGCGGAACAGAACTCGTGGCAGCCAACGGAACGTGATTCCCTGGAAATTCATAATCCCTCGGGCATGCCAAGACTGGAAAACGCCATGATTTCAGGTCCTTATGCCACGACCGGCATCAGCAATTCCGCGCCGCGTCAAAAAATTCTGGCGTGCCAGCCAGAGGCGGCGTCTGAAGAAGCGGCTTGTGCCCGGGAAATTTTACTGGACCTGGCACGCGAAGCATTTCGTCGGCCTGTGAATGAAGCCGATATTGCTGCGCCACTGGCTTTCTACGAAGACGAGCGCGCCCGCGGTGGTGAGTTTGATGAAGGTATTCGTGCAGCCGTTGCCCGCCTGGTTGTCAGCCCCTTCTTCCTGTTCCGGGTTGAAACTGACGCCTCTGATGCGGCGCCCGGCCAGGACCATGCCATTGACGGCTATGAGCTGGCTTCACGCCTTTCCTTCTTCCTGTGGTCGTCGAATCCCGATGATGAATTGCTGGAATTGGCCGAAAACGGCGATATTCACGATCCTGAAGTCCGCGAAGAACAGGTTATGCGAATGCTGCAGGACTCCAGGTCTGATTCGTTTATCGATAACTTTGTCGGCCAATGGTTACAACTGCGTAACCTGGACAAGATGGCCAGGCCGGACCTGCTGA
>CAZROW010000055.1:3174-11488 GCA_964601805.1 uncultured Enterobacteriaceae bacterium
GGCCAATGGTTACAACTGCGTAACCTGGACAAGATGGCCAGGCCGGACCTGCTGATGTTCCCGGACTTTGATGACAACCTGCGCCAGTCTTTCCGCCAGGAAACAGAAGTGCTGTTTGCCCATGTCCTGCGGGAAAACCTGCCAGTCCATGAGTTACTGACAGCCGATTACACGTTTGCCGATGAACGCCTGGCAAGGCATTACGGCATCGAAGGCGTCTATGGTGCCCGCTTCCGCAAGGTACCGGTCAAGGATCCCAACCGGCAGGGCCTGTTTGGTCATGGCAGCATTCTGGCCCTGACATCAGCCACCAGCCGGACCTCACCAATCATGCGTGGCAAGTTCATCCTGACTGAATTCTGGAACAATCCGCCACCGGCAGCTCCAGCCAACGTGCCTGCACTGGAAGAAAGTGCGCCCCATGACAGGCCATCTACCGTTCGTGAACAGCTGGAAATGCATCGTGCAAATCCCTCGTGCGCGGTGTGCCATAACGTCATTGATCCGGTGGGTTTTGCCCTGGAAAACTTTGATGTCGATGGCTCGTGGCGTGATACCACGCGCGAAGGTCTGGAAATTGATACCAGCGGCATTTTGCTGGATGGCACGCCGGTTGATGGTCCCAAGGCTTTGCGCGAAGCATTGCTGGCGGACCCGGAATTGTTTGCCAGTACCGTAGCAGAAAAGATGTTGGTATATGCCCTGGGACGTGGCCTTGATCCCAAGGATATGCCCGTAGTTCGCAGTATCGTAAGAAACTCGGCCAAATATGATTACAGCCTGTTGTCCATTGTGCTGGGAATCATAGACAGCTATCCATTTTTAATGCGGACGAACAGTTCGCCTTCAACTATCAATACCATTGCAACAACGGGAGATTAACGAATGTTTATTACAAAAAAACATCTCAGTCGCCGGACACTTTTGAGAGGAGCGGGCATCGCTGTATCACTGCCTCTGCTCGATGCAATGGTGCCTGCCGCAACCGCTCAGTCTCAAACGGCTGCCGGAGAGAAACTGCGATTTGGCACTGTTTACGTGCCCAACGGCATTTTTCCAGCAGACTGGCATCCAGAGAAGGCCGGCAAGGATTTTGAATTTAAACGTGTGATGAAACCGATTGAATCCAATCGAGAATATGTCACTACCATCAGCCGGTTGAAATCACCGGAAGGTGCCCAGGATATGGGTGGTATCCACATGGGTGCCAGCGCTGCTTTTTTGAATGGTAGAGGACCTTTGAGCGAAAACGGTGATTTCAACCAGTTACGTTCCAAAAAGTCGGTTGACCAGTACATCGCCGATGTAATCGCCGGTGATACGCCAATCCGCTCTTTGGAAGTGGGTACGGAAGATATGGGAACTTCTGCCGGGGCCTGTGACAACTATCCCTGTTTATTCTTCAACACCATGGCGTGGTACGACGACGAAAGTCCACTGCCAGTAGCCATCAGCCCACAGGTGACTTTCGAACGTATGTTCGGCGATCCGGGTACGGCAGAGCAGCGTTTGCGTCGTCTGGAAACCAAGCAAAGCATGCTGGATTCCATAATGGATGAATCAAAGCGTCTGGAGAATATGCTGGGTTCCGGTGACCGTGCACTGCTGGATGAATACATGACCAATATTCGCCGCATTGAGGATCAGATCCAGAAATTGTCCACCCGCTCTACAGTGATCGCCAATACTACCGGTGGTCCTGTCGGCATCCCGGATGATTTCGATGAGCATATGACCCTGACTTATGACCTCATGCACCTGGCATACCAGGGTGATATGACCCGCGTATTCAGCTTCATGACTGGCCACGAGGCGACAGGCCGAAGCTACGCTCACGTGGGGGTCAATGAGCCGCATCATAATGTGACGCATCACCAGAATACGGTAGAAAGTCTCGACAAGTACGCCAGAATTACTACCTACCAGATGCAGAAGTTCGCCGAGTTTGTCGAAAAACTCAGAAATACTCCTGAAGGTGATGGTAACCTGCTTGATTCTTCACTGTTGTATTTTGGCGCTGGCATGAGTAACGGACTGTTACATGACCGCCACAACGTACCGGCTCTGCTGGTGGGTAAAGCAGGTGGTCGTCTTGAAGGTAATCGCCATCTGCAGGCGCAGGAAGATGAACCAACTTCCAACCTGCTGCTGGGTATTGCCGATATCATGGGTGCCGAACTGGACACCATCGGTATCGCGACCAACAGGTTCGTGCTCTGATAATTCACTTTAATGTGATGATAAAAAACCAGGTTTCGGCCTGGTTTTTTTATGCCTGTGAAATCTTGCGGGCCTATAAGCAACTTGATGCACCTGGCCCGTTTGGGAAAAACATTGTTTAGAGCAGGATTAATACAATGTGGCGGTGAGTACGCAGATGCTGGAATAGACAGCAATCCCGGAGGGGGCTATTCTTGCTTATTGTAATCAGTTTTAAAAAGAAACTAATAATAATCAAAGAAAATGGGGCGGGGAAAATCATGAAAACAGCCAACCTGATCTTACTGTGCTTGCTGGTCTTCAGTGGCCAATTACTGGCGCAGGCGCCAATACCACCCAATGCGGAACGTGCCTGGCCGGAAGGCTATATTACCGGACAGGTCACAAGCAGTAATGGACCTGAAGCCGGTGTCTGGGTAATTGCAGAAACCAACGAGCTCAACACACCCTATATCAAGATTGTCGTTACCGATGATGAGGGGCGTTATACATTGCCACAATTACCCGAGGCCACTTACAACGTCTGGGTGAGAGGTTATGGACTGGTCGATTCCGAATCCATTGAAGGTAGGCCCGGAGATCGCGACCTTGATCTGACGGCGGTTGTTGCGGCTTCACCGCAAGAGGCAGCCCTGGTATATCCGCCCGATTACTGGTTCGCCCTGCTTGAAATCCCGACCGAGGACATGTTTCCCGGTACCGGGCCGCAGGGTAACGGTTTTTCACCCCAGCTTGAAACGCAGAAGGAGTGGGTGCACGCCTACAAATCCCGCTGCCATTTCTGCCACCAGCAGGGCAGCGAGATAACCCGCACACTGGATCACATGGATCACCTGGGCTTCGATTCCCACGAGGAAGCCTGGGACTACCGTTTGCAACTGGGTGTTCGTGGCGGACAGATGTATGGTTCCTTTGTCGGCCTTGGTCGTGAGGGCATGCTGGGCATCCTTGCCGACTGGACACGCAGTATTGAAGACGGCCTTGTACCCCCGGAAGCACCGCCTCGACCTGAAGGTGTGGAACGCAATGTCGTGGTGACCTTGCGCGATATCGGGGGCGACCATGACTTCATGCACGATGAGGTGACTACGGACAAGAACAACCCCACGGTCAATGCCTATGGTCCTACCTATGCAGTATCGTCAGGCCATGGCACCCTGGAAATAGTCGACCCGATCACCAATGACAACTACAAGGTCAATATCCCAACCCGGGAAGATCCACGCATTGTACGTAACCGCTTTCCCCAGCCAGGACTGCCCTCCAATTTCTGGGGTGACCAGCATATCTGGGGCGTGGAAAACCCGTCTGATCCTCACAACCCGATGATCGACAGCATGGGACGGGTCTGGATGACATCCAAAATCCGTAATGACCAGCCTGACTGGTGCAGTCGCGGATCGGATAACAAGTTTGCCCAGTACTATCCCTTGAATCGGAGTGGTCGCCAGGCATCTGTTTACGATCCGTCAACAGGTGAGTTCGAACTGATCGATACCTGCTATTCCACCCATCACCTGCAGTTTGCCAATAACCCGGAAAAGACCCTCTATTTCAACGAATTGTCAGGCCCGGTGTTTGGCTGGATAGATACACTGACCTTTGATATCACCCATGACGAGCAGGCTTCCCAGGGCTGGTGTCCCCAGGTTATCGACACTAACGGCGATGGCGTCATCACCAAGCCATGGAATTCACCTGATGAGGAGAATCCCGATCCCAACCTGGATACCGAGGTGCGCAAGAACATGTATGCCGTGATTCCTGACCCCAATGACGGTGATATTGTCTGGGGTGCGTCAGAAACATTCCCGGGATATATCGTGCGCCTGGATCGTGGTGACAATCCGCCGGAAACCTGTATTTCTGAAGTCTATGAAGTCGCCGATCCCGGCCTGGATCCACGTGGCATCGATATCGACTCCAACGGTGTGGTATGGACGGCCCTGGCCGCGAGCAGCCATTTTGCCCGCTTTGATCGTAGTCAGTGTGATGTCCTCAATGGTCCGGGTACTCACCTGGGCACACATTGCGAGGCCGGCTGGACGCTCTATAAAACCGATGGTCCAACCTATCCCGATACTGACATACCGGCCGACTTTCATTATTTCGGCTGGGTTGACCAGCACAACGTGAGTGGACTGGGCAAGGATACGCCGATTATCACCGGCTCCAACTCAGACTCGTTGATTGCCCTGGATCCTGAAAGTGGCGACTGGACCCGCCTGCGGGTGCCATACCCGATGGGCTTCTACCAGCGTGGTCTTGACGGGCGCATTGATGACCCGGATGCCGGCTGGAAAGGCCGCTCACTGTGGGCCAATTACGGTACACACCTGATCTGGCACGTTGAAGGGGGCAAGGGCACTACCGGCAAGATGGTACAGTTCCAGATACGTCCAGACCCCATGGCCCATTAAGCCGCAAGCTGTTGAAAAAACCGGGATTTGATCCCGGTTTTTTTGTCCCTGTTCGAGGGATATGGTGACCCGGGCAGTAACGAGTGGATGTGAAGTGCGACATTATGTCGCATTCTTTAAAGCGCCAAGCCTTTCTATAATGCAATCCTTTCTGACACAGTCAACTATTCAGGATTGTTACATGCCACATCCATTTTTGCGTTCTGCCCTCTATTCGGCCTGCCGGATTGCCACCCTTTGTGCTATTGGCCAATACACTCTTGCTGCAGAAGAACCTGTCATCGAGATAGACGTTGAGGGCATGCCAAGTAATACCCGTATGGCAATGGACAGTATGCGTGACCGCATGCAAAAGGATGGTGTCAACTTTTTCCAGAGCGGGGGTATTGCAGCCTTACCAGTCATTAATGGGCTTAATGATGATCGTGTCCGGGTAACCCTTGATGGCGCCTCTGCTACGGCCGCCTGTGCGAATCACATGAACCCTGTGTTGTCCTACGTGGACTTCGGTGCTATCACGGATATCAACGTCATTGCCGGCATAACCCCTGTCAGCGTTGGCGGTGACAGTATCGCCGGCACGATTTCCCTACAGACCGAACAATTCCGATTTACTGAAGGGCAAAGCACTTCGGATTTCTATGGCAGGGCGGGCTTTGATTATTTCAGTAATGGTAATCGGCAACGAACCAGTGTGCAGATGGGTCTTAGCCAGAGAAACTTCAGCCTGCAATACAATGGCTTCACAGAGCAGTCAGACAGTTACGAAGACGGCAATGGCAACAAAGTCCTGGATACCCTGTACCGGGCAGAGAGTCACAGTCTTACAGCCTCTTTCCGCGACGACGATCAGCAGTTGTCTGTCAAAATGGCCCACCAGAACGTCCCATACCAGGGATTTCCCAATCAATACATGGATATGGTGGCCAATGACAGCAACAGCATAAACATTAATCATCATCGAGAATTTGGTTGGGGCAAGTTGCACAGCCAGGCGGCCTGGCAGCAGGTTGATCATGAAATGGGATTTTTTACAGCCGAGAAGCCGGGCATCATGCCCATGATCACTGAAGGCATGGATGCCAATTACAGCATCAAGGCTGAAATCCCCCTGGCAAACGATCATGTGTTCACGCTTGGCCAGGAATACTTTCTCTTTACGCTTGATGATTACTGGCCGGCAGTTCCAGGCAACATGATGATGGGGCCTGATTATTATGTGAACATCAATGATGGCCGACGCTCAAGGTTGGCTCTGTTCGGCGAATCGGATTACGAGTTTAACCAGCAATGGGCGCTACTCTCCGGTATTCGGGTAGAGCAGGTCAAAACCAGCGCCGGCGAGGTACAGCCCTATAACAGCATGACCATGGATAGTGGTATGGGTATGGGGGGAGGCATGACCATGTCCAACCCGGATGCCCCTGCAGCCATGGCATTCAATGCAAGTGACCGTGATAAAAGCGATACCAATGTCGACCTGAGTCTCATGTTGTCCTATGCAGGCGGTGACAGTTTCGCCGCTGAATTTGGTTATGCCAGGAAAAACCGCTCTCCCAGCCTGTATGAACGTTACTCCTGGGGCAGGGGCAGGATGGCCATGACCATGATTGGCTGGTACGGCGATGCCAATGGTTATGTCGGGGATAGTGATCTCAAGCCTGAAACGGCCCACACCCTGGGCGCAAAACTGAGCTGGGCAGACCCGGTCAACGCCAGTTGGCATGTTGATCTGTCACCCTATTACACACGGGTAGAAAATTTTATTGATGCTGAAGTGACCGGCACCTTCCATCCCCGCATGCAGATGCAGGTCACCCGCAACCTGTTAAAGTTCACCAATCTTGACGCCACGCTTTATGGCGTGCGCCTGGATGCTCACAAGCATCTGGGAAACCTGGGTAATACCGGCATCTGGGATGTTTCTGCAAGCCTGAACCTGCAGCGGGGGCAACGTAATAATGACAAGTCCGACCTTTACCAGATCATGCCTCTGCAATTTTCGCTGGCACTGGAACACCGGCTCGGTGAGTTCAGCCAGCGCTTGAGTGTTGACTTCACTGATGAAAAAACGCGCGTGGACAATCGGCGACTTGAACCCGTTACCGACAGTTTTACCCTGTTGAACTGGCAAGCCCAGTACCAATGGTCAGCGCTGACATTCTCGCTGCAGGTGAGTAACGTTCTGGATGAGTATTACGACTTGCCACTGGGTGGTGTGAGTTATGCGCAATGGCTGGCAGGTGGTATGCAGGGCCAGTACGAGGCACTGGCAGGACAGGGTCGTTCAACGAATCTGGGATTGCAATACCGTTTCTGAAGCCTGTCCTGACTGTTTCAGGCAACCTGGTTCAGTAGCCAGGCCACCAGAAGGACCTGGGGTACCGTCAGCAAGGGTAGAAACAGGGCAAGTTTCAAGCTGCCGGTAGTTTCCTTGAGCACCATGATTTCAGTGTAATCCGTGGACACACCGGTCATCAGGAAAGCAAAACCGTTGCCCGGTGCATTGGCCCGGGTCAGCAGGTCTGCGGCGATAGGAGTGGAACCCTCGGAGCAGACTTCCATGATGGTAGCGATCAGGACTGTCAGGCCAAGTCCCGCGAGTGTCGGCCCGAAATAAGTACCAAAAGTTTCCGGAGAGAAAAAAGCCCGGACCAGGCCGGCAAGCACGATACCAAAAAATATCCAGCGCAAAACCATGCGCGACTCTTTCAAACCGTCCCTGAACATGCCGTAGAACAGTGAGACGTTCCAGGATGTGTTGGCCAGTTGTTTTTTCGCTTCAGTCCAGAAACGGAAGTCATCCGGCAGATCGGTCTTGTTGGTGTTTTCGGGCAGGATGTTGCTACTGACAAGCAGGTCAAACAGGAAGCCAGCCAGCAGTGCAATTACCATTGAGAGAAGGATGAAGGCAAGTGTCCATGGCAGTCCTATCAGCGCAATCAGTATCAGTGTCAGTGAAAAGGAATTCCAGGGGCTGGCGACGAGAAATGCCACCACCTGGCCAATGCTGGCCCCGCGCTCGTACAGTTTGGCGCCGACCATGAGGATGCCATGGCTGCACAGGTCCAGGAGCAGGCCTGCAGCTGTTGCCCTGAACAGCCCGCCAAATCCGCCTTTTGCTCCCAGCACCGACATGACAAATTCTCGCGGAATACGGGTGAGCACTGACAGCATGATGATGCCAAGGGTCACACCCCACCACATGGTATTGACGAGGTCGAAAATGGCGCGGGTCAGGTTTTCATACCAGGCGGGCATGATGGTCGCCTGTGGAAACATCCATTGGTGCAGGTAAAGGAGGGTAATGGCCACCAGTGAGCCCCAGAGCAGAAAATCCGGTTTACCTTTTGGTGGGTGACAACAATGTTCGCTCATAATCTCTTCCTCAGTACCAGAGTCTTATGCCCATCACCAAGGAGGCTTCACTGTTCTCTTTTCCTGCTGCCTGCAACATCTCTGCGGTATCGCCAAAGGACTTTTCCCAGGCTATTCCCAGGTAAGGGGCAATTTCGCGTTTGAATTCATAGCGCAGGCGCAGGCCCAGGTGTGTCTTGTGCAAGCCCTGGCCGATACCGGCTTGCATGTCATCGTGGAAGGCGTAGTTGAGTTCCATACGCGGCTGCAGGATCAGGCGCTGGGTGAAGCGCATTTCGTATTCAGCTTCCAGGCGT
>CAZROW010000055.1:11588-21219 GCA_964601805.1 uncultured Enterobacteriaceae bacterium
CTCATGACATGTCCTCCTGCACAGAGACCACGCGCATCATGCCAGCATGCATGTGGTAAAGCAGATGGCAATGGAACGCCCATTGACCCGGTGCATCAGCCGTGATGTCAACGCTCAATTTTCGCCGGGTTTGACTACGATAGTGTGCTTGCGGGGTTTGTGGTCTTCACGGCCCGTCCCGGTAGCTTTGTCTATCACAACATCAAAAAACATTCCGTGTATATGGATGGGATGGGGCATCATGGTGTCATTAACCAGGGTCAGTCGCAGTCGCTCACCCTGGTGAAAAAGGATCGGGTCTTTCACCTCGGAAAACTTGATGCCGTCAAAGGACCACATGTAGCGTTCCATGTTGCTGGTCAGGTGCAGCTCCATTTCACGTTCCGGTGCCCGGGTATCAGGGTTGGCTTCCAGGCTTTCCAGGTCCGTGTAGACAAGAACCCGGTGTGGCACGTTTTCCAGTCCCAGGGGGGCGTTCGTGTAGACGATTGACCGGATTCATGGCAACGTTCATGACCACGGGTCCCCGGGGGTGGTCATGGGTCTGCATGGCCATCCGGCTCATCGACATTGCTTCATGATTCATGCCGGCATGATCCATATCCTCGTTATTCTTGATGCTGTGGTCCATTGCACTAGAGGCCATGTCTTCACGGGTCATCATGCCTTCTTCCATGGCCATGCCGGACATGCCCATGTCTTTCATGGTCAGGGTGGGGCGCTCTCGCAGGGGAGGAATATCGGCACGCATGCCTGCCCTGGGCGCCAGGGTGGCTGCACCGTACCCATAGCGATCGTTGGATTCGCACATGATGGTAAAGGCGCGGTCTTCAGTAGGGGTCACTATCACATCAAAGGTTTCCGCTGTACCGATCTGGAATTCGTCAGTCTCCACCGGTTTGACATTGAGGCCGTCTGCCTGGACCACGGTCATTGGCAATCCGGGAATGCGCACATTGAAAATGGACATGGCCGAGGCATTGATAAAACGCAGTCTTACTCGCTCACCGGGACGAAACAGTGCTGTCCAGTTTTCTACCGGGCTGTGACCATTGACGAGATAGGTGTAGGTGGATGCGGTGACATCGGCCAGGTCGGTGGGATTCATGCGCATGTCACCCCACATCAGGCGATTGGCCAGTGCGGCGTCCAGGCCCTGTTCCTCAACATCGGCAAAAAATTCGCCGATGGTACGCTGTTGAAAATTGTAGTTGTCACTCATTTTCTTCAACTTGGAAAATACCCGGTGAGGGTCTTCAAAAGTCCAGTCTGACAACATCACCACGTGTTCACGGTCATAGGCTACCGGGTCAGGGCCTGCCGGATCGATGATGATTGGTCCGTAGTGACCGAGTTGTTCCTGCAAACCGGAATGACTGTGATACCAGTAGGTGCCGGCCTGTTTCACCGGAAAGCGGTAAGTGAAGTCGCTGCCTGCCGGAATACCGGGAAAAGACACTCCCGGCACACCGTCCATGTGGAATGGCAGCAGGAGACCGTGCCAGTGAATGGAGGTGGCCTCACTCAAATGATTGATAACACGCAGCGTCAGGTCGTCCCCTTCGCGCCAACGCAACAGCGGAGCAGGGAATTGCCCGTTCAGGGTGATTGGCCTGGCACTCTTGCCGGCTACAGCCCTGTCCATCCGGTTGATATCCAGGGTGAAGTCTGTGCCTGCCATCATCCCAGGAAGGTCAGCCAGCAGGCGGGCGGATTGCGCCCAGGCGGGCAGCATACATTGAAACGCCGAGCCCGCCCCGAAGAGAAGGCTTTTTTCAAGAAACTGGCGGCGTGTGCCCATGGAAAGTTTTGCCCTGGTTATAATGGTGCTGCTACACTACCATATACCCCCCAGGGGTATGCAAGCAGCAAATGGGTGACAGGACAGAAAATATGATTCTAGACAAAGAAAGTACGTTGAAACGTCTCAGCCGGATTGAGGGGCAGGTTCGGGGTGTCCGTAAAATGATCGACGAAGAACGTTATTGCATTGACGTACTGCAGCAAATGCAGGCCATCAAGGCGGCTTTTGCCAAGGTCGAGGATGCCATTCTCAAGGACCACAGTAATACCTGTGTAGCCAACGCCATTTCTTCAGGCGATAGCGAAGAACAGCGGCAGAAGTTCAACGAATTGATTGACCTGATTGCCCGTTATAAACGCGGCTGACAACACGTATCAGGCTTTGCGCCTGCTTTTTACCGAGTCAGCGAGTTCAGCGAGCAGGGCATCAGTGTCTTCCCAGGCCATGCAGGCGTCTGTGATGCTCTGGCCGTAAACCAGGTCCTGGACGGGCACCACTTTCTGGTTACCCGCGACCAGGTGGCTTTCCAGCATGATGCCCTTGATGTTTTTCTCACCCGCAGCAATCTGGTAGGCCACATCCTTGCACACAATAACCTGGCGTGCCGGATCCTTGCCGGAGTTGGCATGGCTGCAGTCGATAACGATATTAGCTGGCAGTCCGGCTTTTTCCAGTTTTTCGGAGACATCCCTGACGTTTTCCGGGTCGTAGTTGGTGTGCTTGTGACCACCACGCAGAATGATATGGCAATCGGTGTTGCCAGCAGTCTGGAAGATGGCGGAATGGCCTTCCTTGGTGACAGACAGGAAGTTATGGGGATGCGAGGCAGAACCGATAGCATCAATAGCAATCTGGACGTCACCCGTGGTGCCATTCTTGAATCCCACCGGGCAGGACAGGCCACTGGCCAGTTCACGATGGCACTGGGATTCGGTAGTACGGGCACCGATGGCACCCCAGGAGATCAGGTCGGCGACATATTGCGGGCTGATCAGGTCAAGGTATTCAGTACCGGCCGGAATGCCCCTGTCTGCCAGCTCCAGCAGCAGTTTGCGGGCAACGCCCAGTCCCTTGTTGATGTCGTAGCTGTCGTTCAGGTCCGGATCATTGATCAGGCCTTTCCAGCCAACGGTTGTGCGCGGCTTTTCAAAATACACGCGCATGATGATCAGCAGTTCATCCTTCAAGGCCTCCATGGGGCCTGCCAGGCGCTCGGCATATTCCAGGGCAGCTTTCGGATCATGGATGGAACAGGGTCCGGCAATCACAAAGAGCCTGTCATCCTCGCCATTAAGGATTTTTTGTATACCTTTGCGCGCATTGAAGACGGTTTCAGAGGCCTTTTCCGTGATCGGGAATTTTTCCAGCAACTCTTCGGGAGAGAGAAGCTGTTTCATCGCCTTGATTCTGAGGTCGTCCGTATGTTGAAGCGTCATTGTTAATGTCCTGTTAAATGCTGTTTGTATTACCGGAAGATCGTAGGCCGGAAGAGGGCGAAGCCCGTCATCCGGCAAGGCGTCTGCAAGACGCCCAATCCTTCCGCTCTACATCACCTTTTTAATATTCAGAGTAAGTTTATTACTGTCCACGTCAAAATCATGTTCATCAGCTGACTCGAAAGCTTCAATGACCGTACACAGCGTCTCACCTGCAATATAGTCCTTGTGCTTTTCTATCGCAGCCGCCAGTTTTTCATCGGCGCGGTAATTGACTGAAATGCGGTCAGTGACATTCAGGCCAATGTCCTTGCGGGTTTTCTGAATGCGGTTAACCACTTCGCGAGCCAGGCCTTCCGCGACGAGATCGTCATTCAGTTCGCAGTCAATATCGATGGAAATAAAGCGGTTGGACAGGGCTTCGGTTCCTTCCTTGGCTTCGCGGAATACCAGGATGTCGTCGGTACTGAATTCCTCACCCTCCAGTGTCAGGCTGCCTTGTTCCTGTAACTGGTTCAGCGCTTTCGCATCCAGGCCCTGGATCAGCATGCGGTACTGGTTGAAGGCCTTGCCAAAACGTTTGCCCAGTACGGGTGAATTGGGTTTGGCGTAAAGGTTGATGTACTTGCCTTCTTCCGTGGTGTACTCAATGCTTTTCACATTCAGCTCTGAAGCAATATAGGGTTCAAGGCGCGCAATTTCATCAAGCATCGCCTGGCTTTCATGAATGATACTCAGACGGCTCAAGGGTATCTTGGTCTTGATCTTGACCTGTTCACGTTTCTGGCGGCCTAGCAGGATGATGTTCTGCATACGGGATACCGCTTGTTCGAGTACTGGCTGGATAAGCGTTTCATTGGCTTCGGGATAGGCACACAAGTGCACGGAGGCCGGACGCGAGTCACCCGCAAAAGCATCCAGTTCCCGGTAGATATGCTCGGCCAGGAAGGGGGCAAAAGGTGCCATGCAAACGGTGAGTTCACTGATGGTGGTATACAGGGTCTGGTAGGCTGCCTGCTTGTCATCAGTCATTTCCTCCACCCAGAAACGGGAGCGGTTGAGGCGGATATACCAGTTGGTCAGGTCTTCAATAAACTCAAACAGTGCAGGGACCACGTTGTAGAGTTTGTACTCAGCCATTTCCCTGGCCACGTTGGCCTTCAGGGACTGCAGGCGTGAAAGGATCCACTGGTCCGTAATATTGTCAGAAGCCTGCGCCTTATCAGCAGCCTGCCAGTTATCTATGCCGGCATAGGTTTGCAGGAACTTGAATGAATTGAACCAGGGCAGCAGGGCGCGACGCACCATGTCCTTGACCCCGGCATCGGCAAAACGTTGTTCCTCGGCTTTCACCAGGCCCGAATTGATCAGGTAAAGACGCAGGGCATCGGCGCCATACTCTTCCATCAGTACATCTGGTGGCGTGTAGTTCTGCAGGCGCTTGGACATTTTCTTGCCGTCCTCGGCCATGACAATGCCATTGACGATGACATTACGGAATGCCGGCTTGTCGAAGAGGGCAGTGCTCAGTACCAGCAGGGTATAGAACCAGCCACGGGTCTGGTCCAGGCCTTCGGCGATATATTCCGCCGGGAATCCTGCTTCGAAGAGTTCACGGTTTTCAAAGGGGTAGTGCAGTTGGGCGTATGGCATGGAGCCGGATTCAAACCAGCAGTCCAGGACTTCCTCGATACGACGGTAAGTGCCTTCTTCTCCCTCGACAGTAAACGTCAGCTCATCCACGTATTCACGATGCAGGTCATCCACACGTGTGCCGGTATAGTGTTCCAGTTCATCGATGGAGCCGATGCAGATCATGCTGTCTGTTGTGTCGTTGATCCAGATGGGCAGGGGGGTTCCCCAGTATCTGTTTCGGGAGATACACCAGTCGATGGCATTGTCTAACCAATTGCCCATGCGGCCGTTCTTGATATGCTCCGGTACCCAGTTCACCTGCTGGTTGCTGGCAGCAATACGTTCCTTGATCTGTTCCACCTTCACGTACCAGGACGGAATGGTGCGGTAAATGATGGGTGTGTCAGAACGCGGACAGAACGGGTAGCTGTGCTGGTAGACTTCCTGGATATAGAGTTTGCCCTCGTCTTTGAGCTGGCGAATGATGTCCTTGTCGGCATCTTTCACATACACACCGCTGTAATCGCTTACTTCTTCAGTGAATTTGCCTTCCAGGTCCACCGGGCACACCAGGGCAGTAATGCCATTGGCTTTCATGACGCGGAAGTCGTCCTCACCAAAAGCCGGCGCCTGGTGCACGATGCCGGTACCGGCTTCCGTGGAGACGTAATCATCGGCCACTACCTGGAATGCACCTTCGGCCTCCAGGTCGCGAAAATAGGGAAACAGGGGTTCATAGCGTTTGCCGACCAGTTCAGCGCCGCTGTATTCACCCAGTACTTCCAGGTTCCTGCCCTTGCCAACGGTGTCCAGGCGATCCTTGGCCAGGTAGATTTTCCTGTCCAGGTCAGCATCATGGACTTTGACGTATGTGATTTTTTCATTCACACACAATCCCAGGTTGGAAGGCAGTGTCCAGGGAGTCGTGGTCCACGCGCTCATGTACGCTTCTTCGTCTTTTAGCTTGAAGAGAACGGTGATGGCCGGATCCTGGACATCCTGGTAATTGGAGCCGGCTTCAAAGTTCGAGAGCACGGTACCCAATGCCGTGGAAAAGGGTACCACCTTGACGCCACGATAGACCAGGTCCTTTTCCCACAGCTGTTTCATGACCCACCAGACGGATTCCATGAAGGACGGATCCATGGTCTTGTAGTCATTGTCGAAATCCACCCAACGGCCGATACGGGTGATGGTCTTGCGCCATTCGGCAGTAAAGCGCTGGACAATGCCGCGGCACTCGTCGTTGTAACCCTTCACACCCAGTTTCTCGACAGCCTCACTGGCGGACATGCCCAGTGACTTGTCAATCTCATGCTCGATGGGCAGACCATGGCAATCCCAGCCAAAACGGCGCTGCACGTAAAAGCCCTTCATGGTGTAGTAGCGGGGAATAATGTCTTTCAGGGTGCTGCCCACGAGGTGTCCATGATGGGGCAGGCCGGTGGCAAAGGGCGGGCCGTCATAGAAGATATAGGGTGGCTTGTCCTTGCTGGCCTCCAGGGACTGCTCGAAGACTTTTTCCTGCTGCCAGTACGCCAGGACATCATGCTCCGCTTTGACGAAGGAAAAACTCTCTGGTTGCTGTTCGTTCTGTTCTGCCACGTGACTTGCCCTGTTCTTTTTACTAGCCTGTATTTTTTACAAGATAGTTGGTTGTACCGGATTAAAATCGTTTGTTCTAAATAAAAAACCCGCCTGGTGGCGGGTTTTTCAAACTTTTTCCAAAGATCTACTCTTCATCCGCCCGGTCAGCGCCGAATAATGTAAATAAAGAAAATAGTGCTCTGGATAATGTTCATGGGCGTGGATCATAGCGGAAAACTGCCGTGGAGTAAATTCCAAAATGCCGGTAAAACAAGGTGTTGCGGGATAAATGCGAACATTTTTGAAAACCTCCGCAATTTGGGGTTTACTCATAATGGATTCATTCAAAAGGGGGAATGTCATGGGAATCAGATTACTGGTAAAAATGGGTGTTGCGGCAGCCTTGTTGCTGCAGGTCTCGGTGGCGTCAGCGCAATTGAGTGCTATTGCGGAACCGTTCAAGGTCGGTACGTTTGGTATTAACGGTGAAGCCAGGGTAGGACTGGTGCTCAGGGATGCGCTGATTGTAGATCTGGTAGAAGCCAATGCCGCACTGGAACGCAACGATGCGTACGCTGCCATACCGATGCCAGAAGATATGCTGGGCCTGATAGAACGTTATGAATATGGCCTGCAGCGCCGTAGTTACGAGATCGTCAATTACCTGGTGGACAATGACATGCTGGGCAGGCGTGGACGTCCCGATTACATCCACGAAGTGGGTGATGTCGATATCATGCCGCCCATCATGTACCCCGGCAAGGTCATGAATGCCGCCGTGAATTTCTACACCCATGTCGGAGAAGGTGGTAATGCCGAGCAGCAGGCGGAAGCATTGCGCCAGCGCCAGGCCAATCGCGGTGTACCCTACCTGTTTTATAAACCAACCCGCGGGGCCATTATCGGTGACGGGGATACGGTGATGATCCCCTATGGGCGGACTGAAACCGACTGGGAAGTGGAACTGGGTACTGTTATTGGTCGTACAGCCAAGTATGTTTCCGCGCGCAATGCCCAGGACTATATCTTCGGCTACATGGTGACCGTTGATATTTCCGACCGGGGTGGACGTCCGCCCGGTGGTTTCCAGGGTGTGGACTGGTTCGTTGGCAAGGGACACGATACGTTTGCACCGCAAGGCCCCTGGATTGTGCCCAAGGAGTTTTACGGCGACCCCATGGAAAACCTGCGCCAGACCCTGTCTGTTGATGGCGAGCAGATGCAGGAGGCCCGTGCAGGAGACATGATTCACTCCCTCTATGAGCTCATGGAGTACGCCTCATCCATCATTACGCTTTATCCGGGTGACGTGCTCAACAACGGCACCTCAGGCGGAGTAGGGATGGGAACTACCGTACGTGGCGAACAGCGTTTCCTGCAGGCGGGCGAAAAGATTGAAGCCTCCATTGATGGTATTGGCACCCTGCACATCAATGTTGATGCCGAGGAATCCATTCCCCTGGGAACCGGTTCGCAACTGCCCCCGGTGGAAAGCTACCGCTAAACAGAACGGCGGGACCGGAAAAAGCGACAGGCAATACATTCCTGTCGCTTTTTTTTTGCGTGTAAATCGACCCCGGATTTCCGGTTTTTGTGCAAACAATGGGGAAAGTGCTGAAAAGTGAATGCCCGGTAATAACAACCCGTGGTTACAGGGTTATTTTTCGGAAAATCTGGGCTATTCTTGGCATATTGGTTAACCGGGTCTAACACCGGGAATCTTTGGGGGAAGTCCAAATCATGAAGCCTTTGTTCATCAGTCTTGTGCGTGTTTATCTGATACTCCTGTTACTGCCTGCGTCCATTTTTGCCCAGGAGGGTTACCCGCTGGATGGCACCTGGCGTGGCGAGTGGAGTGAACCTGGTGGTGAGAAAACCATGGCCGTTATTGTCATGAACTGGGACGGAGAAAACATCAACGGTCGCATAAATCCCGGGCGCAACATGATCTTTTTTGAAGAAGCCAGTCTCGATCCTGAAAACTGGACTGTTCGTTTCACTTCCACGTCAAAACAGGGTGAGCCTATTGTTTTCGAAGGCACTCTTGAAGACATCGGTTCCTATAACCGTACCATTACCGGTACGTGGACTGTTGCCGGTGTCGAGAATGAGCTGGTATTGACCCGTGAGTGATTCCTTAACAAGAGACAAGAGGCAAGGGAAAGGCATAATGAATCGTGGCAAAACACTTTCTGCAACCATCGTGGCAACCTTGCTGATCAGTGGGTGTGGTGATACTGAGACCCAAAGTGGTGACATGACACAGTCGGCTTCCACGCCAGCACCTGTTGTTGAGACAGTCCGTGAAACCCCGCGCTATGACGACGGGACCGTCCGCTTTGACCGTGTCCCAGGTGAGCTGGGTTACTGGAATAATCCCAGCAAGCATTCCCTGGTGGAAAATGGTGTGGATGTCGCCATGAATGAACAGGGCAAACTGGCCAACATCAATGATGCCGACCAGGTGGCGCCCTTCATGCCCTGGGCGCTGGGGCTGTATAAATACCGGCAGGAAAACAACTTTACCGATGACCCGGTCAAGGGCTGTATCTCCCCGGCAGGGCCACGACACCTTCACTATGAAGGCGGTTTCAGGATCATCCAGGACCGCAATTATGACCGTGTCTACCTGATTTTTGGTGGCGGTAATCGTGGCTGGCGCCTGATTCATATGGATGGACGAGAAGCCCCTGACCCGGATGAGGTGGCAGGGACCTATTACGGACAATCTACGGGCCACTGGGAAGGTGACACCCTGGTGGTGGAATCCAGCGGATTCAATGACCGTTTCTGGTTTTCCAATGGCGGACTGCCGCACACACCGGCACTGACCCTGGTGGAACGCTTTTCACGCCCGGATTACGATACCCTGGAATACGAAGTGGAAATTAACGATCCTCGAACCTATACCCGCCCCTGGACGGCATCGTGGACCATGGAGTGGGTGGATGGAGAGATCGAGGAAAACTTTTGTGAACAGGTTGAAGCGATGGATCAGTATACCGGGGCCAGATAGATAGGTAGGTCGGCATAGGCCAAAGGCCGTTTGCCGACGATTTGATACAGGGATACAGAAGGTAGGTCGGATAAGGCACGCTGTGCCGCCATCCGACAACTTCGAAGAGCTTATTGATAAAGGGATAAAAGGATAAAAGGATAAAAGGATAAA
>CAZROW010000056.1:0-20838 GCA_964601805.1 uncultured Enterobacteriaceae bacterium
TGGTGGTGGGATAAAACTATTGGGGCTTGCGGAACTTCAACACGAAGCGGTCTGATTTTCCGCTGACTTCCGGTTGACCGACTTCGAGCGCCAGGGCATCGTCGGGCATGGCCAGCAAATCACTGTAATCCTCAAAGACGAAACCGGACTCCTGGACTTCCTTGATGACCAGGACCGGGTCAACACGACGGCCGTTGAATCGGGCATCAGCCTGGTTATGGCGGCGTGTGTGATCGACTATGCCGTAGATACCACCGGGTTTCATGGCATTGAAGATGGCTTCGTTGAGGTTCATGCGGTCTTCGTAATTCAGGTTGTGGTAATTCTGGAAGGTCAGCACCATGTCCACGGGGTCAACATCCCAGTCTCCGGCAGGTCCGATCCACATATCGCGATCACCTTGCCTGTCGCGACCGTTGTAGTCGAGTTTTTCCACCCGGTCCATACCGGGCAACGCCAGCGTGGGTTCCAGGCCATCACTGTAAGAGCCCAGGTCAGGCTGGGTCGTATAGAGCATGCCGTTCTCACGCAGTACGGGGCCCAGGATCTTGCTGTACCAGCCGCCAAAGGGCCATATTTCGATGACCCGCATATCATCTTCCAGGCCGAAAAAGGCCAGTACCTGGTCAGGTTTCCTGTAGGGGTCCCGTGCCTTGTCCTGTGCCGTGCGTATGTCACTGGCCATGGCACGTTGCACTTCCTGTTCAATACTGCCCTGGGCAAACAGGCTGGTGGTGCTGCTAGTCAGCAGGGTAAGGGTCAGAACTGCCAGAATTCGGCGCATTGGTGGTCTCCTTGAAGCGGTAGGCATTAAGATCAGCGCCAAAGCATAGCAACGGGGTTATTAATACTCAATACAGGACCTGGCGGGGAGTATGCAGGCCGGCAATTGCGAAGCAATCTCGGGCTTTGGCTTTGCAACGGGGCAGGTGATTACTTGCCGGAGATGGCCTTTCGCCATTTCCGGCCTACGGCTCAACTTTTGTATCCGGGATTCGGTTTGTCGCCTACAGGGGTTTTGAGCGCTTGGTGATCAGTTGCAGCACATTGCTGCTCAGGACAAAGGTGACGATCAACAGGGCGATGGACATGGAAAACCACTGCAGGGCGTAGGAGAAGTTACGCCCGGTATCCACATAAACGGTCGGCCAGTGGCGGATAAACAGGCCGGGCTGGTTCTCATCCAGGCGGACTTCGTAGGGGAAGATGCTTTCCTCGAATAGCGTAGCCAACTCCAGCGTATTGAGGTAACGTACTTCCAGGGGCCAGGACGGGTTCGAGAAATCGATATCGTTGGTGCGGGCTGCCTGCTTGGGGGTGGGGACATAGAGCTGTCCCTCAATGGTCCGATGCCCTGTGATGGGTTCGACCTTGGTTAAAAGCTCCTCGTAGGTGTTGGCAAAGACCCAGCCACGGCTGACAAAGACGACTTTCTCAGAGGAATCCAGCTCGAAAGGGGTCACGATTTCATAACCCAGGGTGTCTTCGTAGGTCTGGTAGATCAGGAACAGGGTGCGATCATTACGGAACTCGCCTGTCAGGGATACGTGCAGGTTTTGTATGGTACGGGCATCATTTTCAAGACCAGACATACCGACCTCCTCGATAGGCAGGGCGCTGTCAGCCCCCATTTCGGTATAGGTTTCCTGCAGGTCAATTTTTTCCTGGGCACGGCTCATCTGCCAGACACCCAGTCTGACCAGGACACAAAAAGCTACAAAGACAAAAAAGGCAACGATCCAGTTGAACCGGATTTCCAGTTCACCAAAAGTGAAGGTTTTGCTTTTCATGGACAGGAGATGGCGTCAGGTAGTGGTCACAATGGGTGTTAATTATGCCATAAATCCCGTCATGGATTAATGGTTCCTGTCAGTGTCAGGTAATAAAAACAGGACCATGGAAAAGAGACCGGCCACGATGCAGGCATAAATGCGCACATGTGGCCGGGAGAGTGAGAGATGTTTAAAAAATAAACTGGTTTGTTGCTTCAGACCGCAATTTTATGCGTGGCAATACCTGCCAGTGTCACAACGATACCGCCGATAGCAACTGCTGCCATTGCACCACAAATAATAAAGATCATTTCCTTCCCTCCGAGTATTTTTTGATGTGTTGCCAGTATAGAAATACGGGGAAAAACCGGCATTGATCTGGATCAAGCAGAGTGTGACAGCCGGTTTTGCCTGCAACAGGAAGGAGTAGCCGGTAAAAGGGAGTGGGTTGCCCGGAATAAAAGGGCTGGAAACAAGGAGGCCGGCAAAAATGCCGGCCTCACAGGGTGTTACATTGAACTGGAAAGCTGATCAGGCGTTCAGGTAGTGCACCAGGGTCAATCCGATAACCACGATGATCATGATGATGGCAAATGCGTCAGCATCGCTGTCGCTGCCTTCTTCGTACTGTTCCAGTTTCTCTTCTTCAGTAAGCATGTTATTCAGGTCACTTGTTTTGGATGAATTGAATTAGTGTTCTTCAGCCATACCACTGTCGTGGCTCTCTTCATGGACGACATGAACACGTTCTGCAACTTCAGGATGGCCCATGTAATCAACACGGGTACCAAAGACGTAGAAACCTTCGGAGATCATGAAGCCAATCAGGAATACCAGCAGCAGGGGTGGCCCCAGGATCGCGGTGATCAACGCCATGCGTTCCCACATGACATGCATGAAGATGGCGATGATGAAGCCGGCCTTGAGCAGCATGAAAATGATGATCAGGGTCCAGCGCAGCATGCCCTGGAAATCGAAAAAATCCACCAGGTAGGAAAAAAAGCTGAGTACGAACAGCAGGATCCAGACCTTGAGGTAGACACCAATTGGATGCTGTTCTTCTTCAGCATGCTCCTGGGCAGGTGCTTGTGATGCTACGTTTTCCATAGTTATTAACCCTTAACTTCGAATAGTAATTGTAAATCTGTTTGTTTAAGCCTGTTACTTTTTACTTTTTTGCCATCTTACCAGAGGTAAAAGAAGGCAAAGATGAATACCCAGACCAGGTCAACAAAGTGCCAGTACAGACCGGCGATTTCCACGATGGAGTAGTCACCCGACTTGTCATAATGGCCCTTGAGGATTTTCGTGGCCACGATCAGCAGGTAGATCACACCACAGGTTACGTGAAGACCGTGGAATCCAGTGACCATGAAGAAAACAGAACCGAACTGCGGTGCACCCCATGGGTTGCCCCAGGGACGGACACCTTCGGAAATGAGCTTGGTCCACTCAAAAGCCTGCATGCCCACGAAGCTGGCGCCAAAGGCGGCAGTGATGGCCATCAACATGAAGATTTTCTTCTTGTCCTTGAAATGGGCATAGCGTACTGCCAGGGCCATGGTGCCCGAACTGGTAATCAGGATGAAGGTCATGATCGCAATCAGGATCAAAGGCACATTCACACCAAACAGTTCCAGGGCGAAAACTTCACTGGGGTAGGGCCAGGGGTCAGTTGTGGTGCGGCGTACTTTCATGTAGCCAACCAGGAAACAACTGAAGATAAAGGTGTCACTGACGAGGAATATCCACATCATCACCTTGCCCCAGGGCACATGGAAAGTTTCTTTATCGGCTGACCAGTCGTCGACCACTGTTTGGCCATGCTGTGACAGGGTAAGTGATTCTCCACTCATAAATGCATCCTACAATTTAAAGGTCTAAGTTTTAATAAAATGTGTTCAGGTATAAGACAACAGCGCAAAAATGATCAACCAGACAAGCAACAGGAAGTGCCAGTAAACAGCACACAGTTCCACGCTCAGCCTGATGGCCTTCACCTCAGTACCGGACCAGGCCTTGAAAGTTGACCGGGTCCAAACCCACAGGCCGCCCAGGATATGTAATCCGTGCAGCCCTGTAAGGACATAGAAAAAGGCATTGGCCGGGTTACTGGCCAGGAAAAAGCCTGCGTTGTTCAGTTCTTGCCAGGCACCGACCTGGCCAAAAATAAAGGCCAGGGTAAAGGCGCCGGAAACCAGCATTCCCCATTTCACCTGCCTGGGCATGTTCTTCTGTGCCGCACCACGGGTCCATTGCATCACCGCACTGCACAGGAACAACATGATGGTGTTGACCCACAGCAGTCCGGGTTCCGGCATAGGGCGCCAGTCATCCAGTTCCATGCGGATGAAATAGGCGACGATGAACAGCATGAACAGGACAAACACAACCGCAAGAAACATTCGCAGTGCGATGCGTTTGGGATGCATACCCTCGGCAAGCTCCCTGCCTTTGAGGTTTGGATCCTCGCCCTGGTAATCCCAGGGCTTGTCAAAGATGGTTTTAAGCAGGCTCATGTCAGTATCAGCCGTCGTGTCCTACGTACTTGGCATTGGGATCCTGCATTTCCACGTCTTCTGGTGCCATGTTCTGTGGAATGAAGTCAGCTTTGGCGCCCGGTACGCTGTACTCGTAGGCCCAGCGATAGACTGTGGGCAGTTCAGGGCCCCAGTTACCGTGACAGGGCGGATTGTCAGGTGTCTGCCATTCCAGGGAAGTCGCTTCCCAGGGGTTGGGATCAGCTTTCTTGCCTTTGAAGATACTCCAGATAATGTTCACGATGAAGACCATCTGGAACAGGGCAACCCAGATCGCTGCCAGGGTGATATTGGCATTCAGTGCCTGTGCAGAATCGGGCAGGAAGTCGGTGGTGCCCATGGCGTAGTAACGACGCGGCAGACCCATGATGCCAAGGTAATGCATCGGCAGGTAAATGGCGTAGGTACCAAAGAAAGTTGCCCAGAAATGGATTTTACCCAGGGTCACGTTGAACATCCTGCCGGACATTTTCGGGAACCAGTGGTAGATGGCGGCGTACAGCACCAGTACCGGTGAAACACCCATTACCATATGGAAGTGGGCAATCACGAAGTAGGTATCGGACAGCGGCAGGTCGACGGTCACGTTGCCCAGGAAAATACCGGTCAGGCCACCGTGGATGAAGGTAAAGATGAAACCACAGGCAAACAGCATGGGCACGGTCAGGCGGATATTGCCTTCCCAGAGAGTCAGAACCCAGTTGTAGACCTTGATTGCTGTCGGTACGGCAATGATCAGCGTGGTGAAGGCAAAGAAGAAACCGAAGTAGGGGTTCATGCCTGAAACATACATGTGGTGAGCCCACACGATGAAGCTCAGGCCGCCAATGGCGATGATGGCCCAGACCATCATGCGATAACCGAAGATGTTCTTGCGCGCATGGCAGCTCAGTACATCAGAGACCAGGCCGAATGCCGGCAGGGCAACGATATACACTTCAGGGTGACCAAAGAACCAGAAAAGATGCTGGAACAGGACAGGGCTGCCGCCGGTGTGTTCCAGGGTTTCACCCAGGGAGACCATGGCTGGCATGAAGAAGCTGGTACCCAGCAGGTTGTCGAAGGTCATCATGATGGCGCTGACGAACAGGGCCGGGAAAGCAAACAGACCCAGGACTGTGGCCACGAAAATGCCCCAGACTGACAGCGGCATACGCATCAGGGTCATGCCGCGGGTACGGGCCTGCAGGATGGTGGTGACGTAGTTCAGGCCGCCCATGGTAAAGGCAACGATGAACACGGCCAGTGAGGCCAGCATCAGGATAATGCCCATGTCAGCACCAGGTGTACCTTCCGTAATGGCCTGCGGCGGGTACAGTGTCCAGCCTGCGCCGGTGGGGCCACCAGAGACAAAGAAGCTGGCCAGCAGGATGATGACGGACAACAGGTAAACCCACACACTCAACATGTTGAGGAAGGGGAAGACCATGTCTCTCGCACCAATTTGCAATGGAATCAGGTAGTTACCAAACCCTCCGAGGAACAGGGCCGTTAACAGGTAGACCACCATGATCATGCCATGCATGGTCACGAACTGGTAATAGTCTGCCGGGTCAATAAAGGCAAAGCTATCGGGGTAACCCAGTTGCAGTCGCATCAGCACAGACAGTACCAGGGCGATCAGGCCGACAAAGATAGCGATGCCACCGTACTGGATAGCGATCACCTTGTGATCCTGGCTCCAGATGTACTTGGTTACAAAGCTGTGCGGATCATGCATCTCTTCGGTCTGATCCGCTATGGGTATATAAGCCATTACTTTACTCCTCGCTTCAACTGGCCAGCTTTGCCGGCCAGTTACTTGATGTCTAAAATCTTTAAATTACGTATTCGTTCGCTGTTTGCCTACACTGCCTGCAATTACTGCAGGGTGTTGATATAGGCAACCACGTCATCGATAGCCTGTTCATCTTTCAGGGCTGAGACCATGTGGGTCATCTGGTAACCCAGCTGGTCTTCCGGGTGCATACCACGGACACCGTCCTTGAAGTACTGCAGCTGGCGTTTCAGGTACCAGTCAGTCATGCCGGCAAGACGCGGAGCATGCGTACCCCAGGAACCTTCACCCTGTTTGCCATGACAAACGGAGCATTTGCCCTGGTAAAGATCTTCACCAACACCCAGGTTGCCGGTAACTGTTTCTTCGGCAGGTACGTCGGGCAGGGTGTCGATATAGGCAATCACGTTATTGATGATCTGGTCGGTGGCCAGGGTGGCAGCCATCGGCGCCATCTGGGCACCGTAGGTGTCATCCGGATGTGAACCGCGGGCACCGTTTTTGTAATAGGCGATCTGCTGACGGATATACCAGCCTTCCTGACCGGCAATCTTCGGTGCATTCAGGGCCAGGTTGCCCTCACCGTTAGCGCCGTGACAGGCTGAGCAGACAGCATAGTTGGCTTGTCCGGCCTGCGCATTTCCAGCGCCGGCGCTCTGTGTCTGGGCAAAAGTTTCCTGGGTGGCGATCCAGGCATCGAAATCTTCCTGTTCATCCACAACCACTGTGCCGCGCATCACGAAGTGACCCAGGCCACAGTGCTCTTCACACAGGATGTCATAACGACCAACACGGGTTGGCTCCAGCCACATGTAGGTGACAGTACCGGGAACCATGTCCATTTTTACGCGGAACTGGGCAACGGTGTAGTCATGCAGCACGTCCTTGGAACGCAGCAGCAGGTGGACCGGCTGGTTCACAGGCAGGTGCATTTCCTTGGTTTCAACAATGATGTCGTCCTGGCCGAAGGGATCATCAGGATTGACGCCCAGGGGATTGTCAGGGGTGACGTGTTCGGTACCGGCAGTTCCCAGTACGCCATCAGCGCCAGGGTAGCGGTAGCTCCACTGCCACTGCTGGCCGACAACCTCGACTTCCACCGCATCTTCAGGGACGCTGACAAAACTGGCCCAGACGAACAGGCCCGGTGTCAGCATGGCAGCAACACCAATGGCGGTAAAACCGGTCAGCCAGATTTCCAGCTTCTTGTTTTCCGGCTCATAGTTGGCGCGGCGATTCTTGTCATAGCGGTATTTGTATACAGCGTAGGCAAGGAAGGCGTTAACGGCCACAAACACAAACCCGGTCACCCAGAAAGTGATCAGGATGGTGTTGTCGATTGCCTGCCAGTTGGAGGCAATCTCTGTCAGCCACCAGGGACTCCAGAAGTGGAAAATAATTGAGATAACAATCAGAAAAATAATCGAGACTACGAATGCCATAGATTTCCAGTCCTTAAGTTACAACCTGCCTAACCGACTTGTGCCGCCGAAGCAGAATTTACAGTTTTTAACGAAACTTTTACTAACCATTAACCCGATAAACACTACGTTTATCCAGGTTTAAAACGTGCATGACCCGGTTGCAGCGCCTTGTCAGGCTCTGACCGCGTCACCTTCACTGCTATTGCCCAATTGGGAAAATAGCCAGTAAACCACTGATTTTATTGGCTTGCCTGATTTCGAAGCTGTGCCTGACGGAGTCATTCAAACAGTCATCAAACCCGCAAGGAACCCGTGAATCAGTGATTGGGTATCTGGAGTTTTGCTGGAGGGAACAAGGCCTTCCGCGTTCAGGGGTGTAGAGAGAGGAAATAGTCTGATGTACTTGCAGTATTTATGCATCGTTCTCAAGCTAAAACAACTGCCAGTCTGTCCCTGTGACATGCAGCCTTAGTATCACCCTAAGCGCTTGTTTATTAAACTAAAAAAACCAGGTTTCGAGTTTGTTCCCAGACCCGCAGCTGACGGCGTTCTACCGGCGCTTTTACAAGGCGGAGATGGTAATCCATCCCCCCATTGAGAGCAAGGAATTTCGGGCTTTCCAACGGGTTTTTCGTTACTTTTCAGTCTCTTCTTCCGTGCCCTGCTGACCTGTATCAAATGCATCACCATTGGAGCCGGAATTATTTACGTTTCCGGACTCTGTGGCGTTCACTTCCTGCAGCTTATTTTTGCCGGCCTTGAGACTGAATTTCGCCAGCACCAGCAGGAAAACCAGGATGACCAGGGTGCCAAAAGCATTTTCGACAGCTGTCACTGTGTCACGGATCGTCAGCGAATACATGTAATCAATAAAGGTTACTGCACTGAGCAGGTAGAGCAGGCAAGCGAATCCGACAAGGGAGAAGCCGATGAATCTGGTCATGGTGGTTGGTTACCCGGTAACGTGTTGAGGTCATTGTTTCAGGTGCGCGATTGTAAACGTGCCGGAAAGATTTTGCATGCCCGGGGAAGACAGAATGCATCCGTAGGCCGGAAGAGGCACGTAGTGCCGTCATCCGTCAGTTTTGATGAGCATTTCGATAAAGCGATAAAGCGATAAAACGAGAAAAAGGACCGTTTGCCGCCACATTTTGAACCCTGGAGAATACCTGGCGTTAAGTAAGCAGCAATTTCAGTCAGGTATGCTTTGCGCTCATCAGGGATACTGGCGCCGGGTAAAAGACAGGAGCAGATTCGCAGTTGAACAGGCAAGCAGACAGGTCGCTCAATACAGGCACGACCAGGGCCAGGGGCGATGACAGGATAGAGCGTGTCACCGCCCACATACTGGCCAACCTGGATGAAAACCTGGAAGCGGAAGCGCTGGCAGATTTTTGCGGCTTATCCCGGTTTCATTTTCATCGCCTGTTTCTCACTACCACAGGTATGACGGTCGGGCGTTTTATTCGTCGGGCACGCCTGAAGCGGGCCTCACTGCAGCTTGTGTTTAACCGGCAGCGACGGATTACCGATATCGGTCTGGATGCCGGTTTCGAGTTTCCCGAGTCTTTTACCCGGGCTTTCAGGCTGGCCTATGGTCAGGCACCCTCGCGGTTTCGCCGACAGCCAGCCTGGGATAAATGGTGGAAAAGCCACCACAATCATCGGCAACAATACAGGGAGGCTGCTGCAATGCAGGTTCATATCATCAATTTCCCCCAGACCCGTATAGCGGCTCTAGAGCATCATGGCCCGGAGAGCCAGACCTACAGTACAACCATGAAATTTATCGAATGGCGTCAACAAAACCGGATCGGCCCGGATCAGGGTAATACCTACGGGATTCACTATACCGACCCGAAAAACACCTTCCCCGAAGACTTCCGGCTGGATATCTGCGTGTCAGTGGAGGATGAGATTGACCCGGACAATCCCCAGGGCGTGATCAACAAGACCATTCCTGCCTGTCGTTGCGCTGTCGCCAGGCACAAAGGCTCACGGGAACACGTGAGTGCGGCAGACTACCTGGTTTACGACTGGTTGCCGCAAAGTGGTGAGGAGATGGGTGACTTCCCGATCTTTTTTCATTACCTGAACGTCGGACCGGATGTGCCGGAGCATGCCATGATTACGGATGTATACCTGCCTCTGAAGTAGAAGTAGGCCGGAAGAGGCACGTAGTGCCGTCATCCGGCGGCTTCGACGGGGAGTTCGATACAGGGATACAAGATACAGGGAGGTAGGTCGGATAAGGCACGAAGTGCCGCCATCCGACGGCTTCGTTTAGCTTATCGATAAAGGGATAAAGGGATAAAGGGATAAAGGGAAGGGATGCTGGAAAACCCGTGAGACTTTTTATTCTGTGATTACGGGCTTAAAACTTCAAGGCGGTTTTAACTCCGTGTACAATGGGCGCCAGTTGAACCCCTTGTTCCTTGTCCCTTGCTCCTTGTTCCTCGAAACTTTGTCGCCCCCATGAACCTCTGCCGATTGCTGCTGATTTTATTTTTGCTCGGATTCCAGTCGGAGAGCATAGCCCATGGTAGCGTGACGCCGGAAGGGGATCTGTGCATTATCAAGATCGGCTTCTACAGTGCGCACTTCAAGATCTACCTGCCGCGTACCCGCGAGCACCAGGATTATTGTGAGGACTTGCCGGATACCGGTGAAACCGTGTTTGTCATGGAATATACCTATGGTGATCTCGGTCAGGTGCCGGTGGATTTCCGCATTATTCATGATGTCACCGGCCTGGGACGCTTTGCCCAGTTACAGGATGTAGAAGCCCTGAGCGAGGAAGAAATAGAGGCCGCCACGGTCATCTACAGACCGCCGCTGAAACAACCTGACATTTACACCATCAATCATGAATTTGAGGAGTCCGGAAATTACCTGGGCATCGTGACGGCCAGGCATCCTGAGACCAACGAGTTGTACACTGCGGTGTTTCCCTTTGAAGTGGGATATATCGGTTATGGGTACCTGCCGCTGTTCGTGTTGCTGCTGATCCTGGGGCAGGGCAGTTACTGGTGGATGAGCCGCAGCCGTAATGTCGCGCGGCAGGTCCGGTGGCAAACCAGCGATTAACCAGCGATTAATCATAGGAACGAACGTGTTAAAGAAGAATTCCCTTTTCATAGTGTGCATGCTGTTGCTTGGGACGATCCAGGTCCAGGCAGCTGAGCCTGATTCCTGGCAGTCTGAAAGAGGACGTTTCATTGTCAGTTATGAAAGCCAGCTTGATCCGATCACGATCAACCAGATGCATAGCTGGACACTGCATATCACTGCCGCCGATGGTAGTGCTGTACCCGATGCCGAGTTGGCTATTGCCGGTGGCATGCCGGAACACAACCATGGCCTGGCCACTGCACCGGATTTCGAACCTCTTGGTGACGGTGATTACCTGCTGCAGGGTTTACGTTTCCACATGATGGGTTACTGGGAGCTGGAGCTGACTGTTTCTGCTAATGGCGTCAAAGACACGGTAATCATTCCCCTGGAGTTATGATTCAGATTCCTGGCTTTTCATTCCAGACTGGCTATTCCAGAAAGATTCTGATGGCTGGCCTGGTTGTTCTTGTCGCGAGCGCTTCCTGGCTTTTTCTCATGTTCAGGACGCCGGGTGCATGGACCGAAAGCGAAAAAGTCCTGATCAGTTCGCTCTGGATTGAAAACCTTCCGCCACCTGTTACCAACCCCGGTAATGCCGTGGCTACAGATCCACTGGCCGCCGAGTTGGGGCACAACCTGTTTTTTGACAAACGCCTGAGCGCGACAGGGGAGTTTTCCTGTGCGTCCTGCCATCAGCCCGAAAAAAACTTTACTGACGGCCTCGACAAGGCCAGGGCGACAGGGCAGTCCCAACGCAACACGCCAAGTATTGTCGGGCTGGTTTACAGTCCCTGGCTGTACTGGGATGGCAGGCGTGACAGTCTCTGGTCCCAGTCGCTATCACCAATGGAAGATCCGCAGGAGCAGGCTGGCGATCGCATGCATATTGTTCGCCTGGTGACACAGGATGAATATTACGGTCCCATCTACGAGCGGCTTTTCGGTCAGGTACCTGATTTTTCAGACAGGTCGCGTTTCCCCGAACATGCTGCTCCGGCAATCAATCCGGCACTGGATTCGGCGTGGCAGGGGATGAGTACGGCAGACCAGGAACTGGTCAACCAGGCCTTTGCCAATATCGGCAAAGCCATTGGCGCCTATGAATCACTGCTGGTACCGGCAGCTTCGCGATTCGATGACTACGCCGAAGCCGTGTTGACGGACAATGGTGAAAACCCGAAAGACATTTTCAGTAACGATGAAATCAAGGGGCTGCGCCTGTACCTGGACAAGGCGCGCTGCATGGAATGCCATAACGGACCGTTGTTCACCAATTTTGAATTTCACAATACCGGCATACTTTCCTACCCTGGCGACCTGCCGGATCGTGGCCGTATCGATGGTGTGCGTGAAGTCAGGAAACAACCGTTCAATTGCCTGGGCAAGTACAGTGATGCGAGTCCCGACCAGTGCCAGGAGTTGACCTATGCCCGTGACGGAGCTGAATTGATAGGTGCCTTCAAAACACCCTCGTTGCGCAACCTGGAAGGGACTGCGCCCTACATGCACAAGGGACAGATTGCCACGCTGGAAGAAACCATCATCCATTACAATGATGCTCCCCTGGCCATGATTGGCCATAACGAAGCGGAAAACCCGCTTGGCCTGCTGCCTTTTGAAAGACGCCAACTGGAGGCCTTCCTGAAGACTCTCGCTTCACCCGTAGCAGTTGATGAGCGATGGTTGCAGCCCCCGCAATGAACAAGATAATTCTGTGTTGCTCGGTGTAAAGGAAAAAGGGAAAAGATAAGAGGAAATAAAAACCCGCCAATTGGCGGGTTTTTTTATTGTTAGCTTGCTTACTCGGCCAACGGGTCGGGTCTGACCTGGAAGTGATAAACAATACTGGTCGTCCCCTTGCCGGTTTCCATGTGGAAAGGCGCGCGGCCGCTAAAGGTGGCCCAGACACCGCGGCCTTTCCAGCCGGCATCCGGATCATCGATCCTGCCGTCCAGCCACTTGGTGTAAAAGCCAAGCGGGTATGGCACGCGCATTCTCACCCAATCACCGTCATCCAGTACCAGCAGGGCACCGCTCTGGTTGCCGGTGTTGATCGGTGTGTTTTCACCCAGTCCCAGCGTGTTGTGCTGATCGACCCAGGTAAAGTAGGAGCCTTCGGAAGAGCCCGGACGATCCAGGTTCTGGAATTGCGGCAGGGGCTCGGTGTAAAAAGTCCATCCTTCGGGGCAATGCTGGCCTGTGGCTTCCGGACCGTTGAGCGGGCCTTCGCACAAGCGGCGGTCAAAGCTGGCCATGTGGCCACTGGCCAGGGCGACCCACATCACACCATTGCGGTCCACGTCACCACCGCGGGGAGAGAAGCCTTCAATGGCATCACCGTTTTCATCTACCGGTAATTCGTAGTATTCGGTGATGGCGGTCTCACTGGGATTGTCGCCGGGTACCAGTCTTGCCACAGCACCTGGATAGCCCAGGATCGTGCCCCAGACCGAGCCGTCCGGCGCAGGGTTGACCGCATAGAAACCAAAGCCGGGAAAAATCTGGGTGTCCTTGCTGGCATCCGGTGTTTCATTCGGTGCCACATAGTCATCCCTCACACCATTACCGTTGGTATCCAGGATGAAAGGGGTCCAGCCCTGGGCTGCTTCATAATCACCGGTTTCCAGGTATTCACGGGTATTGAGCCAGCCAATCACCTGGCCGCCGCCACTGGTCCACAGGGTGTTGTCTTCATCTTCGGCAAACATCAGGTGGTGGGTACCAAAGCAGGTATCAATATGGTGGTACTCACCGGTTTCAGGATCAAACATGCCCAACTGGCGGCCACCTGCCTGGGTGGGATAAGACTGTGCTGAGGGGTGGCTGGATCCTTCCTGGCAGAACGCAGGGTTTTCGCGGCCGCGGACGCGGGCAGTAATCCAGACACGACCGTCCTGGTCAAACATGGGATTGTGGACATTGGCAGCAGAGTCCCAGGGTGTTTCATCACCCCAGTTGGGAGAGGGTTGCACGTTGGGTCCGGGAACCGGACCCGCTTCCGGATCCATCATGTCCAGGGGAACCTGGTCAATGTTGTGATTGATCGGGTCAAGCACGGGCAGGTAATCCGCACTTTCTTCCAGGGCACCGTAGAGCTTGCCATAAGCATTGACGGTGGGGTTGCGGCGGTCAGTAGACACCACGTCATGCAGGTAGGCCGTCGGATCTGCCCAGTCCCACTGGGTAATAACGACATTTCGTTCCACGCCTTCGGGCCGTGCCGGTACCGGCGGTAGTTCACCGGCAGCAATGCGGTCGGTCCAGTCACCAAACATTTGCGAGGTGTGATCAATGCCCATGCCGGTCCAGGTCCGGGTCATGAATCCTCCCGCCTGGCCTGACTGGATACGGCGACTCCAGGCGGCAGCGCTGGTATCGAAACCATTGAACATGGCTGGCAGCTCGCGCGTTGCCTTGTTGCCCAACTGGTGACAGACCACGCAACCCCCGGAAGTGACCAGGCGAATATAATCGGCCTGGTGTTCGATATTGGGGCTGATACCGTTACCCGTCGGCCCGGTACCGGGAAACATGTCAGCGGAAGGAATCTCGAGCAAAGACAGCCAGAAACCGGCCGGGTAATACTCGGCAGCAGCGGCAGCATCGGGAGCAATAACCGCATCCAGGTCCAGGGTCGTGCCAGGTGAGGCCGTCACCCTGGCAGAATCCACCAGGCCGTAGCCGCGTACCCAGACATCATAGGAAGCATCCGGCAGGTCGGGGACCAGGTACTGGCCATTGTCGTCGGTGACCACGATGCGCGCAAAGCGGGTATCCAGGTCGTGGGTTTCAGCAATCACCCAGACGCCGGCTTCAGGGCCATTGGCGCTGGTGACTGTGCCCTGGATATGATTACCAGGAGTGGCATCAGCCATGGCAGCATCGGATGCAGCAGCAGGTGCATTGGCCATATCGTCAGAAGAGTCGCCGGAGCAGGCGGTAAGCGAAACAATGGCAAGCAGTAACGTGAGCTTGGTAATGGTACGAAACATGAGACTGTCCCCCTATGACATGTCCTGGTCAGTAACGTTCTGTTCTTGTGCAAAACTGCTAGGGATTCTCTGATTAAATCTAGTGTGTCTCTGGCCTTCTGGCAGCTCGCGGGACAAGGCGTACTTTCGCAGGCATGTCGAGAACCTGTCAAGGAAGTACAACGCAGTAGCGCGTGCTGCCTGAAGGCCCCGAAGGGCGGTGCCTGAACCGTCAGACTGCGGTGTTGCAGCCCTTGCTAATAGTGCCGCTATGAGCGGCGGACTGCGCCTTGCATTGCAACGGTTCAGCCCCCCGCAGAGGCATACTAGATTTAATCAGAGGATCCCTTTTGACAGGACTTCAGAGCCTAGCAGATGGCCCTGCCTGAAACAATATAAGAGAACTGGCCCGTTAACGGGCCTGTTACCCTGGATGGAGTCTGCTAGAATCCGGCGTTCGTCTTTCAAGATGTCACTATGGAGTTTCTGTATGAATGGACTGATTAAACCGGGCATGTTGCTCTCTGTTCCCGCCCTGTGCCTGGCCACAGCCTCCATGCCGGCTGCAGCCCACCACAGTTCTGCAGCTTTCAATACCAATGAGACGGTGGAAGTCAGTGGCATAGTGACCGAGTACAGTTACCGTAATCCCCATGTATACATGACACTGACGGTCAGTAACCCCGATGGCAGTAGCCATGAGGTAGAAGTCGAAGCCGGTGCAGCGTCTGTTATTGCACCACTGGGTTACTCTCGTGACGATGTCTCTGAAGGTGATGTCGTGACAATCATCGGTAATCCCGGTCGTCGTGATCCAGAAGGTTTGCTGCTTGGCAGGGAATTATATAAACAGGACGGCACCTATTACCCGTTGAACATTTCCTCGCGCAGTGTGGATGATTTCGGCAATGCAGTGGCGCAAAGTATCGAAGGCACCTGGTTTCCCCCGAGACAGTCCTTTTTTGGCTACCTGGGTGGCGCCAACAGTTGGCCACTGACCGCAGCGGGCCAGGAAGAAGTGGACACGGCGGTTTCAACCGATACTACCCATAAAGATTGTATTCCCATAGGTACACCGGGGCTGATGGTGTATCCGGTGGCAATCTCCGTGGATGTCCAGGACGACCGCGTTGTCATGGACGTGGACTGGCTGGATTCGGTCAGGACAATCTGGCTGGATGGCCGCGATCATCCGGCTGCTGAAGAAAAATTTCTGCTCGGGCATTCCACGGGCAAGTGGGATGGTGAGGCGCTGGTGGTTGAATCCACCAATTTCCAGGAACACGCCATGGGGCTGACCATGAGCTTGCCAAGTAGTGAGCGCAAAGTCTTGACGGAACGCTTTGAACTCAGTGACGATGGTAAGCAGCTGCTTTATTCAGGCACGATCACAGACCCGGTGTACCTGTCAGAGACGGTTTCCTGGAACAGCAGCTGGGTATTTCGTCCTGGCATGCCGCACTCCAATGAAAGTTGTGATGCAGAGGCAGCAACCCGTTTCCTGGATGATTAGGGCAAGAGACAAGAGGCAAGGGACAGCACACCGGGCTTAAACGATTACTGTAGGTCGGCATAGGCCGCAGGCCGTTTGCCGACATGGCCGACATAGAAAGACACAGGAACCAGGGGGCAAGGTGAATACCAGAGATTATATAAACAGGGTTGCGGCACTACTGCTGTTACTCACCTGCAGTGCGTTGTCTTTGGCACAGAGCGTCCAGCTTCCAGGAATGACCGTCGCAGAATCCCTGGTGCCGAATCCTGACCAGCCCATGTATCGGCAAACAGGTGAGCAATACCGGGCCTACGAGTTTCCCGGTACCGGGGAGCCGATACCTTATCGCCTCTTTGTGCCGGAAAGCTGGACACCAGACCAGTCACTGCCCGTGCTGATCACCCTGCGGGCCGGCCCCAGCATCAATAACAATCACCGTGGTAATAATGACCTGGTGGTCCAGGCACGGGAGCGGGGGTATATCGTGATTTCACCGCTGGGCTACCGGGGTTATGCCCAGCCTTATTATGGCAGCCCTTACCCGGTAGACCGGCCGGGCGGTCCGTCTCAGCCAGCAGCGGGCTGGACAGCCGAAGAAGACCAGCGTGCGGAACAGGATGTGATCAACGTACTGCACCTTGTTGCACAGGAATATAACGCAGACACTTCCCGGATTTTCGTGCACGGGCAGAATCCCTCCGGCTCGTCGGCATTTTATTTTGCGGCCAAATATCCTGAGGCAATCAGCGCGATCGTCGTCAGTGCCGGACCGATCGTGACGGAAAACTATCCCTTTGAGAACCTGGCAGGCAAGGTCGCGGTCATGATGATTCATGGCACAGCAGATACCGCAAATACGCCGCAGGCCTCACAACGAGTGGTTCGGGAATTACAGGAGCATGGTGTGGAGGCTGAGTACCATGATGTCCCTGGTGGTGAGCACCTGACGGCCTACCTGGATTTTGCGGCAGAGATTTACAACTTCCTCGACCAACACTGATCCTTGGTCAAGGAGAATTACCTGCCTGGTAATCACGAGAACGCAACAGGTGCACCAGGCAAGCATTCCGGCTTTGCCTGGCACCAGAACATTCCCAGTTAGTCTTCCGTGTCATAGGTGTGCCAGTTGTCATAATCCGGCGGTACCACGCGGCCTTCCCACAGACTCTTGTTGTTTTCCATGCAGGAATACTCGATCAGCTCGAAATCGGTCTGCCGGGTAAACACCCGCTTGTTGCTCCAGGGTTTGGTGTAGTAGATGGGGTCATCAATGGTCACTTCGTAATCCATGGTGTCGGCATCGCGAAGGGAAATCCTCTCGGTGACCGTGATCTGGTCGCTATGGGGATGGCCGATGGTATCCAGTCGTGTCTTGCCATTGAACTTGGACGTGGTGATGACCAGTGTGTCGCCTTCCCAGTTGGCCACGGAATGACCGTACCAGGCAGGAGGCAGCCGGTCGGACCTGTCCTGTCCGTCCAGGTTGACACTTTTGAACCAGGTGTTTTGTTCATAAAGGTAGGCGAAGTGATCTTCAGTTTGCATGAACTGGATCGGGTCAGGTGAATTCATGGCACGCAACAGGCCAAAGGGCAGACAGGAACCCGTGTAGTCACCTTCCGTGGGATTGTAGTTGTCATAATTTTCCCGGCCTGCTGCCGTAAAGGGTTCTTCACCCGGGCCAATCTGGTTGCGGCCATTGCCTTCCGCCAGCATGTTAGGTACGTAGGGTCGCGCCCAGACACCGTTAAAGTCAGGCTTGCCCCAGGGCAGCCTGGGAATATCGTCCTGCGCGAACAGGCTTGTTGTGACCAGGTTCAGACATGCTGCCGCTACCAGGCCAATGAGAGTGAAACTGCTGTGCTTGCGAAAAGTCATGATGTTCCCCCGTCATAGGTTGCTCAGCGCAACTCTGTTGATCAGTCTATTATGGAGTAAGCATTCGGTGAAGCGAATATGTAATTATGCAAGCCCTGTGAAAATCGCTCATCTCTGGTCTGTACCCGGGGACCAACCTGGCGGACTGTCCTTGCTGCGGGATTCGGACTATTATCGGGTTCGAATAATACTCAGCGGCACGGGGCCACTGTGAAGGGGGACACAATGCGCAACATCAGCGGTAGGACGAGGGCTGTCATCACTATTGTAGCCATGATCATGGCAAGCGGGTCGGCATACGCTGCCGATGCCGGCGGCAGGGGACCGGCACCACGGGCCGGATTGTTTTTTGAAGAACCCTGGCAGATGGCAGTGGCTGGCGAGCATCCGCTGACCCAGGCAGATGTGACCAATCCGGCGCTGGAACTCAGGCTTTATGGCATGAAGCATGAGGAGTTGCAGATCAACGGCGTCCAGGGCAGTGAAGCCAACCCGCCCCATACCTGGTCCGGCCTTTGTGGTTATGGTTGTACCTTTGCCTTCAGGCATCGCGACAGTTATGCCGATTTGAGCGGTACTGCACGCATCATGGTCCAGGCGAAAACTTCCGGCTTTCACAAAATTCGTCCCTTCATCAAACTGGTCGATGGCAGTACCTATGTCGGCGACCTGGAGATAGTGTCGCCGTCGGATTTCCTGTTTACTGAATTCCGTGTCAGTGACGTGAAATGGATGGTATTCAACACAGAGACCGCAGTAACACGTGGCACCCTGCTGGACTCTGTGGATTTGTCCCGGGTGGATGAAATCGGTTTTACCGATTTACAGCCGGGTGCCGATCACGGCAATGGTGGCTGGTCTGATGTGGGCGCCATCAAGGTCTATGCGAATGCCGTTGCCCGGTAATTTTTAAATTTGCTTGCAGTGATCATGTTGTTCAAGCCATGGCCGACTGTCAGTATTGAACAGCCAGTAAAGTCATTGTTGTAATAGTAATAACAGAAGTAAAAAGGGGAGATGTGAAATGTCCAGACTGATTGCCGGTGGTATTGTTGTCCTTGCCATGCTGTGCTCACTGACCGTGACTGCTCAGGATGCAGAAACACTTTATAACACGCGCTGTGCCGCCTGCCATGAAAACCCCGATCCGGAAACCAGTACCCATACACCGACTCGTGATGCGATGTCCGGTTTTACCCCTAACTCGGTCTATGCCGCTCTGCGGGACGGGCTCATGCAAACCCAGGCTGTCGGCCTTGATGAGGAACAGATGCGTTCACTGGCTGCATTTCTGACCGGCGAAGAAGTGGCTGACCTGCAACTGGAAATTACCGAAAACCTGTGTACTGATAATCCGTCGTTGACCAATCCGGCCTTGATGCCAGGCTGGAACGGCTGGGGAGGGGATGTCCGCAATGCCCGTTCCAGTAATTCGATTTCCACCTCCGACCTGGGCAACCTGCGCCTGAAATGGGCTTACGGCTTGCCCGGAGAAAGCCAGAGCAGGGGACAACCTGCTGTCGTGTCAGGCCGCGTGTTTGTAGGTAATGGCGCCGGCGCCGTGTATTCTCTGGATGCAGAAACCGGGTGTACTTACTGGAGCTTTCTGCCAAGAAGCGGTATTCGCAGTGCAGTCTCCGTCGGGCCCCATCGATTCGCAGATGGCTCTGAAGGTTATGCCGTGTTCTTTGTCGACAGCAGTGCCAATGCCTATGCCGTGAATGCCCATACCGGCGAGCCGCTCTGGGTGCGCAAGGTAGATGATCATCCCAATGCCCGCGGTACCGGCTCAGCCACCTTGCACGACGGTGTGCTGTATGTGCCCGTTACCGGCGTGGGTGAAGAGTCCACCGGTTCCAATCCGGATTATGCCTGCTGTACTTTCCGTGGCAGTGTTTCAGCTTTTGATACGGCAACGGGTAATTTACTTTGGAAATCCTACATGGTGCCTGAGCCGCAGCCACGTGGCACCAGCAGCAGTGGTGTAACGCTTTACGGGCCTGCGGGCGTGGGTATCTGGAGTGCACCGACTGTTGATGCTGACAGGGGGCTGTTGTACGTAGCCACCGGTAATGCCTATGCCGATCCTGCACCGGAAACCGCTGATGCTGTCGTTGCCATTCGCATGAGCGATGGTGAGATTGCCTGGGCCACCCAGCTGACACCGGGTGATGCCTGGATCAATGGCTGTAATGAACCAGGCAATGTGAACTGCCCTGAAGACCTGGGGCCCGATTTTGACTTTTCCGCTCCCCCCATTCTGACCAGTTCAGACACTGGCCGGGAATTACTGGTGGTGCCGCAGAAGTCCGGCTTCGCCTATGCCCTGGATCCCAACAATGGCGGCCAGGTGGTCTGGCAGTATCGCGCCGGTCCAGGCAGTCCGGTGGGTGGTGTCTGGGGCGCTGCGGTCGGCAACGGCCTGGCCTACGTGGCCGTGGGAGGTTATATCTTCACCGAGGGCGGGGGCATACACGGCATTGACCTGGAAACCGGGCAGAGAGCCTGGTACACCCCGCCGCAGGATTTGTTGTGTGCCGAGGGGCCGGGATGTTCAGCTACCCAGTCAGCCGCGGTAACCGCTATCGACGGCGCCGTGTTTTCCGGTGCTGCTGATGGTGGCATGCGACTGTATGATGCTGAAACGGGAGAAGTGCTATGGAATTTCAATGCCAACCGGTCCTTTGACACGGTCAATGGCGTGGAAGCCAACGGTGCGTCTTTTGACGGTCCCGGCCCGGTGGTGGCAGGTAACATGGTCTACTTTTTATCCGGGAATGCGGGGTTTGTAGGGCGTCCAGGGAATGTACTGTTGGCGTTTGAAATAGCGCCGTGACTTATTACGATAAAACGATAAAACGATAAAA
>CAZROW010000057.1:0-20453 GCA_964601805.1 uncultured Enterobacteriaceae bacterium
GTGGTGTACCATCTGCCAGCTGCCCGGAAGCGTCAATAGGAATATTTCCCGCGTCACTGTCGCGGTCGCGCCACTGACCGATGGCATTGTAATTCTCAAGTGCCAGCCCCAATGGGTCCATGACATCATGGCATCCGGCACAGGCGGGATTGTCCCGGTGCACTTCCAGTCGTTCCCGGACCGTCAGGGCAACAGCGGCACCTTCCGGGGTTTCCGGAAAGGCCTCGACATTGGGCGGTGGTGTTGCCGGCGGCACACCCTGGAAATTCTCCATGATGTAGGCACCCCGGATCACCGGTGTTGTGCGGTTGGCATACGAGGTCACCATGAGCACGCCGCCTGTGCCAAGCAGCCCAAAGCGTGACTCGTCTTCCAGTGTCACACGCCGAAAGTGGTCACCTTTGACATCACTGATGCCGTAATGCATGGCCAGGTCTTCGTTGAGATAGGTGTAATCGGCCTGGAGCAGTTCCAGCACACTCTTGTCCTGGCGAAAGATATCGCCGGCAAAGAGCCGGATTTCGTCCCGGAATGCCTCGAGTAAACCGCGGTTATAGGCGGGGAAGATGGCCGGGTCCGGGTCCACGCTTTCCAGGTCACGCAGCCTGAGCCACTGGAACACGAAGTTCTCGACCAGGGCTTCAGAGCGTGGGTCCTGCAACATCCGGTCAACCTGGGCCTGCAGGGTTTCCTGCCTGCCCAGCTCGCCACGGGCGGCCAGGTCAATCAGTTCCTGGTCTGGTGCGGAACTCCAGAGAAAGTAGGACAAGCGGGAGGCCAGTTCCAGGTCACTGAGAGCAACTATCTCACCCGGTTCGGCATCTGCCGGTGGAATTTCGGCACGGAACAGGAATTTGGGGCTGGTGAAAATGGCCATCATGCCGTTCTTGATGCCGTCATCAAACGTACCGGATTCACGTCCGGACGCGAAAAAGCGCATTGGGGCATCCAGGTCGTCATCGGTAACCGGGCGACGAAATGCCTGCTTGGCCAGGTTGGCAAAGATCTGGCGGGCACAGGCAAGTTCTTCACTGGCCGCTTCAGGTTCACAGATCATGACCTTGCGCCGGCTTGCCGTATCGATCACGCCGGCTGATACCAGCGGGCCCTTGATTTCAAGGCCGCGACTGCGGGCAATCCTGTCCATGCCGCGGTTACCGCCGATATCGAACAGGAATTCATCGGACTCGGCAAAGCTGCGGGCCACGAAGGCTACGCCAATTTTGTGAACGCCTGATGTCAGTGGGACGCGGATATCACTGAAGCGGGCATTGAGTTCGGCCACAGCTGGCGCCTGTTCCTGGTCCAGCTTGCGCAGGTCTTCCCCGCCTCCGATATCACGCTGGAAGATTTTTTCGCCATCGACCGTGATGATCACATCATGGTTGTACTCCATGCCCAGGGTGTAACCGGCTCCGGCTATACCCAGGACGCTGATGGCGTATTCCCCGTCGACCGGAAAATTATGCTCCACAAGCACACCACCGCGGGTACCCATGGGCAAGCCATGCACGTGGGCGCCCTGGTGGGAAGCATCCATGGGGTAAACCACGGTTTCATTGCGGGGTTCCGGGCTGCCTATGGCCTGCTCGCTGACAACCCGGGCAGCCGCAATGTACTGGTCCAGGAAGGAAGGTGAGACCTTCAGGACGCTGGCAATATTGTCGAAACCGTCACTGTTGTCATCCTTGGGCAGGGACAGTTCGGTATCCAGCCTGACGCCGGTGATATTGTAGATGGAGTTGACGTACTCGGTTCTGTTGAGGCGGTGCAAACCGACCCGGCCGGGACTGGCATGCGTTGCAGCGTGCGCATCCAGGGTTTTTTCAATACTGGCCACCAGGTCCCAACGGGCCTGGCTGGTGGGCTGCTCCTGGCTTGGCGGGGGCATGACACTGTTGCGAATCTTGCGCAGGGCCATTTCAAAGATTTCACCTTCGTTGGCGACATCTGCCGGGCTGAAAAAGGTGAAGTCCACCCCGCCGGCATAATCCTCGAAGTTGTGGCAGTCCGTGCAATAGGTTTCCAGGGTTTCCCAGTTATCCTCAAGCTCTGCCAGGGCGGCCTGGTAATCGCCGGATTCCGCAGCAAAACTGCCCGCGCTCCCCAGTGCAAGGGCCAGGGCGAGACTGGCTGGTAACTTGTAACCTGATACGTGCTTCATAATGCGTCTTGATCTGTCTGTATTGCCGCCAGGTATGATTGGCCTGGCCGGGTAAATGTAAACTTTTGTCCTTTACATCCTGATTCTAGCAGTCTTGCTTGCCTGGTGCCGACTGGCGGCCCCTTTTTCTTCATAACCTGTTGTAATCTGGTGGTTTTTCTAAATTATGCCCGGAATGGCACGCCCCGTGACGTGATACCAGGCCCCGCGATAGAGCAGTTCCTCGAACAGGGCCGGGTCACCATATCTCGCATTGAAATCAGCCATTGGCTCGGTGGCCCGGAACTGCTCCAGGCTGCGGCCGGTGCGATAGGCGTTGGCGACCTGCTCATAGGCATACTCAAGCATCTCCTGCTGTCTTTCCAGCGCATCGCGCTGGACTGGCGCCCCTTCAGCCGGGATGACCAGGGTTTGCGCATCGGCGATTTCAAGCATCCTGTCCGTTGCCTCACGGGCCCCGTTTATCCAGCCACCGGTAACATAATCCAGCACGGGGTAAGTACTCACTCCCAGAATATCGCCCGCATAAAGGACATTTGAGTTCTCAAAATGGATATAGATATCGCCGTCAGTCCGGAAATCGCCGGCCCGTCCATAAGCGATCACCTCATCATCCAGCATGATCGAACCGCTGGTATAAAAGGTCTCGTTGGCCTGGACCGGAGCAGGTGAATAGTGGCGATCTTCCCAGTTCACGTAAAAGTCATTACCTTGCCAAAGACGGGTATTTTCATGGGCAATAATTCGTGTGCCGCGCGGCCCCAGCATGGCATTGAGACCGCAATGCTCCGGCCGCCAGTTGCTATTGAACAGGGCCATCACCGGTTTGCCTCCTGACAACCTGTCCACTTCTGTCATCAGGGCGGTGGAATGGGCTGCCTGCCCACCATCGACCAATACGACGGCCTCGCTGCCGATGGCTACCAGGACATTGGTACCGGCACCTGAAATCAGGAAGATATCATTACGCAGGGGAGTCACGGCCAGATTGTCCTGGGCTGACAATACCGTCGGCATGGCCATGACCAGGGCGGTCGTGGCCGTTTTTACCAGCAGTTCACGTCTGCCGGGAGTTTTGATCAGGGGTCTTGCCTTCATTTCCTACCCTTTTTTTACCGGCCAACCGGCCCGGGGTATGGCCCCCTTTCAATACGGTTTGTTTTGGTTTCTGGATATTGGCTGCCAGGGAACCTGAACAGCACAGATATGAGAAGTAGAGTACTATCCGGCAGCTTAATACTGCTCACTTTTCTTCTTGCCAGCGGCCAATATAAACAGGCTATTGCCCATCTGCTTACCCAACTGCCTAGCTACTTACTAAGCTACTGTTTAACTTGTCAATTTTTTCCAAAAGGAGAGACAGGATAATGAGCAACCGGTGCATTTTCAAGCACTATAACCGGTTGCTGCATTTGCGAAATTTTCCCAGGTTTTTGCACCTGGTTTCTGCGCTTGCCGGCCTACTCCAGTTCAGATAAATCCGGCGGAGCAATGCCCCGGTCCTGCAGGTGTTGCTCATAGATCTGCTCGCTACAGGAGTACTCCATGATCGGCGTATCCGGTGAGTAACGCAGGGTGCCAACAATCCTGACCGGCTCTGTGTAGAGCCTGGGATCCGTGAGAATCATTTCATTGGTCAGGTAGGTCTGTTCCACGCCTTCATCATTGGTGCTGGTGACCATGTTCCAGCGTTCAACAACCGTGGCATCATCGGTGTTGGCCGTGCGGCTCAAAAACGGATATTCGCGCAGGTAGGACGTTTCAATGACCAGGGTGTCGCCCTCGAAATGCCCGACAGAATAGCCCATGCGGCTATGCAAAATGGGCTCAGGGCGGGGGTGGCCTTCCAGGTAGATCTTGCGGTACTGGTAATAGCCTTCCCAGAGCATGTTGATAAAGCCTTCGGTCTGCACGATTTCCACTGGAAAAGGCGCGCCCCAGATGCTGCGGGGCAAACCGGGTTTGATACACCAGGCACCGGGCTCATCGGTGGTCTCAAACTCGGCATTGAACTTGTCAGCCATCCGTTGTGCCGCCTCAGTGAACGGCAGCTCCCGTGTACCCGGGGCAAGCCGCGGCGCATTGGGATCAAAGCTGGCAGGAAACCACAGCCCGGAAAAATCCGGCTGGGCCGATACCATCATGCTGCTTGCCAGCAGCCCCAGGAAAATTGAAATATTTCTGATCATGTTGTTCTTCCCCAAATTCAAACTCAAAACTTCTTGCCATCGGCCATTTCAAACTCCTGGATATAGCCCCCATCTTCGCCATTGCGCATAGGCGCAATAAAGATGGTTATCTCGTCGCCTTCGGCGAAGTCATCAGGACGCCAGCCACGACGGTAGACATTGTTGCGGCTATGCCCTTCAAACTGCACTTCTTTGGTGGTGCCATCACCATTATCAATCTCAAGGATCAGGTCAATGTGCGGATTGGAAACATCAACGAACACAACCTTGCCGGTTACCGGCTCTCTCTTGCTGAAATCAAACTGTGCTGCCGAGTGATGGGCAAACAGGCTTCCGGTAAACAGCACCAGACAAAGGGTCGCGATGCTCCCACCCAGAAATTTTAACTTGCGTGAATAGAACACAGACATTGGTTTCTCCCCCATGTTTGTTTACCGCGGTATCTACGACTGCGCACGCCCCTTGTAAAACGCGCCAACAATAGACAAATTTAGCATAAGTGAGCAGACTTTCCCCACAATAATCATTCCGGTTTTTATGCTACCAGCTTCCCTCACAACCAGAATTTGACTTTGACAGGGTCAGCTCGCATATTTTGCCATTGCCTGTTTACCACCGGAGCTTTCGATGAAACGCCTATCCCGACTTGCCATCCTTTATGCCGCCATTGCGTTATTGTTTTCTTTGCCCATACGAGCCGCAGCTGCTGACAGTCCACCCGACTTTACCGGTGTATGGGTCGGCTACGCCGCTGAACCCGAGTTCGTGCGAACCGGTACCCAGGCACTGACTGAATCAGGCCAGGCCCTGCAGGATGCTTACCTGTCACAGTATCCAAACTGGGTAGAACCCGGCGCCTGGTGCGTGCCACCCGGCATGCCCAGCACCATGACATCACTGGTGGCTTACCCGATTGAAGTTATCCAGAAGGGCGACCAGCTCACCATGCTGGCAGAACTGGAAATGCAGGTGCGCCGTGTCTTTATTGATGGCCGCGATTTTCCCGACGACTACCCGCCAACCCGCATGGGCTATTCCATCGGCCACTGGGAACAGGATCCTGACCTGGGCAGGCAAGTCCTGGTTATCGAAACGCAATTACTCAAGGAGACCCTGGACGGGCGCTGGCCGCGAACGGAAAACATGGAGATCACCGAGCGCGTTTACATGGCCACCCGCGAGGAAGTCGGCAAGGAGCCCAGCGGTTTCGTCGCCACCATTGCCCCGCCAATCAACAATGACACCCTGGTGTTTGAACTGACGGTCACCGACCCCGCGCTGTATGCCGGGCCCATTACCCAGACGGTGTATTACCAGCGCATGAGTGACGATATTTTCCTGGAATACGACTGCGCGGTAGCCAGGTGGCAGGAAGCCCTGGAAGAAGCCAACCAATAAACGAGACAGGAATATATTGCTGATTCGTAGGCCGGAAAAGCGGAGCGTCATCCGGCATGGCGACCGGAGGTCGCCTGGTTTAAGTAAAGTTTATAACGATTTTCGGGTGCCCTGCGGGCACCTTGCCGGATGACGGCGCTTCGCGCCTCTTCCGGCCTACGACGCTTCGTTAGAGCCCAACTTGTCGCTCCTTGTTCCTCCCGGCGCAGCCGGGTCACGCCGTGACCAGCGTCCACGCCCCGATGGCAACAAAGCCCACACCGGCAATATAGTGCAGGTATTTTTCATTAATAAATTCTGACAACACGCTGCCTGCCAGCACACCAATCGCGGAGGCCAGGATCAGGGCCAGTGAGGCGGCAAGAAATACGGTGAGTTTGCTCACCTCCCTGTCTGCCGCAAACAGCAGGGTAGCCAGCTGGGTTTTGTCACCGAGCTCGGCGATGAATACGGTACCCAGGACCGTCAGGAAAATTTTCCACTCCATTTTTTTACTCCACAAAAAAAGCCGGGCTGATGCCCGGCTTTCATTTTATACAGAAATGCCCTGTCAGTTAGGCTTACGTGCCACGATCAGGAAACGATCCACGTCACGACCATAAATCGGGTCAGAAATGGAACGCTGGTGATCATCGGCATTGGTACGCAACAGGTCGGAGTCAGTCACAATCTCCAGGCCGGCAGCTTCAATCCAGGACTCGGCATCGGATTTAATCATCCTGTGCATCATGCCATTGTCCATGCCTGGCATACCGATGTGATCAATCACAGCCACCATGCCGCCCGGCTTCAATACATCATAGATAGCCTTGAAATAAGGTGCGGCACGCTCAGCGTTGTAGTGATGAATGTTCAGCGCGGTGATGGCACGGTCAATGGAGTTGTCCGGGTATTCGTTCACCTCACCAAAAAACGCTTCGGCGTTGCCCATGGCCTCGGCAATATCACGTTGTGCCTGGCCGTTGTTACGTTGCAGGGCACGGGGACCAAACTGGGCAATCACTTCACCATCGGCACCTACCGCTGCTGAAAGCACCCAGGCATACCAGCCGCCACCGGAACCGATATCCATGACGGTCATGCCTTCATCAACACCCAATACATTCACGACCTGGTAAGGACGGCGAGAACCATCCCTGGCCTTGTCGGCTTCAGGTCGCGCATCAGACATCAGCTTGTCGACGAAGTCAGGTGCCAGGTCGGCATTGGCCAGATTCATGCCAAGCAAAAGGCAGGCAGCCAAACCTGTTTTAACGATCAAATTCTTCATGTTGTACCCCTTGAGTATTGTTTTCTTCACTGGTGTTCCCGAGCAAAACAGATGTGATAAATAAGGTTACTGCCGGGAAAGTGGCTGTCGAAAGTAAACCACATCCTGTGCGGAATCAAGGTAATCCCCGATTCCACCAGGTATTTTCATAATTGATTCAAAAACATAGTGCGACTATTCGACAGAAAAATTTCATTCTTTCAGATAATGTTTTTCCGCGACCGGTTTCATGGCGGCATTGGCAAACAGGCCAATTAACAACAACACCGCCATCAGGTACATGGTGTTGTTGTACAGGGACGAGGTGGGGTCCACCGTGCCGGCAGGCGCAATTTCCATGAGACTGGCTATGGTAACGGTTTGTGCAGCAACCAGCTGGTCCAGCTGCTCGATACTGGCACCGAACCGGGCCTGGAACGCGGCCGGGTCAATACGACTGACCAGGTCTTCAATGGCACGTGCCACCGCCGACTCGCGCAGCGAGGTAATGGCCAGGGGGCCAACCACCCCGGCCGTACTCCAGGCTGTCAGGAGGCGACCGTGAATGCCGCCGACATACTTGGTGCCAAAGACATCGGCAAGGTAGGCAGGAATAGTGGCAAAGCCACCACCGTACATGGTGAAAATAATCATGGTCGCCGCGTAGAACAGCACCAGCCACACCACACTGGGATCGGCGCTGACCTGTTGCGCAGCAAAGGGCACGGAGCAATAAAGCACGATCCCCAGGGCAAAAAATATCCAGTAGGTATTCTTGCGGCCAATGTAATCAGAAGAACTCGCCCAGAAGAAACGGCCCACCATGTTGAACACGGAAATCATGCTGACATAAACGGCGGCAAAGGCACCATCAACGATGCCGGGTAACGTGGTGCCGAAGATTTCGCTCATCATGGTACTGGCCACACCGAGTACACCAATGCCCGCCGATACGTTCATGCACAACACCAACCACAGCTTGTAGAACTGTGGTGTCTTCATCGCTTCCTCGATGTCGACGTTGTGGGAGGTAATCATTTTTTTCGATTCAGGGTCTTCTTCCGGCGGTGTCCAGCCTTCAGGCTGCCAGCCTTCGGCAGGCACACGGTAGGAAAAGGCGGCTATCAGCATCACCAGGAAATACAACAGGCCCAGCACCACGAAGGTCCCGGCAACACCGGTTGAACCCGTACCGACAACGTAGACTCCTTCGGGGCCAGGAACCAGCATGCCGGCAACTTCGTTGGCGCCGATCACAACCACTTCCAGTTGCTCGCCAGCACGTTCGACAAAACGACGGCCGGCTTCTGTGACCAGGGTGACCTGGTCAGCGGTGCCCAGGTATTCCGGTGCTTCGTAAAATAGCTGGATGAAAAAGCGCTTCAGTGGCGCACCGATCATGGCACCGCCACCAAAACCCATGATGGCCATGCCGGTGGCCATACCGCGCCTGTCGGGAAACCATTTGATGAGCGTGCTCACCGGCGAGACATAGCCCAGTCCCAGGCCGCAACCCCCCAGCACGCCATAACCGAAATACAACAGCCAGAGCTGGTGCGTGAGAATACCGATACTGCCAATCAGGTAACCGCCGCCCCACAACACCGCGGCAGCCGTGCCGACCATGCGCGGACCGACCTTATCCAGCCAGTGCCCGGCCAGGGCTGCGGCCAGGCCAAGAAAGACAATGGCCACGGAGAAAATCCAGGTCACATCCTGCAGGCTCCAGTCACCGGAAGCCGGTGCCACCACACCAAAGAGCCGGGTCAACGGCGGGTTGTAAATGCTCCAGGCATACACCGAGCCAATACACAGGTGAATCGCGATAGACGCCGGCGGCACCTTCCAACGGTTAAACCCCGGCTGCGCAACAATGCGATCCCTGGACAGTATTTCAAGCATCAACAAACTCCGCTTACTAATAATGGAAGTGGGACGTTTCCCTTTTTCCCTTTTTCCTTTTTTCGATAGGCCGTCGGCAAACGGCTCTGCGAGCCTATGCCGACCTACAAGTGTTGCCCTTTATCCTTTTATCCCTTTATCCTTTTATCGAAAACCCCATCGAAGGCGCTGGATGACAACCCAACACGCTTCCCCTCGAATTACATCAAGTAATTCATATAAACAAACATCACTCCCACGACGCTGAGTATCGTAATCGTTCCGATACTCCACCACCGTAACCATTCCGGTGGACGGTCCTCGGGCGCCACGCGGTCTGAAAACATGACCTTGTGATTGAGGTAGGAAAAAGCAGGTGCCACGACAAATCCCATGGAGGTGACCCAGGCAATGAAGGTGCCGAAGTCGTCCATGAGCAGGAATAACACACCGAGTACAAACAGCAGTTCCACGCCAATGAACAGCAGGTAGCGTTTGCTGAAGGTCTCTGCGGTTTTTTCTTCACTGACGGGGAAAAGTTCTATGGCTGCTGCCGCCGATGATCGTGGCAGCAGATCGACCAGGGTCAACAGTGTGGAATACATGACCGTGATCGCGGCCAGGGCAATGACCGGGTAAATCCAGCTGCCCATGGTCGAGGTGAACAGGTTGATCAATTGCGTAGCGAACAGTGCGCCATCGGTTTCCACTTCCACGCCATTGATGTACATGACAAAGGTGCCCAGTGCCACGAAGCTGATGGCCAGGAAAATGGCTGTGCCGTAACCCACATGAAAATCAAAGGCGGCCTCGCTGGTGGTCACCGGCCTCTTCAGCCGAATACTCTTGGCCTTGACCCATAACGACAGGCCGACCGAGCCCGCCGTGCCCGTAGGCATCCAGCCGGCCACGGCGATGAGGAAGAGGATGGTGGGCGTATCAAAACTCAGGTCTGCAGACAGGGAGGCGCCGCCGGTATCAATTCCCCCCACGGCAATCGCCGCAGCAATGACCGTGCCGATGGAAAACACGATCACCAGCACCCGGGTGATATCTTCCAGTACCGCGTAACGCCCCAGTGCCACGATCAACATGCAGGAGACAACCAGTCCCAATTCAAGCGCGATACCTGTCTCGAGCCCAAACACGCTGCGCAGGATTGCCGCCGTGGTCACCGATACGCCGGAGATGGCGAAGGTGTATTCAAACAACTGCATGAAGAAGAACAGCCACACCACCCACTTGCCCATTCGCAGGTAGCCTTCCACCAGGGTCTCCCCGGTGGCGGCGGCATAGGTGGCGCCAAACAGAAAGGTGGGGTATTTGACCAGGCAGACCAGAACCATGAAGCCCACCATGACAAACCCGTAAGTCGCCCCGGCCGTGGTGGAAGACACCAGGTGGGAAACGCCGACAGCAACCGCCGCATACAGCAGACCCGGTCCCAGTTTTTCCTGCAGTTTTTTAAACACTACGCCCCCTTTAAACGTTTATTATTGTTTTCCCTTTTTCCCTTTTTCCCTTTTTCGACATCCTTATCGAAGCCGTCGGATGGCGACACTCCGTGACTTATCCGACCTACCTTTTTATCCTTTTATCGCTTTATCGATCAGTCCATCGAAGCTGCCGGATGACGGCACTACGTGCCTCTTCCGGCCTACGTTTGTCGCCCTGTATCCCTGTCTCCCTGTATCGAAAAGTTCACCGAAGTTGTCGGATGGCGACACTACGTGTCTTATCCGACCTACCTCTTTATCCTTTTATCGTTTTATCGTTTTATCGTTTTATCGATTTTTATTTCCCGTAACTCGAATAGTGCAACGACATCTCAAGTTCCTTACAGGTAATAAATTCCAGCAACACCGCCTCTCCCCGTTCCGTGGCTTCAATGCCGCGCTTGAGGGCAGGAACAATGTCGTTGGGATCGGTGATGCGTTCGCCGTAACCGCCGAAGGCTTTTGCCATGTCGGCGTAGTCGCCGCCGATATCCGTGGAGCGGAATTTTTCCGTGGAGACTTCCATGATGGGCAGCTCCATGGCCATGCAGAAATTATTGAACAGGATGGACATGATGGGGATGCGCTCGCGCACGGCGGTTTCAAAGTCCATGCCGGTGAAACCGATGGCGGCATCGCCCCACACGTTGATGCACAGGTGGTCCGGCTTGGCCAGCTTGGCGCCCATCATCAGCGGCAGGCCGTAGCCCAGCTGTGTGGTCTTGCCCCAGCCGATGTAGGACAGTGGCGCTTCGGCTTCCCAGAACGGCACCAGCTGGTCACGCGGGCTGCCGGCATCGTGGGTGATAATCGTTTTCTGTTTATCCACGAGCTTGTTCAGCTCGTAAATGACGCGGTAAGGCGTCATGGGAGACTGGTCGGAAGTCAGCTTCGGCAACCACTCGGCCATCCAGGCATCCTTCACTGTCCTGATGTCAGCCGGCGTGGTTTCCTTGCGTGCCTGTGCCTTGCTCATATCCTGGGTTTTCAGTTCATCGATCAGGGCGCGCAGTGTAAGTTTCGCATCACCGATCAGGCCCAGCTCGGCCGGAATATCCTTGTTGATGTCCATGGGATCCAGCGTGGCATGAATCACTTTCTTGTTATCCGGCATGCGTGTGCCGAAAGACGTCAGGGCAAAACTGCAGCCGATTCCGAAGATCAGGTCAGCTTCATTGAGAAAATGATAAACGGCCTTGGGCGTGGCATGGCCGCCTGAACCGATACTCAGCGGATGGGTTTCGTTGAACGTACTCTTGCCTTCCAGGCTGGTGGTGACCGGTGCGTTGAGCAGCTCGGCGATTTCCTTGAGCTCATCCCAGGCCTTGGCATAGTTGATGCCCTGCCCGGCATAGATCACCGGCTTGTCGGCCGCCGCCAATGCTTTTGCGGCGGCTTTGACCGAATCGGCATCCGGTGCATATTTGTTCTTGAAGCTGGGCACGTAGGCTGAAATGTCCGCTTCTTCCTTGCAGGCATCCCACGGAATTTCGACCAGTACCGGGCCCGGCCTACCGTTGCGCAACTGGGCGAAGGCCCTGCGCATGATGTTGGCCACCTCTGAACCCATGGTAACGGGTTCGGCCCACTTGGTGATGTGCTTCATGTTCAGGGTGGAATTGAAATTCGGGTAGTAGTTCGCCTGCTTGCGGTCATAACCGGCCGGCATGATCAGCACCGGGACGGATTCACCGTAGGCCTGTGCCACACCGCCAAAGGAGTTTTCCGCTCCGGGGCCGTGCTGCATGACAAAGACACCGATCTCGTCACCGGAGGTCAGGCGACTGTAGGCATCGGCCATGTGCACACCGCAACGCTCCTGGCGCACGATGATGGTCCGGATATCTTCTGCCGCAGCAGCTTCGATGATGGGATTCAGGGGGTAACCAAATAGGTATTTAACGCCTTCAGCTTTGAGAATTTTGGCGATGGCTTCTGGAACAAGCATGTACTACTTCCTGTGATTAAATGATGAATTCTGAATGTTGTTTTTCTAAAAGCATTCCTGGTGAACCAACGAGGCGCAGTCCATGCTGCGCCTTCTTTCTGATTGCTTTGGCAATGACAACTCTGCCCGGTACCTTGTTGCAGGCCGGTGCGGGCAACGGCGCCCTATTCTAGCGTGATTTACCAGTAATAGAAGGAACCAGCGGGTGTAATTTCCCCACCTTTCCGGATTATTCCCCGTCGGCAGGTGCTTCCTCACCCAGCGCCATAAGCGCTGCGCCGGGCAGCACACCTCCATGTCCGCCTACCACCTGGCTCACTTCCAGGCCCAGTTCCTGCACGGCTTCATACAGGGCCACCGCATCCGGACTGGGACCGCCAAAGAACAGGTCGCTCTGGAACAGGATGCCGTCATTCTCGACATAGGCCAGCACCTTGGGATTGACGTGGGGAATGGTGGTCACTTCATAAAGGGTCAGGACCTGGTCGCCATCACGGATTTCCGTCATACCGGAAAAGACTTCCACCTGCCCGATCTCGGCACCTGCCGCGGCACGTCGGGCCAGGGCATCCGGGGGATTGGTGTGGGGAGACTCCACGATGCCGCGGATTTCATCTTCATGCCCGGCGGCTGTCAGTACGCTGGCGCCCAGTGAGGCCAGTCCGCGCAGGCCGCCGGTATGATCGTAGTGGGGATGGGTCGGGACCACGTAACGGATGGGCTTGTCGATGGCCCCTTCAATCATCCGTGCCAGGCTCAGGGACTGGGCCTCGGTGTAGGGGCCTTCCACCACAACGACAAAGTTGGGAAATTCCACCACCATGCTGTGATGGGAAAACGCGACGATATGGGTGACCGTGTCGGTGACCGGCATCCAGGCCAGCGGTACCCAGGAGCCATACTCACCTTTGCTTTCCAGGACTGCCACGACCTGGTCGGCCTGGTTCTGGACATCCGCGGGAATCTCGAAGATGGCCAGGGCAGACTCATCATTGAGACGGATATCACTCCAGCTCATGGACGAATAGGGATCACCGTCCTTGATGACTTCATTGGCGAAAGGCAGCATCACGCCGTCCACGTCGCGGTAATCCCGGTAATAGTACTGGGCCTGGACATCACCGAGCATGGTTTCGGTGTCCAGGGCGGTAAAACCGCTCAAGAGGTAAGACTCCTGGTCCACCATCAGGGTCAGGGTTTCACCATCCAGTCTGGTGTCGATGGCCCAGTGCGGACGCCCGTCCCAGGACACGGATTCTGCGCTTTGTCCTGCAGCCACGTTATCGGCGGCCAGCGCCACCGTGACCGGATTACGCCTGAGCAGCATTGCCGGTGTATTCTGCGTGGCCCAGCTGAACAGGCCATTCACTGATACTGCCTCGTTGGGCCGTCCTTCCGTGGTGCCCCAGCCTATCTTTTCCCCCTGCCAGGTGGTCAATGCCTCGGTGCGATGCTGGCTGAAGCCCTCGCCGACCACGACATCGTTATCAAACGCGGCATGGCCATTGGCAAAGTCGATGGTTTCTGTAACGCCGCTCAGTGTGGCATCCGGATCAATTCCGCCGGTGACCGGTATCTGGCCCAGGCGATTGCGTGCCCCGTCACCGGTCAACACCACAGACTCGACAGCCTGCAGGGCGTCCAGGCCACCCATGGCATCGAGCATCCTGTTCGCCACTTCCCGGCTGCCGGGGCCAGTGCTGGCCGGAATGACAGCGTCTGAGCCGGCGGGCTGTTGCTCGGAACAGGCGCTGGCCAGCAACAGGCAAGCTGATAAAAACAGGCAACGGGATTGACCGATGAAACGCATTTCCTTTCTCCTTTTTTGACCGGGGTTCCTGGCGCTTTTGTTGTGCTGAAATGCTGGTGGTGAAATGCCAGGGCCTGACGCCATACCCCCTTTTTTAGCCGGTATTTACGGGCCCTGAAGCCATGCAAATCAGCATAAACCAGCGGGCATAACAGGGCAACAAACGGACACTGCGTGCACTTAAATGTGTCAGCAATATGGACATTGAAGTCCTGTGTTGTTGGCCCTGGTTCGGGGATGGTATTTTTTTAGCAAACATGATTATATGGTTTCCCCCTTTCCGGTATAAACCGAGAAAAACAGCGGTTTTCGGAGGGACCCGAGTTTGCTTTCTCTGGCGTTTTTCAGGACAGTTGCCGGGGTATGTCCGGTGATTTTCGATGCCCTGTTCCACCACTTTCATGACCACGGGTCATGACCGCTGGAAATTGACCAACGGAACAAACTCAAAATGAAACCCAATATTTATGGTCTACTCCATAATTGGCAGTGCTTCAGAGTATAGATTGGCAGTATGTTCGAATTTTTCTTCAAATATCCCCGATCAGTTTTCAACGACAGCGACTTCATATTTGCCAGTGGCTGGCCCCTTGGACTGCTCGTCGCCGCAGCACTGATTTTCCTGGTGGGCGTTGCCGTGATGATGGCACGCCGGCCGGGCAACATGGGCTGGGGAAAATTGGCCACGATCGGAGTGCTGCAAAGCCTGATGTTTGCCGTGGTGCTCATCGTCCTGTGGCAACCGGCCCTGGTTTCCGAGCGCCTGCTGCGCGGTGAAAACGCCGTTGCCGTGATGCTCGATACCTCGGGCAGCATGACCTTCAACGATGGCGGTACCACGCGCATGGTCCAGGCGCAGGAACTGCTTACCCCCGAATCCCTTGCCGATATCGGCGATATCTACAATATCCTGCCCTACGGCTTTGCCGACACCGCCTCCTCGATGGACTCCTTTACCGCCCTGCCCGATCCCGGTGAGGCGACCAACCTCGGCCAGTCCCTGCTGCAGACCCTGCGCCAGGCCAGTGGTTCATCCCTTGGCGCTGTCATCGTGGTCAGCGACGGAGCGGATAATACCGGCGCCATCAGCCAGGCCGACATGAACGAGATTGCCGGCTTCGGCGTACCGGTCCACACCGTGGGTATCGGCCGCGAAATCATTCCGGAAGACCTGGAGCTGACCGAAGTCGCCCTGCCGGAAAAAGCACTGCCTGGAACCACCCTGTCTGCCCGTATCAGCATTCGCCACGACCAGGGCGGTATCGCCCGGGTCAAGGTCTATGACGGCGACCAGTTCCTGACCACCGAGGAAATCACGCTGGGCAATGACCAGAACATGACCCTGGCCTTTGTCGATATCGAAGTGCCCGAACCCGGCCAGCTGGACCTGCGTTTCACCCTGGACCCGATGGCCAACGAAACCAACCTGGCCAACAACACCCGCGCGCAAGTGGTGGACGTGGAAGAAAGCCAGTACAAGGTCCTTTACGTGGAAGGCGAGCCGCGCTGGGAATACAAGTTCATGCAGCGCGCACTCAATGACGACCCCAGCATCAAGCTGTCCACCCTGCTGCGCGTCACACCGAACAAGTTTTACCGCCAGGGCATCGACGACCCTGAACAATTGGCCAACGGTTTCCCCGAAGAGCGGGCCGAACTGTTTGACTACGACGCCCTGATCATAGGCAGCCTCAATGCCGCTGAACTGACCACCGAGCAGCAGGAGCTGATCAGGGATTTTGTCAGCGAGCGCGGCGGCAGCCTGTTGATGCTGGCCGGCCTAAACGGTCTCGACCTGGGCGGCTGGGGTGAAACCGTCATCAATGAAATATTGCCTACCCGCCTGACAGACCTGGAAGAATCCGCCTTTGTCCGTGAGAAAGCACCTGTGGCCCTGACCGACTCCGGTCGCCTGGCCCCCATGCTGCAATTCAGTGACAGTGAATCGGAAAACGACCGCCTCTGGTCAGAACTGCCGGAAGTGGCCGACTACCAGATGCTCGGGGAACTGCGCCCGGCGGCCACAACCCTGCTTAATGTCAATGTGGAAGGCCGCCTGCAACCACTGCTGGTGACCCAGCCTTACGGCCGCGGCCAGACTTATGTCATGGGCACCGGCGGCACCTGGCGCTGGCAGATGAGCCTGCCCGTGGAAGACATGCGCCATGAAACCTTCTGGCGCCAGCTCACCCGTGCCCTGGTCGCCAACTCGCCTCGCCAGTTTGAACTCAGCAGCAGCGTGGAAGACGGCGATATCAAGGTACGTGCCGAAGTGCGCGATCCGGAAGCCGAGGAAAACCAGGGCCTGTCCATCTCCACGGTGGTGTCCTCAGAAAACAATGACGTGGTCAGCCTGGAGCTGATGCCTGTCGCCGGCCAGCCCGGCGTCTACGAAGCGGCGTTCACGCCCAGCGATACCGGCCTTTACAGTATCGAGGCCATCTCCCGGGTCGGCGAAAACCTGGTGGCGTCCTCCACCACGGCCGTGCGTTATGACCAGGGCCAGGAAATCTTCAACGTGCGCCAGAACCGCGCCCTGCTCGAACGGGTGGCGGCCGTGACCGGCGGCCAGTACTGGACCCCGGCGCAATGGGATGACATTCCCGAAGCGATTTCCTACTCCACTGCCGGTATTACCGAGCAGCAGATCAGCTATCTCTGGGATGCGCCTTTCTTCTTTTTATTACTGGTCCTGTTAAAAGGCCTGGAATGGATGCTGCGCCGTCACTGGAGGACCATATGAGTTTACGCAACAAACTGGTCAGCCTGGGCATGCTGACGTTCGGGGGACTCTCCTGGAGCCAGCTGGCCAATGCCGCGCTTTACGTCACCATCGTCCAGGGCCTGGGTGGCGTCGAGGAATTCGAGACCCGTTTCAACGAGCAGCGTGAACAGATCACCGGCGCCTCGGAAGCCGTTTCTGAAAACGTCACCGTGTTCAGTGGCGAGGAGGCCAGCCGTGAAAACCTGCTGGGACATTTTGAAAGCCTGTCTTCAAGTATGAACGATGATGACCGGGCGGCCATTTACCTGATTGGTCACGGCAGTTACGACGGTGAACAGTTCAAGTTCAATATTCCCGGGCCGGACATTACCGACGCCGACCTGGCCGAGGTCATGGGCAGCTTGCCCGGACAGAATCACTTCATCGTCAATACCGCAAGTGCCAGCGGCGCCATGCTCGAGGCCCTGGAAACCGATGACCGCATCATTATCACGGCCACCCGTAACGGCAACGAGAAAAACGCCACTGAGTTCGGCACTTTCTTTGCCCAGGCACTGAGCAGTGAAATTGCCGACATCAACAAGAACAACAATGTCAGCATCCAGGAAGCCTTTGATTTTGCCGAGCGCGAAGTCGCCAACTTCTTTGAGTCTGACGGCAGGCTGGCCACTGAACATCCGCAGATTCGCGGTGACGGTGCGGCCAGTTTTACCATCGCGCGTGTGCAACCGGTGGAAACCACCGATGATGACCCGCGCGTGACACAACTGCTGAGCCAGCGCCTGGACCTGGATAACCAGATCGAGGATCTGCAACTGCGGCGCAACGAATATTCCAATGCCGAGTACGTGGAGCGCCTGCAGGCACTCATCCTGGAATCGGCACAGGTCAGTGAACAGATCGACATGCTGCGCGGAGAAGGTGAGGATGCGGACTGAGCGCTGTCCATCAACGTCTCTTTTCAGCCGCCTGCGGCCTGCGGTCCTGCTCATTCCTGTTTTTACTTCTTTCCTGATTCAACCGGCCCAGGCACGTGATCCGCTTTACGGCGCACTCGACAACGAGGCCCTGGTCGAGTGTGAAAACCTGCACTGGAGCGGCAACGCGGCACAGGCCAGTGCCTGCTACACCGACCTGTATTCCTCGCAACAACCCAGCTCCATTCGCGCCGAGGCGCTGTGGGCTCTGGGTGATGAACAGGGCGCCAATTCCCAGTTCCAGCAGGCCTTCAACGATTTTCCCGAAGACCCCATGGTCCGTGTACGCTGGGGCGAGCTGTTCATGGAAACCTACCAGTTCGGCGAAGCCTACAATCTGTTCACCGAAGCCCTGGAACTTGATCCCGACAATGCCTGGGCCCACATTGGTGCCGCAGCCGCATTAAGTGAAGGCGGCGACCCCGAGGCACTGAACGCCCACCTGTCCCGCGTCATGGACGAAGGCCTGGCCCCGGCCGGTGCGCGCCTGCGCGGCATGTTCATGGTGACCGCCTCCCTGCTGCGCCAGGACAAGTACGAGGAAGCGGCAAACACCCTGGATGAGGCCACCGACTTTGTCGACGACGAAGACCTGCCCGCCATGGAGCTCAATGCCATGAAGGCGGCGCTGGCCTTCATGACCCGGGAGGACTACCAGCCTTTTATCGATGCCACCCTGGCAGAAAGTCCCAATTACGGAAATGCGTATTTCATTCCCGGGTACTACGCCACCATCGTGCGCCGCTACCAGGAAGCCGGCGAGTTTTTCCGGGAGGCAGTGAACCTGCAACCGGATCACTGGGAAGCACGGGTGTACCTGGGCCAGAACATGCTGCGCATGAATGAAATCAACGATGCCATCGAACAGGTGAATATTTCCTACGAAGGCAACGCCTTCAACCCGATGACCGTCAACCTGATGCGCCTGCTCGATACCTTTACCGAGGACTTCGTCAACATCAGCTATCCAGACCCTCCCGAGGGCCCGCTGCCGGAACTGATTCTGCGCCTGGGCAAGGATGAGCGCGATGTCCTGAAAAACTACGCCAGCCAGTTGTCTCTGGAAAGCATAGAGGTCTATAACGAGCGCTACCGCCTGACCCCGAAAGAACCGGTCGTGGTGGAGATCTACCCGAACCACGAGGACTTCATCGTGCGCTCCATCGGCATGCCCGGTGTTGGTCTGCTTGGGGTTACCTTCGGCTACCTGTTTGCCATGGACTCACCCACCGCGCACCCGGAAGCCAGTTATCACTGGGGCACCACGCTCTGGCATGAAATGGCCCACGTCTACACCCTCGGTGCCACCAACAACCTGGTACCGCGCTGGGTCAGTGAAGGCATTTCCGTTTACGAGGAATGGCGCACCGGCCCCATTCCCGGCCGCAAGATTCCCACCGAGGTTTTGCAGGCCATGGCCGAGGGTAAGTTCATGCCCATCGCCGAACTCGATGACGGCTTCATGCGCCCCACCTACCAGGGCCAGGTGATCGTGTCCTACATGCAGGCCGGCCTGGTCTTTGAGTTCATTGACATTGAATACGGCTTCGACAAGATTGTGGACATGCTCTACCTGTTCAACGAAGACCTCTCACCAGTGGAAGCCATCGAGCAGTCGCTGGGTATTACGGCAAAAGAATTCGACGACCACTTCAAGCAGTTCATCGATATTGAATACGGCCCGCTGCTGGGCGGCCTGAATGTCTGGATGCAGGACATGCGCGCCAGCTATGAGGCCCTGCAGGAAGACAACTGGGAAGAAGCGGCAGCGGCGGCCGACCGCGCCATCTTTACCTATCCCGATTACGTGGAAAACGACAGCCCCTACATCGTCAAGGCGCGCGCCTACCGGGAAATGGAAAACAGCGAGGAAGAGTTCGCGGCCCTGGAGACCTTCTGGCAAAAAGGTGGTCACGTCCCCGATGCCCTGATAGCACTGGCCGATTTTTATATTGAACGCGACATGCAGGATCAGGCCCGCGAAGTGCTGGTGGATGCCAACTGGGCCAACCCGTTTCGGGAGGATATCCACGTCAAGCTGGGCGATCTCTACATGGAGACCGACGAGCCGGCTGAAGCCCTGAAAGAATACGAAGTGTTGCTGGCGCTGGACCCACTGGACAAGGCCTCGGCCAATTACCGTGTTGCCAACGCCTGGAACGCGCTGGACAATGCCGAGAAGACCATGGAATACCTGATGACCGCGCTGGACATCGCACCCCAGTTTCGACCGGCACAACAATTGTTGCTGGACATGAGCAGGGCGCAGCAGAACGATTAACGAAATATTGTGCGTCGGCAAACGGCCCTGAGGGCCTATGCCGACCTACAAAAATTTGAACACTACGTAGGTCGGCATAGACTCGAAGAGTCGTTTGCCGACACGAACAAGAACCAATGTTCAAACAGGTAACATTGGTAGGCCGGAAATGACCCGCAGGGTCATCTCCGGCAAAACGAATTTGAAACGCCGGAGATCGCTACGCGATTTCCGGCCTACGCAAGACCGGGTTCACGTGATCCGGTTTGCATAAAACGGCATTTAAACAATTTAATTTGGATATAGGTTAAAGACAGGAACGCATTATGAGTGACGAAACACAAAGCGCATTTGAT
>CAZROW010000058.1:0-19559 GCA_964601805.1 uncultured Enterobacteriaceae bacterium
TCCTGGTTATCCTTGTTATAGGCCAGGGGTTGCCCCTTCATCAGGGTCAGCAGGGAGACCAGGTGACCGTTGATGCGTCCGGTTTTGCCACGGACAAGTTCCGGGACATCCGGGTTTTTCTTCTGCGGCATGATGGATGAGCCGGTGCAGAAGCGGTCAGGCAGATCGATGAAATCAAACTGGGCGGATGTCCAGATAACCAGTTCCTCGGACATTCTCGACAGGTGGGTCATGATCAGGCTGCCGGCCGCAGTGAATTCGATGGCAAAGTCACGGTCGCTGACGGCATCCAGGGAATTGGCCGCCGGTTTGTCAAAGCCGAGCAACTGGGCAGTCAGGTTCCGGTCGATGGGAAAGGAGGTGCCCGCAAGGGCAGCTGAGCCCAGCGGCATGATGTTCACCCGCTTGCGGCAATCCTGCATCCGCTCAAAATCCCGCTGCAGCATTTCAAACCAGGCCAGCAGGTGGTGGGCAAAACTCACCGGCTGTGCTGTCTGCAGATGGGTAAAACCGGGCATGATGGTTTCCACTTCCTTTTCCGCCAGGGAGAGTATGCCTTTCTGGACTTCGCGAATGGCATCACACAGGCCATCAATACCCTCACGCAGGTAGAGACGAATGTCTGTTGCCACCTGGTCATTGCGGGACCTGCCGGTATGCAGTTTCTTACCGACAGGACCGATTTTGGCCGTCAGCGCGGCCTCGATATTCATGTGAACATCTTCCAGGCTGACGGACCATTCGAACTGGCCCGCCTCGATGGCCTGGCCGATATCCTCGAGACCTTTCACGATCTGGTCGGCTTCCTCATCGGTGAGGATGCCGGTTTTCGCCAGCATGGTGGCATGGGCGATGGAGCCGGCAATGTCAGCCTTGTATAAACGCTTGTCGAAATCCACTGATGCCGTGAACCGCTCCACGAAGGCATCCGTGGGTTCGGAAAAGCGCCCGCCCCAGGGCTTGTCGGTGTGTTGGTCCTGGCTCATGATGTACTCGGTTGATGAGGTTCTGGAGGTGATAAAGGCGCGATTATAGCAATGGCGGCCGCAGTTGCGGTAGCCACAATGGTGACAAGGCACGCCAACGCGTACAATAAGGTTTCTGCATGAACACATTTCATCACTTTTTACATCAAAACAGGCCATCGCCTGTTGTCGCCAGGATTAACCAGTATGAGTAAGGACCTCCTTCGCATTGCAACTCGCGAAAGCCCGCTTGCCATGTGGCAGGCAGAGTACGTCAAGGCAGCATTGGAAGCCTGTCATCCACAGCTGCAAATCGAGTTGTTGCCCATGACCACCCGTGGTGACCAGATCCTGGACGCTCCGCTGGCGAAAATCGGTGGCAAGGGCCTGTTCATGAAAGAGCTCGAGGTGGCCATGCTGGAAGGCAGGGCAGACATCGCCGTGCATTCCATGAAGGATGTGCCTATGGCCTTTCCTGAAGGTCTGCAGCTGGCGGTGATCTGTGAACGGGAAGACTGCCGTGATGCCTTCGTCTCCAATGACTTCAACACCCTGGATGAGCTGCCGCAAGGTGCTGTCGTCGGCAGTTCCAGCCTGCGCCGCCAGTGCCAGCTCAAGGCACTGCGCCCCGACCTTGAGATTCGTGACTTGCGGGGTAATGTGAATACCCGGTTGAGAAAACTCGATGCCGGTGAATACCAGGCTATTATTCTTGCCGCTGCCGGGCTGATTCGGCTGGGCATGTCGGAACGTATTGCGGCATTGCTGGAGTCGGAAACCTCCCTGCCGGCCGGTGGCCAGGGCGCTGTGGGCATCGAATGCCGGGAAGATGATGAACAGACCCTGGCCTTGCTTGAGCCGTTGGCGCATCGGGAAACCACCCTGTGTGTCCAGGCGGAAAGAGCCATGAACACCCGGCTCAATGGTGGCTGCCAGGTTCCGATAGCCTGCCTGGCAGAACTCACCAATAGCGGCAATTCAGAGACCCTTTTCATCAGGGGGCTGGTGGGTGAACCCGACGGCTCCCGCATCCTGCGCAGTGAGAAAACCGGTTCCCCAGGTGAAGCCGCTGCCCTGGGCAAGGCTGTTGCCGATGAACTGCTGGCACAGGGTGCCAATGATATTCTTGCCCGCCTGGAATCAAGCTGAACAGGTGTTCAAAAACAGTTGCTGAAAAAATGATGTTGCACAGGAAAACAGGTTTTACAAGCAAGCAATGGCGGCCTGATGCTGGAAGGTAAAACCATCTGGGTTACCCGTCCTGAAGGGCAGGCTGACACGTTGACCGGAAAGCTGGAACAAGCCGGTGCCCGTGTGTGCAAGCTGCCCATGCTGGCCATTGAGCCGTTGCCTGAAGATGCTGACATCAAGGCCAGGGTGCTCGATCTGGATCATTACCAGTTGCTGTTTTTTATCAGCACCAATGCGGCGGGATTGGGCATGGACCTGATCGAAAACTACTGGCCGCAGTTTCCCGTGCAGCTTGATGTGTTCTCGGTTGGCCCGACAACGGCCAGCCTGCTTGAGAGCCGAGGCCTGAAAGTGCATTACCCCGAACAGCGCATGACCAGCGAAGCCCTGCTGGCATTACCTGCCCTGGCCGATATCGGTGGTAAAAAAGCCCTGATCGTGCGCGGGGTTGGTGGTCGCGACCTGCTGGCTACCGAACTGAAAAAACGCGGTGGCAGTGTTGACTACCTGGAGTTGTACCGACGGGTCTGTCCGGCTTATGCCAGCGGTGAGATAGGCGATGCCTACCGGCAGCAAAGGCCAGATGCGGTGGTCATGACCAGTGCCGAAGCCCTCGCCAATTTCAAGGATTTGCTGGACAGGGATAATCTGAATCCACCGGATGTTCCCCTGTACGTTTCCTCCGGGCGTATTGCCGAACAGGCGAAACAAATGGGCTTTGTGCAGACACGAACAATGCCAGGAGCGGACGATACCGCTATAATCGACTCACTGAAGGAATCTCTCTGACGGCAAGACCGTCACATCCCATGGCTGACAACAACGACACATCGGCAACCGAACCCTCTCCCGCCAGCGAACCGACTGCATCGGAGAAGGCCACGGAAAAGGTGGCAGACAAACAGGCTGCGGCACCTGCATCGGAAAAACAGGCCCCCGGAGAAAAACCGGCACGGGCTGAAAAAAGCCGTGCAGGTTCTTTTATCAACATGTTCTTTTACCTGGTACTGGTAGGCAGCCTCGGCTATACGGGTTACATGGTTTACGAGCAGGACAAGGCGGTCAATGTGCTGTTTGAGCAGTACAACGGCCTGGTCCAGGCGCGTAATGGCAACACAAATCTGCTCAATACCTTGCAGGAAAGCCAGGGTACACTTCAGCAAAACCAGAGTGCCCTGCAGAATTCGCTGGCAAGCGTCCGCCAGGAAGCGGCCGAATTGGTCGCTGCCCAGGCAGCAGAGATACAGGCCCTGCAAAATGAACTGGTCAGCACACGTTTGCGGATCAACGAGTCCAATCCCGGCGCCAGCCAGGAGTGGTTGCTGGCCGAAGCGGCTTCCCTGTTGCGTCTTGCCCGGCAGCACCTGGTGGTTACCCGCAACGTGCGCACCGCCCAGGCCCTGTATATTGCCGCGGATGATGTGCTCAAACAGATTGATGACCCTGCCATTTTCGCCGTGCGGGAAACCCTGGCCGGTGAGCTGGCGGCCATTCGGGCGGTCACTGAAGTTGATGTCAGCAGTATGTACCTGCAACTGGGCGCTGTTGCCGACCAGGTAAACTCCCTGGCTGTCACCAATGACCTGGCGACCCAGATCGCACAGGGCGAGTCGGTCAGCCTGGCCACCGAGGAGGCATCAGGGGAAGGTATGATCAGCCGCTTTTTCACCAGGGTACGCAACTCACTGAATAATTATTTCGTGGTACGCCGCCGTGATGTGCCCATCCAGCCCCTGATGACTCCGGGGCAGGAAGCTGCCCTGATGCAGACGATCCGTTTGCAGATAGAGCAGGGCAGAACCGCCTTGCTGAAAGGTGAACAGGCAATCTACAGCGCCAGCCTGGAGCAGGCGCGCAACAATATTGAAGCGTATCTTGCCGGTGATGAGGGCGTGCGCAACAGCGTACTCCAGACCCTGGATAATCTGCGTGCCAGGCGCATTGTCACCGAGGTGCCGCCACTGAACCGGAGCCTCCAGGCCCTGGACCAGATCCTTTCCACCCGGGAACCCGGGACACCAGCAGCTGACGGGGCCTGATGACCAAAGTCTTTGTCTACATTCTCATTGCGTTGGCCATCGGGGCAGGCCTGTACCTGCTCCTGGGCGATGATCCCGGTTATGTCCTGATTTCCTTTGGCACCTGGTCAGTGGAAAGCACGCTGGTCGCCATGGTGCTGGGCTTTTTGCTGTTGGCCGCTGTTGCCTATGGTATCTACCGGCTCTTGAGTCTGCTGAACCCGGTAGGCCTGTTTCGCGGGAATTCACTTTTCGGTGCCCGTCGCCGTCGCCAGAATGCCGCGGCCGCCAGCGAGGATGGCCTGCGCCTGTTGCTGCTTGGGCACTGGCAGGATGCCTACAAGTTGCTGGTTGAAAATGCCAGTCGCGTCGATGTACCTGCTTTCAATTACCTGGCAGCAAGCCTGGCGGCATGGCAACGCAACGATACGGCTTCCTGGAATTACTGTCTTGAACAGGCGACACGAAAATCCCGTAAACCCAACCCCGGCATCAAGGCGCTCAAGGCCCTGCTTGAGTTCCGCAGTGGTAAAACCGAACAGAGCCTGGCTATCCTGCTGGCACTGGACAGGGAAGCCCCGGGCAGTCCCTATGTACTGGCGATGCTCAAATCCATATACCAGTCTGTGCAGGACTGGGACAAGCTGGATGCCCTGCTGCCCCAACTGGAAAAACACAAGGTGATTACCGATGCTGCCCTGGCCGAGTTACAGGAAAAAATCACGGAGTATCGCCTGCAGTGTATTTCTGTGGGTGACGGCGGCGTGGATGCCTTGTATGAGCTGTGGGAATCATTGGACAAAAGGTTCAGACGCAGCGAAAAAATCACGCTGGTCTACCTGCAAAAACTGGGCGAGTTTTCCCGGCATGAAAAGGCCCTGTCGGAAGTGTCTTCCTTTCTGAAGCACCAGTGGAGTGACCAGATTGTGTTGCAGTCCGGTTATATCGATACGGCCGAACCGGGTCATTTGCTGGTAATGCTGGAGAAGTTGATCAAGTCCAGGCCCAGCAATGCGACCCTGATGCTGAGCCTGGGACGGGCCAGCCTGCGCAACAAGATGTGGGGCAAGGCGCGCGAGTATTTTGAAAGTGCCCTGCGTTTTTCCAATTCCACCAGCCTGTCAGCCCAGGCCAACGCCGAACTTGCCCGCCTGCTGGAACACATGGGCGAGCATGCGCAAAGCGCATCACTTTATCGGAAGGCTATGGCGCAGCTGGAACACAAGCTGCCGGATTTGCCGATGCCGGATTAGCGCGGCGAAGCCGCGCTCGATAAAAGGATAAAGGGCCGACATGTTAGGCTCTTGTTTCATCCCGTAGGCCGGAAGAGGCCCGCAGGGCCGTCATCCGGCAATGTATTTTTTATTTGGATTCAGGATTTGGTTTGGGTGCCCACTGGGAACCATGCCGGATGACGCTTCGCTCTTCCGGCCTACAATTCTTCAAGGTTCAGGTTTGCTTCCGTTCTATGGGTATTTGTTCGGCCCAACGAGTCGGCCCTTTATCCCTTTATCGAAAAGCCTGTCGAGGTTGTCGGATGGCGGCCTTACGACCTTATCCGACCTACTGTTAATTCCCGTCTTGGTCGTCAAAAATCCCAAGTTCTCCCCAAATCTCATCAACACGCGTTTTCACGTCCGTTGACATCTTGATTGGCCGCCCCCATTCCCGTGTCGTTTCTGCGGGGAACTTGGCGGTGGCGTCAAAACCGATTTTTGAACCGAGGCCGGAAACCGGTGAGGCAAAGTCGAGGTAGTCGATGGGGGTGTTTTCAATGATGACGGTGTCGCGGGCCGGGTCCATGCGCGTGGTCATGGCCCAGATGACATCCTGCCAGTTGCGAACATCGACGTCGTCGTCGGTGACGATAATGAACTTGGTATACATGAACTGGCGCAGGAAAGACCAGATGCCCATCATCACGCGCTTGGCGTGACCAGCATACTGTTTTTTCATACTGACCACGGCCATGCGGTAGGAGCAGCCTTCCGGCGGCAGGTAGAAATCCACGATTTCGGGAAACTGTTTCTGCAATATGGGCACAAACACTTCGTTTAGGGCAACGCCGAGTATGGCCGGTTCATCCGGCGGCCTGCCCGTGTAGGTGCTGTGATAGACGGGATCTTTACGGTGCGTGATTCTGGTCACGGTGAACACGGGAAAGGATTCCACCTCGTTGTAGTACCCGGTGTGATCCCCGAAGGGGCCTTCCGGCGCCATCTCGTCCGGAGCGATATGACCTTCGAGAACAAACTCGGCAGAGGCAGGCACCTGTAAATCGTTGCTCAATGATTTGGCGACTTCCGTTTTACCACCGCGCAAAAGACCGGCAAAGCCATACTCGGAAAGCGTGTCGGGTACCGGTGTGACCGTGGCCAGGATCGTGGCCGGATCAGCGCCGATGGCAACGGAAACCGGAAACGGTTCGCCCGGATGTTGCTGCTGCCATTCCCGAAAATCCAGCGCGCCGCCGCGATGGGCCAGCCAGCGCATGATCAGCTTGTTTTTGCCCAGCAATTGCATGCGGTAAATGCCCAGGTTCTGTCGTTCCTTGTTGGGCCCGCGTGTAATGACCAGCGGCCAGGTGACCAGTGGCCCGGCATCTTCCGGCCAGCAGGTCTGGATCGGCAGGGACGTCAGATCCACGTCATCCTCTTCGATGACAAATTCCTGGCAGGCAGGATTTTTGACTTCCTTCGGTGACAGGTAGAGCGCGTTTTTGAACTTGGGGGCTTTTTCCAGCAGGTCTTTCCAGCCGGCAGGGGGTTCGGGTTCTTTCAGGAAGGCCAGCAGTTTGCCAACATCGCGCAACGCACCCACATCATCCTGGCCCATGGCCATGGCAACGCGCCTGGGTGTGCCAAACAGGTTGCCCAGTACCGGAATGGAATGACCGGTCGGATTTTCAAACAGCAGGGCAGGGCCCTGGCGTTTCAGTGTGCGGTCACAGATTTCAGTGAGTTCAAGGCAGGGATCGACTTCAGTGGTGATGCGTTTAAGTTCGCCGGCTTTTTCCAGCGCATCAATGAAGTCGCGCAAATCTTTATATGCTGGCATGGTCAGGAGTCTCTGCAGGAAGGAAGGAGTTTTACCCCCATGGATTCACGACAGAAGTCGCTTCCTACTTGCGCTTCATGGCCTTGAAGAATTCGTCGTTGGTCTTGGTGTCCTTGAGCTTGTCGAGGATGAATTCAGTGGCAGGTACATCTTCCATGGATGTCAGCAGCTTTCGCAGAATATAGATGCGTTGCAGTTCTTCCTCGGACATCAGCAGGTCTTCACGTCGAGTGCCGGAACGGCGCACATTGATGGCCGGGTAAACACGTTTTTCCGCCATCTTGCGATCAAGATGCAGTTCCATGTTACCGGTACCTTTGAACTCTTCGTAAATGACTTCGTCCATTTTCGAGCCGGTTTCAATCAAACAGGTCGAGATAATGGTCAGGCTGCCGCCTTCTTCGACATTACGTGCCGCACCGAAGAAACGCTTGGGTCTTTCCAGGGCATGGGCATCCACACCACCGGTGAGCACCTTGCCTGAAGAAGGAATAATCGTGTTGTAGGCGCGAGCCAGTCGTGTCATGGAATCGAGCAGGATGATGACATCTTCCTTGTGCTCGACGAGGCGCTTGGCCTTTTCGATGACCATCTCGGCGACCTGTACATGACGGGAAGGGGGCTCATCAAATGTACTGGCCACCACTTCGCCGCGTACAGAGCGTTTCATTTCTGTCACTTCTTCAGGACGCTCATCAATAAGCAGGACGATCAGGCGACACTCCGGGGAGTTACGCGTAATCGACTGGGCAATATTCTGCAGTATAAGGGTTTTTCCCGCTTTCGGCGGAGAAACAATCAGTCCGCGTTGGCCCTTGCCGATGGGAGCAACCAGGTCGATGACGCGGGCGCTGAGATCTTCAGAGCTGCCATTACCGGCTTCAAGGACAATGCGGACATCGGGAAAAAGGGGAGTGAGGTTTTCAAAAAGAATTTTCTGGCGGGCGTTTTCAGGTTTGTCGAAGTTGATTTCGTTAACCTTGAGCAGGGCAAAGTAACGTTCACCTTCCTTGGGTGGCCGGATCTTGCCGGCGATGGTGTCTCCCGTCCTGAGACTGAAGCGCCTGATCTGGCTTGGTGACACGTAGATGTCGTCCGGACCCGCCAGGTAAGAAGCATCTGCTGAACGCAGGAAGCCAAAACCATCCTGTAATATTTCCAGTACACCATCCCCATAGATATCTTCACCATTCTTCGCATGACGCTTGAGCATCTGGAAGATGACATCCTGTTTGCGCGTTCTGGATACATTATCCAGGCCCATCTCGTGGGCGGTTTCAAGTAGTTCGGATATGGGTTTGGTTTTTAATTCGGATAAATTCATGATTCAGGATGATGTCTTTGATATATCGATAATAAGATTCATTAAAGGATGGTGGGAGAAAATTCTGTTTTTATAGTAATAGGGATAGCGTTAAAAATTATCAGGGGGCTTGTAGGACGAACGGACGGAGCCCGGGTCAGAAGGTTAAAAAACGTTTATAAAAAGGTTAATTAAAACTAGTTTAGTAACGAAGTTATTGTTGTTCTGATTATTAGGTCTTGCGGGTTCTGCTCTTGGAAAAGGTGTCGGAGTGACGAGCAGATTGGTAATCTATCACCACCTTTTGGGAGTGTCCAGAAAAATATTGTGGTTTTTTGCGAGAAAAACAAGACGATATTGAGCGGCTTGAAATATAAAAAGGCTCCGGGCGAATACCAGGAGCCTTTTTAAATTTATTTGCCCGATCACCTTGCTCGAGTAAAGTGACCGGGTAAGCTGATCAATGGCAAAAATAAAACCGCGATCAGATGCTGCTATCCAGGAAGGCAGCGAGTTGTGACTTGGAAAGTGCACCCACTTTTTTCGCCTCAGCTGCACCATTCTTGAACAGGATCAGTGTTGGAATACCTTTCACATTATATTTGGGTGCTGTATTCGGGTTGGCTTCCACGTCCAGTTTGACGACTTTCAGTTTGCCTGAATATTCGTCGGCCACTTCGTCGAGTACAGGTGCAATCATTTTGCAGGGACCGCACCACTCCGCCCAGAAATCCACCAGGACAGGGCCGCTGGCGTTAAGCACTTCTTCTTCAAAACTGTCGTCGGTTACGTGGGTGAGGTTCTCGCTCATGTTGATTTCCTTGATATGACTGTAATTAGTGATAGCCTGTTCTGGCTGTATTTAGTGAAATTAAATTGTCTGGTTGCAGTATTTCGGCCGGGCAATGTGTCAATGATAAGGCCAAATTGCCACTATTCAAGAACAGCCTGCCAATCGGGCTGATTGGTTTCCCCGATAAGACAGGATTTCCGCAGGGCAAAGGCCTGTTCAGCCCTGGATTTTTTCAGCGGCGATAACAGCAAAATACGTCAAAATGGCATCAGCGCCGGCCCGCTTGATTCCGGTCAGGGACTCGAGGATGATCTTGTCCGGGTCCAGCCAGCCTTTTTCAAAGGCCGCGCTTAACATGGCGTATTCACCACTGACCTGGTAGGCAAAGGTGGGCACACCGAACTCGTCTTTGACCCGGCGAATAATATCCTGATAGGGCATGGCCGGTTTCACCATGACCATATCGGCACCTTCTGCCAGGTCCAGTGTCACTTCATGCAGGGCTTCATCAGAATTGGCCGGATCCATCTGGTAATTGTCCTTGCTGGATGCGCCCAGGTTGCCTGCCGAGCCAACGGCATCACGAAAGGGGCCATAAAAGGCGGAGGAATACTTGGCCGCGTAGGCCAGGATGCGGGTATTGATATGCCCGGCTTCTTCCAGCGCTGACCTTATGGCACCAATCCTGCCATCCATCATGTCAGAGGGGGCCACGATATCGGCACCGGCTTCGGCATGGGATAACGCCTGTTTGACCAGGGTCTCCACGGTCACATCATTTAATACATAACCACTGTCATCAATGATGCCGTCCTGGCCATGGGTGGTAAACGGATCCAGGGCAACATCGGTAATCACGCCCATTTCCGGGCAGGCGTTCTTGATTGCCTTGACGGCACGCTGGGCGAGCCCGTCCGGATTAAAGGACTCATCACCACCCAGGGTCTTGGTGGCCGGATCAGGTACGGGGAACAGGGCCATGGCAGGAATTCCCAGGCTGGCAGCCCGCTTTGCTTCTTTAGCCAGTTCATCTACTGACAGGCGTTCAACGCCGGGCATGGATGCCACAGCTTCCCGGCTGGCCTTGCCCTCGATGACAAACACCGGGTAGATCAGGTCGTCAGGCGTGAGGACGTTTTCGCGCATCAGGCGACGGCTGAAGTCATCATGGCGCATGCGGCGCATGCGCGTGGATGGAAATTGTCTGGTAAATCGGTTTGCTGACACGCCTTTGCTCCGGAATTCAGCTACACTTTTAACGTGGATTCATGCAGAAGGCGCAGAATATAACATGAACCTGTTCCAAATTACTTCACGTACGGCTGCGGGACAGGGTTTGCAGCAAGCTTTTCCGGGTTTCCCGGTCAAATCAGGAGTTACCTGCATAGCCTTGCCTGAATTCAATGCCGGCGCCACATAAGAACAAGAATTTATGAGCCCTAAAAAAGTCATTCTGCTGTTGCTTGTCCTTTCCCTGGTGGCGCTGTTTTTTCTCCTCGACCTGCAACGCTTTTTCAACCTGGCCTATTTCCAGGAGCAAAAAGACATCCTGATTGCCTACAGTGAGGACAACTTCTGGCTCAGCAGGATCATCTATTTCTTTGCCTACATCATTATTACGGCCCTTTCACTGCCGGCAGCCGGCGTCATCACCATCATTGGCGGTGCGATTTTCGGATTCTGGTGGGGACTGCTTCTGGTTTCCTTTGCCAGCACGATCGGGGCCACGCTGGCTTTCCTGGTTGCCCGCACCCTTTTATATGACTGGGTACAGGACAAGTTCGGCGATAAGCTCAAACCCATTAACCGGGGTATCGAGCGCGATGGCATGTTCTACCTGTTTACCCTGCGCATGGTGCCGGCCTTTCCGTTTTTCCTGGTTAATGTGCTGATGGCGCTGACACCCATTTCGGTGGCAGCCTTTTACCTTGTCAGCCAGCTCGGCATGCTCTTTGGCACGGCCCTTTATATTAATTTTGGTGTGGAACTGGGGGCAGCGACCACCCTGCCCGATATTTTCAGTGTCGGTGTGATCAGGGCCGTGGTTGCCCTGGCCATTTTTCCCTGGCTCGCACGCTGGGTGATTAACCGGCGCAATTTTCGTAAAGCCATGAAGGCTTATAAAAAGCCCGACCGCTTTGATACCAACATGGTGGTCATCGGTGCTGGCTCTGCAGGTCTTGTAACTGCCTACATTGCTTCCCTGGTCAAGGCGTCTGTCACCTTGATAGAAAAACAGCGCATGGGGGGAGACTGCCTGAATACCGGGTGTGTGCCGAGCAAGACACTGTTGCGCAGCGCCGCTGTAAAACACCTGTCCAGTCGGGGCGAGGAGTTCGGCCTGGAAAACAGGTCACTGGACGTGGACTTCCCGGCAGTGATGGCGCGTGTCCGTAACACCATTGCAACCATTGAACCCCATGACTCCCGTGAACGTTATACCGGCCTGGGTGTGGATTGTATTGATGGGGAAGCAAAAATTCTGTCGCCCTATGTGGTCCAGGTCAATGACCGGGAAATCACCACACGCCATATCGTGATTGCCACCGGTGCACGGCCTTTTGTGCCTGATTTGCCGGGACTCGATGCCGTGAGTTATTACACTTCTGACACCATCTGGAATCTTGAGGAACTACCACAGCAGCTGCTTGTTGCCGGTGGCGGTCCCATCGGCTGTGAACTGGCCCAGGCCTTTGCGCGTCTCGGTGCAAAAGTCACCATCGTGCAACGGGGATCACGCCTGTTACCTAAAGAAGATCCGGAAGTCTCTGACATGCTGGAAGCGGTTTTTCGCGAAGAGGAAATCTCAGTGATGACCAGCACCGAGCTTGAAGCCTTCAGCAATGATGTATCGGGCGCCTCGGCAACACTGCGGCAAAAAGGCAGTCAAAGCACTCTGCCCTTTACCCATGTATTGCTTGCCCTGGGACGCCAGGCCAATACGACAGGGTTTGGGCTGGAGGAGCTCAAGGTGGCGACCAATGAGGATGGCACGGTCCGTGTGAACGAATTCCTGCAAACCAGTATTCCCACCATATTTGCCTGTGGTGATGTGGCCGGCCCCTACCAGTTTACGCACATGGCCTCGTTCCAGTCGTGGTTTGCCGCGGTCAACAGCCTGTTCGGTGCATTCAGAAAGTTCAGGGTCAATTACAAGGTTGTTCCCTGGGCCACGTTTACAGATCCCGAAGTGGCCCGGGTAGGGATCAATGAACAGGAGGCCATCGAACAGGAAATCCCTTACGAGATTTCCCGCTTTGACCTGGCCGACCTGGACCGGGCCATTGCAGACAGTGAAGCCCGAGGCTTTATCAAGGTACTGACACCACCGGGCAAGGATCGTATTCTGGGGGTCACTATCGTGGGATACCATGGCGCGGAACTGATCAGTGAATTTGTGCTTGCCATGACCCATGGCCTTGGCCTGAAGAAAATCATGAATACGATACATATTTATCCAACGCTTTCAGAAAGCGTCAAATTCTCGGCCGCACAATGGCGCAAACAGCATGCGCCTCAGTGGCTGTATCCCTTTCTGGAAAAGTATCATCGCTGGCGAAGAGGTTGATTACCGTGAATACAGAAACAAAAGTATCCGAACGTTACGCTGAAGGTGCAAAGGAAGTGCAGCCAAGTTTGTGCTGTCCCGTGGACTATGACCAGTCACTGCTGGCGCTACTGCCAAAGGAAATAATCGACAAGGACTATGGCTGTGGTGACCCCTCCCGATATGTGAAAGAAGGCGACACGGTGCTGGACCTTGGCAGTGGCGGTGGCAAGATCTGCTACATGGCTGCGCAGCTGGTGGGAGAAAAAGGCAGTGTTATCGGCGTGGACATGACGGATGAAATGCTCGACCTCGCACGGAAATACCAGGCTGACATGGCGGACAAGCTGGGTGGTGACCGGGTGAGTTTTCGCAAGGGCTATATCCAGGACCTGGCGCTGGATCTTGCTGCCCGTGAGAAATTCCAGGCTGAAAATCCCGATGCAGACAGCGACACCCTCTCAGCCTGGGAAGAAAAACAGAAAGTCGAGAAGCCGCTGGTTGCGGATAACAGTGTCGATATCGTGGTCAGTAACTGCGTGCTCAATCTCGTGGACGAGGCGCATCGCAAGCAGATGATCAGCGAAATATTCCGTGTGCTCAAACCCGGTGGTCGAGTGGCCATTTCGGATATCGTCTGTGATGAAAACGTACCACAGCACCTGAAAGACGATGCTACCTTGTGGAGCGGCTGTATTTCCGGGGCTTTCCAGGAAGCTGAATTCATCCAGGTCTTTCTCGACGCCGGATTTGTCGATGCCGCTTATGACAAGTGGGATGAGGCTCCCTGGCAAGTGGTGGAAGAAATCGAATTCCGCTCCGTCACAGTTCTGGCCAGCAAGCCGGACAAGAATAATCAGGATGCGGGGCACAGTGTCATTTACCGTGGTCCGTTTGCAGAGTTGCGAACAGATGATGGCGTAGTGTATCGCCGCGGTAGTCGAACCCGGGTCAGCCCGGCGGAGTGGCAGCGCCTGCTGTCAGGTATGGCCCGTGACAGTTTTATTTTCCTGGCACCGGCAGGTTGCTGTTCAGCCAAAGGTGAAATCGGTGACGACAGGGTGCGCGCAGCGACTGACAGCAAGAAGCTGGCACATCAGGTTGGTGGCGAGGAAAGTGGTAATGTTGGGGGGTGTTGTTAAAGTTGCGGGGAGTGGAGGTAGGTCGGATAAGGTACGGAGTACCGCCATCCGACAGCTTCGACAGGCTTTTCGAAAAAGGGAGAAAGGGCCGACACTTTGGGTTGCAGCTAAATCCCGAAGATGTGTAGGTCGGCATTACCCTGAAGGGCATAAAAGGCCTGCAGGGCCGTTTGCCGACATGGTTTTGGAGGAGGACCCTGACTACTCAGTCGTCTGGGCTTTCAGTTTATCCAGCCTTTCCTTGCGCCTGGGGCGATTGTGCAGCAATCGAACCCAGAAGATCGTTTCAAAGACGATGCCTGCGAAGAAAAAACCTTTCATCCCGGGCATGTAGCCAACCAGGTAGCACAGTATGGCTGCTGCCATCATGCTGCTGGTAATGAGAATGCGTTTGGGCATATCCAGTTTCATCGTTGGCGTTTTACTTGCCTGTCTTGTCCGGTACTTCCTTGCAAATAACCTAGTGAACTTCGTTGGTCAGTTCCAGCAACTGGTCTTCCAGGGCAAAGCGTATGGTTAATGCTGAATCCAGTGCCTGCAGGTCACGGGGCAATGAATCATCCTCGGAAGAATGCACCAGTTCACCTTTGTACTTGTCATTGAATGACAGGGCCAGGTCGGTGGTGGTTTCTATGCTGTGGTAAATCTCTTCCAGCAGGTTGCGGTTGGCTTCCAGTTCCTGTGTGCTTTCCTGGAGCAGTGTCTCGTAGACTTCAAAATGCCCGGCCGACACGTAATCCATCAGGGATTCGCAAAACAGCTCGATGGGGAAATCCTGGACTTCGACCTGGAGTGCGTGATCAGAATACAGTGATTCTTCCAGGTCATCATGGATAGCATCGCGCTGTTGTTTCCAGCGACTGATGATAGCTTCGATTTCTTGGCGACGGGCGGCAGTGATGTGTTTATTCATACAACCCCCTCTTACCGGCGCCTGATTGCACCGGTTAATCCAATCTTAGAAGAGGTCGGAAATAAATTCCAGAAATACAGACCGACAGTCTGTTAAAAAGGCTTATTTGCGCAATGCCTGCCAGACACAGACTCCGGCCAGGGCGACAAACCCCACCAGGGACCATTGCGGAATACTCATGCCAATGACCGGGTCCTGCCAGGCGATCTCTGCGCAGTTGCCGTCGCCGGTAAACATGGTGGCCAGGGCTTCGGTAAGCGGAAACTCCTGGAACATGTAGGCCACGCTGGGCCCGCAGGCAGGGACTTCATCCTTGGGCAGGTGCTGCAGCCAGATCTGGCGAATGGCAAAACCACCGCCGGCAACAGCAAATGCGGCGGCCAGGAAGCCGTAGACCAGTTTGCCACTGGCCTGTGGATTGTGAATAAAGGCGACCAGCGAAGTCAGGCCGGCCAGGACGAAGAAAAAGCGTTGGGTCATGCAAAGCGGGCAGGGCTCCAGCATCATCACGTGTTCCATGTACATGGCAATGGCCAGCAGGGAAACACAGAATAAAAAGATGTACAGGTAGATCAGGCGGGTTTGCAGTAACTTGGTGATTGTTGGATTCATAATAATGTTTCTGGTCTTGTCGTATTCAGGACGCGTTTTGTCGTTCGAGATAGGTTTCAAAGTCAATATTATCAGTTTTTTCAATGGCTTCCCGATCCTGGTTGGATTTTTCGGACAGGGATTTCATGGTTGCCATGAGCTCGTCATCCAGGGTCAGTGACCTGAAATAGTCACTATTGGCCAGGGACTGGTTCATGGCAAATCTAAAGTAGGGAGTCTCCAGCTCATCCATTCTGTGCAACACTTTGGCCGAAGGCGTCAGGCTGCTGTCTCTGACTTTGGCAATCTGGGCATCTGTTGCTGCAGTGTGGCCTGGCTGTCCGCTGACCTCATCCAGAAACCGGGCAATATCCCGCGATTCCTGCAGGATTTCCTCGGCCCAGTCGGTCAGTGGAATGGCTTTGCCTTTCTGCTTGAGCTCCAGGTCCGGCTCCCGGCCGCGGTTGACCACGGTTTTCAGGTTGCACTCGATTTCCCGGTATTCGTCCCGGTCTGATGGCGGACTTTTGCGCATCAGGCAAAACAGCAGGAAACTCTTGAGGAACTGGATTTCCTCTTCATCAATGCCTACGGGCAGGAAGGGGTTGAGATCCAGGCAGCGGACCTCAATGTATTCCACGCCTTCGTTCATGAGCACCCGGACAGGTCGCAGCCCCGAGGAGGATTCACGTTTTGGACGGATGGTGCTGTAGAACTCGTTTTCAATCTGCAAAATACTGTCGTTGAGCTGCTTGAACTCGCCGTTTTCCGGTACGAACCGGCTATATGGCGGATAGGGCGTTTTGATGGCGTTGGTCAGGTCCCTGGCGTACTCCTCCAGGTTGTTATAGCTGACATAAAGTTCGGTCTGGGCATCACTGGTATAACCCAGGTCACCCATTCTCAGGCAGGTGGCATAAGGCAGGTAGAGCGAGTTTTCATCGTACGCCTCAAGTCCATGGTCGGGATTGTTGCGCACGAAACTTTTGCAGACAGCCGGTGAGGCGCCAAACAGATAGATCAGCAACCAGGAGTAGCGACGGAAGTTACGGATCAGGTTGAAATACTGTTCGGTTTTGAAGTCCTGCAGGGTTTTGTCAGCGCCTTCCATGTCCTTGTAGAGCGTCCAGAAACTGTCCGGCAGGGAAAAATTGAAGTGGATGCCGGCAATGGTCTGCATGGCCCGGCCATAGCGATAGCTCAGACCGGAGCGGTACAGGGTTTTCAGTTTGCCGATATTGGAGCAGCCATAACGGGCCAGCGGAATCTGTTCATCATCGCCGATCACGCATGGCATGCTGGATGTCCAGATCAGTTCCTCGCGGTCGAGCTGGGTAAACAGCCAGGTATGCAGGTTGGCCAGGTAATCCAGGCTTGCCGCGGGATCCTTGAATACTGGGGTGATGAATTCCAGCAGCGCTTCTGAAAAATCCGTGGTGATGCTCGGATGGGTCAGCGGTGAACCCAGTCCGGACGGATGGGGTGTCATGGCGATATGACCCTCGGGGTCAATGCGAAGGCTTTCCTTTTCTATGCCATGGCCGATATCAGCCAGACATTCAGTGCCAGAAGAGCTTTGGAGCTGGCTGAGGCGCTGCTTTAAGAGTTCCGACAAAGCAAAAATTCCTGAAATCTGATGCGTTTGTTACCAGTAGCCAGTCACTGAAAACAGGCTGCCATGGGGACAGAATAAACACAGTAACATTTTGTTATTATTAGGAATTTACTGCCGGAAGCCATACCCCTTTGTTGTGGCAAGGGATTATGCCACAGTTGTTCGAGTCTGGATAACTCAATTTCACACGCTGGTGGATTTACTCGCTGTCCAGGTTCTGTTGCTTGAAGCGATGGATTTTGCGCCGGTCCTGCTTGGTCGGTCGCCTTGCCGAGACCGGGTTCAGTGCACGCATGGCCTTGCGCTGCTCTGCCTGAAGGGTCCTTTTTTCAATGCTTTCCGGGGTTTCCTCATAAAGCAGTGCCGCCTGTGGCGCGCTGCCGCGTTTGTCCGACAGGGCCTTGACCACCACGGTGCGCTCATCCCAGCCCTGGCGGATATCAAGTACAGAGCCGGCTTCTATTTCACGGCTGCTTTTGCTGCGCGCGCCATTGCAGTGTACCTTGCCACCTTCAATGGCCTGCTTGGCCATGGACCGGGTTTTGAAAAAACGTGCCGCCCACAGCCATTTGTCGAGTCGAACTTTTTGCATAGTCAGCCTGTTGCCCGCATCAGTTCATCCAGATGAACAATGCCGGGAAAATGACTGGGGTCCGTTGGCTGGGTGCTGGAATCCGGATGCAGGACCTGGACCAGCTGCCCGAGTCCGCCCCGGTGAGCGCATTCAAGAACCGGCAGGCTGTCATCGACAAACAGTGAACGGGACAGGTCGATTTTCTCGCGGCTTTCCAGTTTCTCCCAGAAGCCGTCATTTTCCTTGGCCAGGTCAAACTCGTGGGATGAAATCATTTCATCCAGGTGGGCGCGCAGGCCGGAGGCCTCAACCTTGATGGCCAGCGCCTTGGGGTGGGCATTGGTGACCAGGATAACGCGTTTGCCATTATCCTTGAGCCAGTCGAGAAATTCCCCGCAATGGGGGCGCATGCGAATCAGGTGACGGATTTCTTTTTTCAGTGCCTCTACATCCATGTCCAGTTGTGTTGACCAGTGGTCCAGGCAGTACCATTGGAGGCTGCCGTAAGTGGATTCGGAGAGTTGGCGCACGGATTCCCTGGCGGCATCCAGTTCCAGCGCCTTGTGATCGGCGACCTTGCCGGGCAAATATTCCAGCCAGAAATAATTGTCAAAGCTCAGGTCCAGCAGGGTGCCGTCCATATCGAGCAATACGGTGTCGATGTCAGTCCAGTTAATCATTGTGTGAACAGGCTTGGAATGCATGAAAGTTTGCATTTCCATTATAATGGAGTCGTGCGCTAAAAAGAGGAAGGAAAACGATTTTCCTTTCATTTGCCCGGATTAAAACCAATGAACTACAAGTTACTGCTTGATGAAGTCAGGGATATCAGCCACCAGGCTGGCAAAGCTATTCTGGAGGTGTATGACCGTGAATCTGAAATTGATGTCACCACCAAGGACAATGATTCACCGTTAACGGAAGCTGACCTGGCTGCTCACCGCATTATTGTTGAAGCTCTGCATGAGTTGACCCCTGCGCTGCCGGTTTTGTCCGAAGAGTCAAAAGCCGTGTCGTGGCAGGAGCGCCAGTCCTGGCAAACCTACTGGTTGGTGGACCCCCTGGATGGCACGAAGGAGTTTATCAGCCGTAATGGTGAGTTTACGGTTAACGTGGCACTGATTGAAAATGGCCGTCCGGTACTTGGTGTGGTTTATGTGCCGGTCAAGGATGTCTATTACCTGGGGAGCCCTGATGGCGCCTTCAAGGAAGAAAACGGCAAACGGGAATCCATCCAGACCGCCCGGATCGAGGAGAACCAGCACACCATTTCCGTGGTGGCCAGCCGTAGTCACAAGGGTGATGACCTGGAAGCCTGGCTGGAGCGTGTCGCAGAAAAGTTTCCCCAGCTCGAACTGGTCAGTATGGGCAGTTCATTGAAGATTTGCCTGGTGGCAGAAGGCAGTGCCGATATCTACCCGCGCCTGGCCCCGACCTCCGAATGGGACACCGCCGCTGCCCAGGCCATCCTGGAAGCAGCAGGTGGCATTCTCACGGATACCAGTTTCACCATTTACCGTTACAACCAGAAAGAAGACATCCTCAATCCCTTCTTTTTTGCCATTGGTGACCGGCAGTTTGACTGGCAAGCGGTTTGATTCCCCGGCTACGCCGGGAGGGACAAGGAGCAAGGGACAAGGGACAAGGAACGACACGTTGGGCTTTTACGAATGCCCGGGCCGTCGTAGGTCGGGATAGGCGCAAAGCGCCGTTTCCCGACGTGAATATTCACCTCATGTAAAATTTTCTTCGTCGGCAAACGCTTCGCTTATGCCGACCTACGAAAATACCAATAAACGCCATTGTCCAGGGAAAACGCTTGATATAAAAATACGGCAAATCATCCTTTT
>CAZROW010000059.1:0-19207 GCA_964601805.1 uncultured Enterobacteriaceae bacterium
GTTTCCAGATTTTAAAGCCCCTATATGGGGCTTTTTAGTAAGTGTAAATAAGTAGTTGGAAGTGGGCCATAGGCCCATTTTTTGTTTAGCCAGAACGTGAAAAGACCATGAGCAGGCGGACTACAGAACTGGGTAACTTACTGGAACCCGCCATCAATGCCCTGGGATTCAGGTTGTGGGGTATTGAATATATACCGCAAGGCAGGCATTCACTGCTGCGTGTATATCTCGACAAGGAAGGTGGTGTCGACATTGAGGACTGCGCGCTTGCCAGCAGGCAGATCAGCAGCATCCTGGATGTCGAGGATCCGATCAGCGGTGAATATACGCTGGAGGTGTCCTCACCAGGCCTGGATAGAACATTGTTTTCGCTGGACCAGTTCAATGAGTACCTGGGATGGCATGTAACGTTGAGACTGACCGAGAATTTTGATGGACGCAGGAAGTTCACGGGGCAGTTAAAAGCAATAGTCGATGATGAGGTTGTAATTATCATCGGTGATGAGGAATACACCATTCCTTACGAGTTGGTAGAAAAAGCCAGCCTGGTGAGCCAGGTCTGAGGCATACGGTGATTCCTGTAAAGGGTGTTTTAAAGGTAGCTTTGACATGATTAATAAAGAAATTTTGATGGTGGCTGATGCTGTTTCCAACGAGAAAGGTGTCTCCAGGGATGTGATCTTCAGCGCCATAGAGTCTGCACTGGCCTCTGCCACGAAAAAACGTTACGTGGACGAGGAAATCGATTGTGAAGTCATCATCGATAAGGATACAGGCGACTACGAAACCTACCGTGTCTGGACAGTTGTGCCCGATGACGAACTGGCGCTGCTGGGTTCCCAGTTCACTATCGAAGAAGCCCATGAAAAAGATACCAGCCTGCAGCCAGGCGATGTCTATCGTGAAAAGATTGATAACGTGGAGTTCGGGCGTATTGCTGCCCAGACTGCCAAGCAGGTCATCGTACAGAAGGTTCGCGAAGCCGAACGTGAAATCGTTGTTGCAGAGTATGAAGACAAGGTAGGCCAGCTTGTTTCCGGTACTGTGAAGAAAGTGACCCGGGATAATGTCATTGTCGACCTGGGAAATAATGCAGAAGGCCTGTTGCCCCGTGAGAACCTGATTCCACGTGAGACCTTCCGCATCAATGATCGCCTGCGTGCATTGTTGCTTGAGGTTCGCACCGAACTTCGCGGCCCCCAGTTGTTGCTCAGCCGTACTGCACCTGAAATGCTGGTCGAGCTGTTCAAGATTGAAGTGCCGGAAATTTCCGAAGAAATTATTGAAATCAAGGCTGCTGCCAGGGATCCCGGTTCACGGGCAAAACTGGCGGTTAAAACCAATGATGGCCGTATAGACCCGGTGGGTGCCTGTGTAGGTATGCGCGGTTCCCGTGTCCAGGTTGTGTCCAACGAGCTGGCCAATGAGCGCATCGACATCATCCTGTGGGATGACAACGATGCCCAGCTGGTGATTAACGCCATGGCGCCGGCCGAAGTGGCCTCCATTGTTGTTGATGAAGACACGCATACGATGGATGTGGCTGTGGCCGAGGAAAACCTGGCCCAGGCCATTGGCCGTAATGGCCAGAATGTGCGCCTTTCCAGTGAATTGACTGGCTGGACCATCAATGTGATGAGTGAAGAGAGTGCCGCCGACAAGCTTCAACAGGAGTCTGCGGGGACTATCCAGAATTTCGTGGACAGTCTTGATGTGGATGAAGACGTTGCAGAAATCCTGGTCCAGGAAGGTTTCACTACTCTGGAAGAGCTTGCCTATGTGCCGCTGGAAGAAATATCCAGCATCCAGGACTTTGATGAAGAAATTGCCAATGAATTGCGTGCCAGGGCCAAAGACGCCCTGTTGACCCGCGCAATTGCGTCGGAAGAAGATATTACCAAGGCAGGCATCAAGGATGACCTGCTGAATATGGAAGGCATGGACAACGAGCTTGCATTGGCGCTGTCAAAAATCGAAGTGCTTTCCATGGAAGATTTGGCCGAACAATCCATTGACGAGCTCATGGAAATTGACGGCATGGATGAAGAACGAGCAGGTCAGCTCATCATGACAGCCAGGGCCCCCTGGTTTGCCGATGAAGATGACACAGAAAGCGCCGAGGACTCTGAAAAAGAGTCGCCAGAGGCGGAATCCTGATCAGGATATTTCTCTGGAATTACCGGGTTTTCACACAGGCAGTAAATATGGGAGAGGCGAATGTCAGACGTAACAATCAGTGAACTGGCGAAAATGGTAGGCGTACCGGAAGATCGTTTACTTGACCAGGTCAAGGAGGCTGGCCTGCCCCAGAAGAAAGTGGACGACACCATCAATAATGATGAGCGGGCCACGCTGCTGTTGTCACTGAAAAGCAAGCACGGTGAAGATACTTCCGGTGGTGCCACACCGCGTCGTATTACCCTGAAGCGTAAAACAGTCGAAACTCTCAAGACTTCTGACAACCAGGGGCGCAGCAAGGCGGTCAATGTTGAAGTACGCAGGAAGCGTACTTACGTAAAACGCAGCGTGGAAGAAGCCCAGCTGGAAGCCGAACGCAAGGAAGCTGAACGCAAGGCCCAGGAAGAAAAAGAAAAGGCAGAGCAGGAAGAGGCCAAGAAGTCCGAACAGGAAGATACCTCCAAGTCCAAGGTCAGCCTCAAGCGTGATGCCGAGCCTTCTCCGGTTGTCGCTCCGGTCGAAGAAAAGCCGGAAGCACGCAAGGAGCACAAGAAAGGCACGGCTCGCAAAGATACTGCACGCGAAGAAAAAGAATCCCTGGACAAGAAAAAGAATCTGCGCCGTCGTGAACAGGAAGCGGGCAAGAAATTTCAGCCTATTCGATCCACCGATGATTTCATCCTGGATGATGAGGATGAATTTGGTGATGGTTCCCGCCGCAGAAGGCGTCGCAAGCTGAGCCAGGGCCAGAAAGAACACAAATTCGAAAAGCCGACCGAGTTTATTTCCCGGGAAATTGAAGTCCCCGAGGCGATCACGGTTTCAGACCTGGCACAGCGCATGTCACTGAAAAGTGGTGAGCTGGTGAAAAAGCTGATGGAAATGGGTGTCATGGCGACACTCAATCATATGCTTGACCAGGATACCTCCGTGCTGCTGGTGGAAGAGCTGGGTCACAAGGCCAAAACTGTTTCCGATGATGCGCTGGAAGAAAGCCTTGTCGAATCCGTTAATTATGAAGGCGATAGGATTGCCAGGGCACCGGTTGTCACTGTCATGGGTCACGTTGACCACGGCAAGACCTCCCTGCTGGACTATATTCGTAAATCTTCCGTGACCGAAGGTGAGGCCGGCGGCATTACCCAGCACATCGGTGCGTACAGTGTTGATACAGATCACGGCAAGATTACCTTCCTGGATACACCGGGCCATGCGGCATTCAGCGCCATGCGTTCACGCGGTGCCCAGGCAACTGATATTGTCATCCTGGTGGTTGCCGGTGATGACGGTGTGAAACCGCAGACCGAAGAAGCAGTAACCCACTCCCAGGCCGCCGGGGTTCCCATTGTGGTTGCCATCAACAAGATGGACAAGGAAGGCGTGGATACTGACCGGGTCAAGAATGAACTGGCCGCTAAAGGCCTGACGCCTGAAGAGTGGGGCGGTGATACCCAGTTCATCGAAGTTTCTGCACATACCGGCATGGGCATCAAGGAATTGCTGGATGCCGTGCTGTTGCAGGCAGAATTACTGGAATTGAAAGCCGTGGAAAACTGTCCTGCCAAGGGCGTTGTCATTGAATCCCGCTTGGATAAAGGACGTGGTCCTGTCGCCACAGTTCTGGTGCAAAGCGGTACGCTGAAAATGTCAGATGTCATTCTTGCCGGCCACGAAGTAGGCAAGGTGAGGGCGATGATTGATGAGAACGGCAAGCAGGTGAAAGCCGCCGGACCATCCATTCCTGTCGAGATTCTTGGCCTGAACGGTACGCCGGAAGCCGGTGATGAATTCATGGTGGTCCAGGACGAGAAGAAAGCCCGGGAAGTGGCCGAATTCAGGCTTAACAAGTTCCGTGAAGCCCAGGTTGCCAAGCAGCAGGCGGCCAAAATGGAAAGCATGTTTGCCACCATGGGCAGCGAGGAGAAACAGGTCCTCAACGTGGTACTGAAAACCGATGTTCGTGGTTCATTGGAAGCCATTTCCTCGGCCTTGCTGGGCCTGGGCAACGAAGAAGTCTCCGTGGCCATCATTTCTTCAGGCGTCGGCGGTATTTCCGAAACCGATGTGCAGCTTGCCAATACCTCAAGGGCAACCATCATCGGATTTAACGTGCGTGCCGACAAGGCTGCCAGGACCCTGGTTGAAAACGAAGGCCTGGAGCTGCGTTACTACAGTGTTATCTATGACCTGATTGACGACGTCAAAGCGGTGATGAGCGGCATGCTCGCACCTGAGCTGCAGGAAGAAATCCTTGGTGTTGCTGAAGTACGCGATATTTTCGAGTCACCGAAGTTTGGCTCCATTGCCGGCAGCATGGTCATTGAAGGCACTGTCTACCGCAGCAAACCTATCCGCGTTCTGCGTGATGATGTTGTTATCTACGAAGGCGAGCTGGAATCCCTGCGCCGTTTCAAGGATGAGGCCCAGGAAGTCAGGAACGGCATGGAATGTGGTATCGGTGTGAAGAATTACACGGATGTCCGTGTCGGTGACAAGATCGAAGTTTACGAGCGTAAAGAAGTCGCCAGGACCCTCGAATAACCGGACCCCAGGGTTTCCGGAACAACCACCATGGCCAGAGTCTCTAAAAGGGTAGACAAGGTTGCCGATCTTCTGAAAAAGGAAATCGCCCTGCTTATCCAGAATGAAGTGCGCGACCCGCGTGTCGGCATGGCTTCTGTCACCGGTGTGAGGGTGAGCAAGGATCTGGGGTATGCCAACGTTTACGTGACACTGCTTGGCAAGAGCAGCAGCGAGGAAGCCGCCGAAGGTGTCGCGGCGCTGAACAAGGCTTCCGGCTTCCTGAGGACCCTGTTGGCCAAAACCATCAGCCTGCGCACAACTCCCCGCCTGAAGTTTATCTATGATGACACCCTGGTCCGTGGCCAGCATCTGAGCAGCCTGATTGATGAAGCCCTGGCCAGCGATGAGCGGGATCATCATCTGGACGACGATGACGATCAATCCTGACCTTCCATTGGCAAGACATTAACAGGTATCACATTGGCAAGACGGCGACGCAGCAGGGAAGTTCACGGCATTATTGTGCTGGACAAACCCGCCGGCGAATCATCCAATCGCAGCCTTCAGCGCGTCAAACGCCTCCTTGATGCCGCCAAGGCCGGGCATACCGGCAGTCTTGATCCCCTGGCAACCGGCGTACTTCCCCTGTGTTTTGGCGAGGCCACCAAGGTCTCCCAGTTTCTTCTTGACGCGGACAAGCGTTACCGCACGACCATACAGCTAGGCACGAAAACGGCCAGCGGAGATTCCCAGTCAGAAATTATCAGTACCAGTGACAAGCAGGTGTCACGTGAGGAACTGGAAACCTGCCTGGAGCGTTTCCGCGGCGAAATTACCCAGGTTCCCTCCATGTACTCGGCTCTCAAGCACCAGGGGGTGCCCCTGTACAAGCTTGCCCGCAAGGGTCAGGAAGTTGAGCGCAAGGAGCGCAGGGTCACTATCTTTGAACTTGAGCTGCTGGACTTCAGGGGCAATGAGCTCGATCTGGAGGTTCACTGCTCAAAGGGCACCTATATCAGGATGATCGCCGATGACCTGGGTGATGCCCTGGGCACAGGCGGACACGTCACCGCATTGCGCAGGTTGCAGTCAGGACCTTTCCATGAAGGGCAGGCGGTCACTATTGACGAACTGGAGCAGGCAGCAGAGGAGGGTGGCTTCCAGGCCCTGGACAAGTTCCTGCAACCGGCAGACCTGGCGGTTGAGTTCCTGGACAAGGTGACCATGCCCGTGGCGACAGCAGATTTCATCCGCCAGGGACAGCCGGTTATTGTCAGCGGGTTGCCCAACCAGGGCCAGGTCAGGCTCTACGATGACAACGGTTTTTTCGGCATCGGCAAAATTCTGGACGATGGTCGGGTCGCCCCTGTCAGATTGATGAAAATGTCTTGAATTTCACACCCTTGGGCGTGTTTTTCGAGGGCTGAAATACTGTATCCCGACCTTAATGTGTGCTATGTTACGCACCCCTTGGACCCCGGAGGGCAGTATTTTCGGGACCAGGACTGCAGGAAGCACATCAGGTAACTATAAATATGCATGGTTACACTGATTAAAACGGAGTTTTACTTATTAATGCATATTCACAGGAGAAAGCACTATGGCCTTATCAGCCGATCAAAAAGCTGAGATTGTTGCCGAGTATGCCCTCGCCGAAGGTGATACAGGATCACCGGAAGTCCAGGTAGCCTTGCTGACAACCAACATCAACCAGCTGCAAGACCACTTCAAAGAGCACAATCACGACCACCATTCACGTCGCGGTCTTATCCGCATGGTGAATACACGTCGCAAGCTGCTCGATTACCTGAAACGCAAAGACGTTAATCGCTACGCGACGCTGATCAAGCGCCTCGGCCTGCGCAGGTAAAACCTTACCTCCTGGTCAGCATGGGGCTGACCAGGATTCGTACGCTTAAGGAAAAAAGAGAAAATTTCTATGTTTAATCCGATCAGGAAAGAATTCAAATATGGCAATGACACGGTAATTCTGGAGACAGGCAAAGTAGCCCGCCAGGCCACCGGTTCAGTTGTTGTCACCGTTGGCAACACAGTAGTCCTTGCTACTGTAGTCGGACGCAAATCTGCCAATCCCGATGCAGATTTCTTCCCACTGACTGTCAACTACCAGGAAAAAACTTACGCCGGCGGTAAAATCCCGGGTGGTTTCTTCAAACGTGAAGGTCGACCTACCGAAAAGGAAACCCTGACTTCACGACTCATCGACAGACCGATTCGTCCCTTGTTCCCGAAAGGTTTCATGAACGAAGTACAGGTTGTCCTGACAGTCATGTCTTCTGACAAAAATATTGATCCGGATATTCCGGCCATGATTGGTGCTTCTGCTGCACTGGCCATTTCCGGTATTCCGTTTGCCGGCCCGCTGGGCGCTGCCCGTGTTGGTTATAACGATACTGACGGTTACCTGCTCAACCCAAGTCATGAAGTCCTGGAGACTTCCGACCTGGATATGGTTGTGGCTGGTACTGAAGCCGCTGTACTGATGGTGGAATCTGAAGCCAAGGAGCTTCACGAAGACCTGATGCTGGGTGCTGTACTTTTCGCCCACCAGGAAATGCAGGTTGTTATCCAGGCGATTAATGACTTTACTGCTTCAGCTGGCAAACCCGCCTGGGAATGGCAGGCACCTGCGACCAATGAAGTGCTCACTGATGCCATTACTGCCGGCTTTGCCGAAGGTATCCAGGCTGCCTACCAGATCTCTGACAAGATGGAGCGCCAGGACAAGCTGGGTGAATTGCGTGACCAGGCTGTTGAGCAGTTTGCCAACGAAGACGTCGATCCGCCTGTAAGCAGCAAGGAAGTTTCAGGTATCTTTTCCAAGCTGGAAAAGAATATCGTGCGCCAGAACATCATCAAGGGTCAGCCGCGTATTGATGGCCGTGACACCAAGACTGTGCGTCCGATCAGTGTCGAAACCGGCATCCTGGAAAAGACCCATGGTTCTGCCCTGTTTACCCGTGGTGAAACACAGGCCATCGTCGTGGCCACCCTGGGCGCCCTGCGTGATTCCCAGATTATTGAAGATCTTTCCGGTACCAAGAAAGATCCCTTCATGCTGCATTACAACTTCCCGCCGTACAGTGTCGGTGAGACCGGTTTCATGAGCGGCCCGAAACGTCGCGAGATCGGTCACGGTCGCCTGGCGCGTCGTGGTGTGGCAGCTGTATTGCCAAGCGAAGATGAATTTCCATATGCCATTCGCGTGGTGTCCGAGATCACTGAATCCAACGGTTCCAGCTCCATGGCGTCTGTCTGTGGTACATCACTGGCCCTGATGGATGCCGGTGTTCCTGTGAAAGCCCCTGTAGCAGGTATTGCCATGGGCCTGATCAAGGAAGACAACGGTGTTGCCGTGTTGACCGATATCCTGGGTGATGAAGATCACCTGGGTGACATGGACTTCAAGGTGGCCGGTTCCGCCAAAGGTGTAACCGCCCTGCAGATGGATATCAAAATCCAGGGTATCACCGAGGAAATCATGGAAACTGCGCTGGAGCAGGCCCATCACGCCAGAATGCATATCCTTGGCGAGATGAACAAGGTCATCTCTACTCCGGGTGAAATTTCCGAGTACGCACCATCCATGGCCAACCTGAAGATCCATCCGGACAAGATCCGTGACGTAATTGGTAAGGGTGGCGCTGTCATTCGTTCCATCACTGAAGAGACCGGTGCTTCCATCGATATCGATGACGACGGTAACGTGCGTATCTACGGTGAAGATGCCACTTCACGTGACGCCGCTGTCGCCATGGTCGAAGAGATTACTGCTGAAGCCGAAATCGGCAAGCTCTACAAGGGCGTGGTTTCCAAGATCGTTGACTTTGGTGCCTTCGTCACCATCCTGCCTGGCAAGGATGGCCTGGTGCACATTTCCCAGATCGCGCAGGAGCGCGTGGAAAATGTCACTGACTACCTGAAAGAGAAGCAGGAAATTGTGGTCAAGGTGCTCAAGATTGATGATCGCGGCAAGATCAGCCTGACCATGAAAGATGTGACTGATGAAGACAAGGCTTCTATGGAAGAAAGCCAGTAAGTTATCAGTAAGCATTAAAAAAGCCGGTAGCTGTTTCAGCTACCGGCTTTTTTTTGCCATTCAACAAATGACAGTTTACTTGATGATCTGGTCCTTGATCTTCTGGTGAGCTTCGGCAGGCAGCCTGGGGCCAAAGCTGCTCACAGTGGTTGCCGCTGCAAGGCTTGCCAGGTTACCGGCGGTTTCAAAATCATGGCCGGCTGATACGGCATACAGGAAGGCTCCGGAGAACATGTCGCCGGCACCGTTGCTGTCTACTGCCTGGACCTTGTTGGGCGCAATGCTGATGTTCTTTTCACCATCAAACAGCAGGGCACCCTCGGAACCGCAGGTCACCACAATCTGCTTCGCAATGGATTTCAGGCCTTCAATGGCTTCTTCGACAGTTTCCATGCCAGTCCATTCCTTGGCTTCAACATCGTTGGCAAACACAAGATCAACACCATCGCCGATCATTTCCTGCAGGCCACCGCGGAAAAATTGCACCATGGCCGGGTCGGACAAGGTGATGGATGTCTTCACGCCGTTTTGCTCAGCAATTTCCCGGGCAAAAATAGAGGCTTCACGCCCGGTATCGGAAGTTACCTGGTAGCCTTCCAGGAACAGGTATTCAGAATCCTTGATGGCATCAACATCGATTTCATTCTTTGAGAGGGTCTCGGAGATGCCCAGGAAGCTGAGCATGGTTCTTTCGGTGTCTGCACTGACCATCACCAGGCATTTACCGGTGACACCGTCTTCACGGTTGCTGTTGTCGAGATTGGTATGAATGTTGTGATGTCCCAGCTGGTCCACGTAAAAATCGCCGGCTTCATCGCTGGCCACTTTGCAGGAGAAAAAGGAGTTGCCGCCAAACTGTGAAATGGCATACATGGAGTTGGCAACGGAGCCACCACCGGAACGGGTTTTCAGTCCAAACTTGTCCAGCAGGCGTTTTTCCAGCGTAGCCTGGGATTCGCCATCCACCAGGGTCATGATGCCTTTCTGAATACTTTCATGCTGGAAAAAACTGTCTTCGACTTCAAACTCCTGGTCAACCAGCGCGGCACCAATGCCATAGACGTGATACTTCTTCATATTGTTTCCCTTTCTCGTTTAATGTTTATCTTGTTGAGCTTACCTAGTACTGCTACAGGGCGGCGAACGCCTTCTCTGCAGCATCCAGTGTTTTTTGCAATTCCTCGTCACCATGAGCTGCGGAAACAAAGCCCGCTTCAAAGGCTGACGGTGCCAGGTAGATGCCACTTTCCAGCATCAGGTGGAAGTATTTCCTGAACCGCTCCACATCGCAGGCCATGACCTGTGCGAAAGTGGTCACAGACTCTTCTTCGCTGAAGAAGCAGCCAAACATGGCGCCAACCTGGTTGGTGGTAAACGGGATGCCCGCGGCATCCGCTCTTTCTTTCAGGCCCTTCAGGAGGAATTCTGTTTTCACTGACAGTGAATCAAAGAAATCCGGCTTGCTGATTTCCCTGAGTGTCACCAGCCCGGCCGTGACGGCCAGGGGATTGCCCGATAGCGTCCCGGCCTGGTAAACCGGGCCAACGGGCGCCAGCATATCCATGATTTCCTGTTTGCCGCCAAAGGCGCCAACGGGCAACCCGCCGCCGATGACCTTGCCCAGCGTGGTCAGGTCCGGCGTGATGCCATAAACCGCTTGCGCACCGCCAAGGGCATTGCGAAAGCCTGTCATGACCTCATCAAAAATCAGCACGACACCGTACTGATTACATAATTCACGCAGCCCTTCCAGGTATCCGGGTACCGGGGGGACGCAGTTCATGTTGCCTGCAACCGGCTCGATAATGACACAGGCAATGTCCTTGCCTGATTGAGCAAACAGCTGGCTGACAGACTCCAGGTCATTGTAGGGCAGGATATAGGTTTCAGATGACGTGGATTCAGGCACGCCCAGGGAATCCGGTGAGCCGAGGGTCAGGGCACCTGATCCTGCCTTGACCAGCAGTGAATCGACGTGGCCGTGATAACAGCCTTCAAATTTCAAAATCTTGCTTCGCTTTGTATAACCCCGGGCCAGGCGAATGGCGCTCATGGTGGCTTCTGTGCCGGAATTGACCAGGCGCACGGAATCAATGGAAGGTACCAGTTCGCTGATCAGCTCGGCCAGTTCGACTTCCTTGGCTGTCGGGGCGCCAAAGGTTACGCCCAGCTCAAGTTGTTCTTTCAGCGCAGCGATGACTGCCGGATGCCGGTGGCCCAGGATCAGGGGGCCCCAGGAGCCGATGTAATCCACATAGCGATTGCCGTCTTCATCAATCAGCCAGGCGCCTTCACCGGACTTGAAAAAGACAGGGTTTCCGCCCACGCCCTTGAAAGCCCGGACGGGAGAATTAACACCGCCGGGAATATGGGTCCTGGCGTTTTCAAACAAAGCGGCGGAGCGGGAGTGATCCAGTTCAGATGACATATACAATCCTGGGTTAAAACGGTTTGACGACGACCAGAATAACAATGACGATCAACAGAACAGTCGGCACTTCATTGAATATCCGGTAATAAGTGTGCGGGCGTGTATTCCTGTCGTCACGAAAAAGCTTCAGGTAATGCCAGCACATGTAATGATAGATCAGGAGCAACAGGACGCAGAACAGTTTTGCATGCATCCAGCCGGAGGCCATGTAGTACTGGGGGTTATAGCCAATCACTATGGCGCCAAACAGCACGGTGAGCACGGCTGATGGTGTCATGATGCCCCGGTACAGCTTACGTTCCATGATCTTGAAACGTTCAATCGTTGCCTTGTCCTCGGTCATGGCGTGATGGACATACAGGCGCGGCAGGTAAAACAACCCGGCGAACCAGCAGACAACGGCAATAATGTGTAGGGCTTTGAACCAGAGCATCGTGGCTTGGCATCATCCTGTAGGTGAAAAACCGAGGAATGATAACATCTTATAATAGGCGGCTAAAATGCAGGCCCCCTTTATCTTTTCCCGGAGGGCCACTATCATACGCGCCCCCTCCCTTACCGGAGAAAGCGCAGGCAACAGGCCTGTGGAGCAGTTTTAATCAATCGTGAGTGGCAAACCAGGCCGCTCGGTATGACAGGAGCAGATCCTTGACCCAGGCAGTCATCAAAGCAGGCATAGTAGGTGCTACAGGATATACCGGACAGGAATTGTTGCGGGTGCTGGTCAAGCATCCGCATGTCACCTTGCAGGCAGTAACTTCACGCAGTGAGGCCGGCAAGTCGGTAACTTCATTGTTTCCCAACCTGCGTGGCCATGCAGAGCTGACGTTTGTTGAGCCGGATGCCGAAATCCTGCAGTCCTGCGATGTGGTGTTTTTTGCCACGCCAAACGGAACTGCCATGACGATGGTGCCGGAGCTGATCAATGCCGGTGTGAAGGTCATTGACCTGTCTGCCGACTTTCGCCTCAAGGATGTCCAGGTCTGGTCACAATGGTACGGCATGGAACATGCCTGCCCGGATGTGGTGGCCGAGGCTGTCTATGGCCTGCCGGAAATGTTTCGCGAGCAGATTCGTGATGCCCGCGTCCTGGCTAATCCGGGGTGTTATCCCACCGCGGTACAGCTGGGTTTTCTGCCCCTGGTTAAAAACGCGCTCGTGGACACCAGCCGGCTTATTGCAGACTGCAAGTCCGGTGTCAGTGGTGCCGGTCGCAAGGCGGCCATTGGCACGCTCTTGTGTGAAGCCAGCGAAAGCATGAAGGCTTACGGCATTAATGGTCACAGGCATTTGCCGGAAATCTGCCAGGGGCTTGATACGGCATCCAGCGACCAGGTCGGCCTGACCTTCATGCCGCACCTGACGCCCATGATACGGGGCATACAGGCCAGCCTGTACGCCACATTGAAAAATACCGACACCGATTTGCAGCAATTGTTTGAAGATTTTTACCGGGATGAACCGTTCGTGGATGTGCTTGAGCCGGGCATGAGTCCGGATACCCGCAGTGTCCGTGGCACCAATAACCTGCAATTGGCCGTTTGTCGGCCCCAGGGCGGTGATACCGTCGTGGTGTTGGCCGCCGAGGATAATCTTGTGAAGGGCGCCGCAGGACAGGCGGTACAAAACATGAATATAATGTTTGGTCTCGAAGAAACAGCCGGTCTGGATATCGTCGCCGCATTGCCCTGACCACCAGGTCGGCATTAACACACTGAACACCGGGCAGGAATTTCCTGGTACCAGCAGTCAAACCAGCCTCTCCTGCACTGATCATTTTATTGACAGGTATTACTGTTGAGCAGAACACCGACAGTCAAAGGCAGTAAACAGCTCAAGATGGTTGTCGTTCCCTATAATCCATGGCGAACGGCTTTTATCCGCCTGGGTATTTTGCTGGTTCTGGTTGCCACAGGCGGAGGGTTTTACCTGTATGGCTACAACGCTGGTGTTTTCGTCAATGGCGATGCCAGGGCTGAGCGTGACCGCCTCATGTTCCAGGTGGATGACATGACCCGGCAAATGGACGTCCTGCAACAGGAGCTGATCAACAGCGAGCAGGCCGGCGCCGTGGATAGGCAGGCCCTGGAGGAAGTGCAGGGGACTATCATGAACCTGCGTGAGACCATTGCCCAGCTCCAGGAAGACGTGTTGTTCTACAAGCAGATCATGTCTCCGGAGAACACTGAAACCGGGCTGATGATTGGCCAGCTGGATCTGGAAAGTACAGAAGCTCCGGATCGTATTCGCTACCGGCTGGAATTGCGCCAGCTTGGCAACAATGAAAATATTGTCAGTGGCTACACGAATGTGAATATTCTCGGCAGCCAGGACCGGCAGGAAGTCTCCATGCCATTGCGAAGCCTGTCAGCCGAGGAAGATCAACTGGATATCAAGTTGCAGTTCCGGTATTTCCAGAATATCCAGGGTGAAATCGTACTGCCTGAGGGCTTTGAGCCACTGGGTGTGCAGATTGTTGCCGTGGACGAAAGCAATGACGGCAAGACCGTCCAGAAGAGTTTTGCCTGGGTGGTTGAATAATCCTCTGGAGCATTCAGATTAATTGCCATTTTCGGAGAAAATGTGAAAAAACCTTTCAGTACAGACAACATTACGACCCTGGTTTCCAAAGCCACTGAAATTACCGGTGATCTGCATTTCAGCGGTGTGCTGGAAGTAGAGGGAAAAATCCGCGGCAATATCTATGCCGACGATGATTCCTCTGCCGAGGTGCGTATTCGTGAAAGTGGCCTGGTGCAGGGCGAAATCAAGGTGCCCTCGGTGATTATCAATGGCCTGGTGGAAGGTGACGTGCATTCCACGCAACACCTGGAGCTTGCCGCCAAGGCCAGGGTCGTGGGTAATGTGTATTATCACCTTATTGAAATGGTGATGGGTTCCGAGGTCAATGGCAGCCTGTGCCATCGCTCTTCGGCAGACCTCAAGCCTCGCCAGATAGGCATGGAAAAGCCGGATGTACTGGGCAAGGAAGGCCAACCGGAAGTCGTCGAAAAGGCTGCCGGAAACTCCTGATCAGCAGGCTTAATACTTGACTATTTTGCTCAGGTTTTAGATAATTTGCTCCCTGAATCCCTTATGGAAACCCAGTCATGACAGCTGCAGAAAACGTCAATGATTCCGTTGTCGGCACCCACGATGCGATAGCCATATCGCTGACGGACAATGCTGCCAGGAAGGTCAAGACATTGATTGGTGAGGAAGGCAATCCTGACCTGAAGCTGCGCGTGTTCGTCACGGGTGGCGGCTGTTCCGGTTTCCAGTACGGCTTCTCTTTTGACGAAAGTGTCAATGATGACGACACCGTGATTAAGCACCAGGGCGCCGAACTACTGGTAGACCCGCTCAGTTACCAATACCTGGTGGGCTCAAAAGTGGATTACACAGAAGGCCTGGAAGGATCACGTTTCATCGTCGAAAATCCCCTGGCGACCACAACCTGTGGTTGCGGCATGTCTTTCTCGATCTAGCCTGGAGTCTCAGAGCTGGCGCACTGGTTTGCCGGCGTAATAAATGCCCCCGGCAATGACTGGATGGGATGAACCGGTAATGTCCGTAAAATTTACCGGGACCTGGTGCAGGGTCTGTTGGGCCAGCCAGGCAAAGGCTACTGCTTCAACACTGTCTTCAAGTACTCCCAGGCTGGAGCTGCGCATCACCCTGAATGCGGGCAGGGCCTCGGCAAGGGATTCCATCAGGTAGCCATTGTTGGCACCGCCACCACAAACAATCACCTCACCTTTTTCAAGTTCCCGGCGTATATCCCGGCTGATACTTTCCAGCGTCAGTGCCATCAGGGTGGCCTGGACATCGGCATTGGCAGTTTCCTGCGCAAACCCGTCCAGGTGTTTTTCCAGCCATGTCGCATTGAATAATTCCCTGCCCGTGCTTTTGGGGGCCGGTAACTGGAAATAGGGATCTGACAAAAATTTCTCTAGCAGTGCGGGGATGACCATACCTGACCTGGCCCAGCGTCCATCGCGATCATAGGGATGTCCCTGGTGCTCGCCTATCCAGGTGTCCATCAATACATTTCCCGGGCCGGTGTCATAGCCGCGAATTTCTCCGCTTTTTTTCAGGACCGTGATATTGGCCATCCCGCCAATATTGAGCACGATGCGGTGATTGTCGGCGCTGGAGAATATTTCCCGGTGAAAGGCGGGAACGATGGGAGCACCCTGGCCGCCGGCAGCCATGTCGCGGCGCCTGAAGTCAGCCACCGTGGTAATGCCGCTCAGCTCGGCAATGGTATTGGGATCGCCAATCTGCAGGGTAAACGGCGCATTGCCGGTTGGCAGGTGACGAATGGTCTGGCCGTGGCTACCGATGGCAGCGATTTGCGAGGGTTTCAGGTCGTTCTTTTCAAGAATGCGATCGACGGCGTGGGCCAACTCGCGCGCGAACTCCACATCGGTTTCGCCCAGCAATGGAATCTGCCCATGGTGGTCTTCGCAAAGCGCCAGCAGTTTTGCACGCAGGTCTTCAGGGATGTCCTGGGTAATGAAATCCAGTTGTTCCGGGCGGCGGTTCCTGAAATCCACCAGGGCACAATCAATGGCATCCATGCTGGTGCCAGAGATAAGCCCTATGTAGAGGGAAGAGGCCATGGCCTACGGCTGAAATTCAACAAGAGCAATATTCTTCGTATTGCTTGCGTGGTTTTCAAGCCGGGACAGCAGAATCTGGGTGTGTTCCCGAAAACGTTGTAACTCCGATTCGGGAATGGATTCAGCTTTCGGTAATTGGTCGTGAATAGTGCGTGAATTGCGATGTACGCCATCCATCAGGAATTCGTAGTGAAGGTGCGGCCCGGTTGCACTGCCGGTTGAGCCCACATAGCCAATGATCTGGCCCTGTTTGACACGGGCTCCCTGCTTGACGCCTCGAGCATAGGTATTCAGATGGGCGTACTTGGTCTGGAAGCGCTCGCCATGCTGGACAACCACAAGTTTGCCGAAAGAACCATTGCGGGCGGCCCAGGTCACTCGACCATCACCGGCAGCTATCACGGGAGTGCCACGCGGTGCGGCATAGTCGGTACCCTTGTGGGCGCGGATGGTATTGAGAATGGGGTGCTTGCGTGACAGTGAGAAGCCGGAACTGATGCGGGTAAAGTCGACCGGGTTGCGCAGGAAGGCTTTACGCATGCTTTCACCCTGGGGATTGTAGAAGTCGATGTCACCGGCAGTGTTGATGTAGCGTACCGCGGTGTAGGTCTCGCCCTGGTTGGTGAACTGGGCTGCCAGGATGGCACCGTTGCCGATGTATTCGCCATCGAGGTATTTCTCTTCATACAACAGGTTGAATGTATCGCCCTTGCGCGTGTCCAGCAGGAAGTCAATGACGCCACCGAAAATACCGGCCAGTTCCATGGTCACTGCATCCGAGATGCCGCCACGTTTTGCTGCCATGAACATGGAGTCATCGATAGTGGCTTCACGAAATACCTGGCGAATTTCAGGTTCACGCGTGATGTCATGGGTTGTATAGGTGCCGTCTTCGCTGCGCGTATATTCTGTACTGGCCAGTTTATTACGGGTGATCACCAGGTTTTCCAGGTCGCGGTTTTCGTCGAGGAAAAATTCCAGCTTGTAGCCAGGATACAGGTTGGTGAGCAGGGATGATTCCGGTTTGCTTCGGCTGACCTGGTACACATCCCTGGGGGTCAATCCGGCGCGGTCAAAAATCAGGCTGAGATTGTCGCCGGGTTTCACCTCGGTGACGTAATCCGGCTCGATGATAACGGCCTTTTGCTGGAGGCGTTTTTCCGTGTCAGTAAACCTTGCTTCCCTGGACAGCATGGGCACCAGTGATGCTTCGGCAATTTTTTCGGAACTGGCAGTGGCCGGGGATTCAGGTGCCAGTTCCTGGTACTGGTTCTGGTACTGGGCATCCTGGGCAGGCATCGAAACGGCAATATCAGCTGCAGGCTTGCCGGCACGGGCAACCAGGGACGGCCCCTGGTATTCACCCTCATGGGTGATAATGACCAGGACAGCGGCCAATGCCAACAGCAACCAGCGGTGGTGTTGTGGCAGGATGCCGTTAAGACGGCTTTTTAAAGAATCAAAGAGATCCATAAGATTCTTGCAGTATCTTATTTAATGGTGGTCGTAATTTGCTGGATTATAACAGAATTTTCCAACTGCCAAATAATCTGGTTGGCGCTATTGTAAGGCCCGTGAAGGCCGTCACACCAGCGATTTTATGCACAGGCCTGAGATTCAGGCCAGGAACGTGATCTAAGGCCAATTTGTTGCCCCTGGGGGCGGTTTCCTGTCGTTACAGGCATACTGCCAGGGGTAAGCGTAGAACTCGTCCAGACTGCCTAGAATTATTCAGGAGGTTCTAGTAAAGTTGCGCCTCTTTTTAACACAGACAGCGCAGAAAACACCCGTGACAGATACCCACTTGATTGAAGACCTGGATAATCGCGGTCTTCTCATGCAGGCCTCGGCCCAGGAAGAACTTGTTGATCACCTCGCCAGCGCCTGCAGAACCGTTTACTGCGGCTTTGACCCTACCGCTGACAGCCTGCATATCGGTTCACTGGTGCCCTTGCTGGCCCTGAAGCGTTTCCAGCTGGCAGGCCACCGGCCAATTGCCCTGGCCGGCGGCGCTACGGGCATGATCGGCGACCCCAGCTTCAAGGCCAAGGAACGCAAGCTCAATTCGCTGGACGTGACTGCGCAGTGGACTGACAAGATCAAGAGCCAACTGTCCCGTTTTATCGATTTCGACTGTGGCGAGAACTCTGCCCTGGTGGTCAATAACCTGGACTGGACGGCAGACAAGAATGTGCTGACCTTCCTGCGGGATATCGGCAAGCATTTCTCCGTGAATGCCATGATCCAGAAGGAGAGCGTCAAGCAGCGCATCGACCGGGAAGGGGAAGGCATCTCCTACACCGAATTCAGCTACATGATCCTGCAGGCCTATGATTTCGCCATGCTCAACCAGATGCACGACTGTACCCTGCAGATCGGCGGATCCGACCAGTGGGGCAATATTACTGCCGGTATCGACCTGACCCGGCGCATGAACCAGCAACAGGTCTATGGCCTGACCCTGCCCCTGGTCACCAAGGCCGATGGCGGCAAGTTCGGCAAGACCGAGGAAGGCACGATCTGGCTGGACCCCAAGCGGACCTCGACCTACGCCTTTTACCAGTTCTGGATCAATACCGCTGATGCCGATGTGTACAAATTCCTGAAATACTTCACCTTCCTGTCCACGGCCGAGATAGAAGCTATAGAAGAAGCAGACAAGGCGGCCCAGGGACGTCCCGAGGCCCAGGGGATCCTGGCCACCGAGGTCACCCGCCTGGTGCATGGTGAAGAAGGTCTTGCTGCAGCGCAGCGTATTTCCGAGGCCCTGTTCAGTGGCGATATCAGCAGCCTGACCGAGGAAGACTTCGGTCAGCTGAAACAGGACGGGATGCCTTCTTGCTCCCTGGAGTCAGCTGGTTCACTGGTGGAAGCATTGGTTATGACCGGGCTGGCGCCATCCAACAAGATGGCGCGTGAGTTCATTGGTAACGGTGCTGTATCAGTCAATGGTGAAAAAGTAACAGACCCGGCAGTTGAACTGTCCTGGGATCAGGCTTTCTACGGCCAGTATTTCCTGCTTAAACGGGGCAAAAAACTGTTCTGTCTCGGGTATCGGGAATAGGCGAATTCCACTCCCATACCTGTATTTACAGGACCAGAGAAAAAAGCAAGGAGCAGGCCTCAAAAAAGCCAAAATTTTCTTTTGGATTTCTCTTGTATTGGGCGGCGTTTACAGTAGAATGCGCGGCCCTGGACCTGACAGCCCAAACCCGCATAAACCTTGGTTTTCGGGCGATTTAAAAAACATTAAATTTTTTAAAAAAAAGCTTGTCAGACCGAGCGCAATCAGTATAATGCGCGTTCCCTGTTTCCGGGGAAGCTCTTTAACAACACAATCAAGTAATAGAAGTGGGTGTTTGCTGGTTGAATTTGTATCAGAAAATACAA
>CAZROW010000060.1:0-12805 GCA_964601805.1 uncultured Enterobacteriaceae bacterium
GCCTGACCATCGACCAGGCCAAGAAAACCGATGACCTGATGGACATGCTGCTGGCAAAGAAACGCTCCGGCGATCGCAAAACCTGGCTGGAGAAGTACGGGAATCTGGCAGAAATCGAAGTTTAAAAACGCGGGACAAGGAACAAGGAACAAGGAATGAAACTTTCCGAATCGCTGAACACCTTGTCCCTTGTTCCTGACAAGTTTGAAAAATTACTGAAACCTAGAAATTAATTATGACAGATTCAATTACCTTAAACGAAGACGGTCACGAGCAGATTCCCCTGCGAAAGTTCGTGGAACAGTCCTATCTGAACTATTCCATGTACGTCATCAACGACAGGGCATTGCCGCATATCGGTGATGGCCTGAAACCGGTGCAGCGGCGCATCGTTTATGCCATGTCGGAACTGGGCCTGAAATCCTCGTCCAAGTACAAGAAATCCGCGCGCACCATTGGTGACGTGATTGGTAAATACCATCCCCACGGTGACTCGGCCTGTTACGAGGCCATGGTGCTGATGGCCCAACCTTTTTCCTATCGCTACCCGATCATTGATGGCCAGGGCAACTGGGGTTCGCCCGATGATCCCAAGTCCTTTGCCGCCATGCGTTACACCGAATCCAAGATGCGCGCCTACGCCGATGTGCTGCTGGCAGAGCTGGGACAAGACACTGTCGACTGGAAACTGAATTTTGACGGTGAGCTCAAGGAGCCGGTCATCCTGCCGGCGCGACTGCCGAACGTCCTGCTCAATGGTGGCAGCGGGATTGCCGTGGGGATGGCCACAGACATCCTGCCGCACAACCTGAAAGAAGTCGCCGATGCCTGTGTGCATTTGCTGGACAATCCGAAGTCGAAAACCAAGGACCTGATGAAATTCATCAAGGGGCCAGACTTTCCCACGTATGCCGAGATCATTACACCGGCCAGTGAAATTGCGGAAATCTATGAAACCGGGCGCGGCATGATCAAGAGTCGGGCCGTCTACGCCAAGGAAAATGGCGACATCGTCATCACGGCCATTCCCTACCAGGTTTCAGGCGCAAAAGTATTGGAGCAGATTGCATCCCAGATGCAGAAAAAGAAACTGCCGATGATTGCCGATATCCGTGATGAGTCAGACCACGAGAACCCGACGCGCATCGTGATAGAGCCACGCTCAAACCGTGTTGATGTGGATGCCGTGATGGCGCACCTGTTCTCCACCACAGACCTGGAAAGAAGCTATCGCACCAACTTCAACATGATTGGTATCGACGGCAAGCCCCAGGTCAAGCCGCTGGTAGCCCTGTTGAAGGAATGGCTGGAGTTCCGCACAACTACCGTTACCCGGCGCCTGAATTACCGCCTGGAAAAAATCAAGGATCGCATGCATATCCTTGAGGCCCTGTTGATTGCCTACCTGAATATCGATGAAGTGATTCACATCATCCGCACCGAGGACAAGCCCAAGCCGGTGCTGATGAAGAAATTCAAGTTATCGGATCGCCAGGCCGAAGCCATCCTTGAGTTGAAACTGCGCAACCTGGCCAAGCTTGAAGAAATGAAGATCAAGGGCGAGCAGGATGAACTGGCGGCAGAACGTGCCGACCTGGAAAAACTGCTCGGGTCCAAGGCGCGACTGAAAACGCTGATCAAGAAAGAAATCAAGGAAGATGCCGAAACCTTTGGTGATGATCGCCGCTCAGAACTGGTAGTCAGGGAAGAGGCCGTGGCCTTCAAGGAAGAGGAGTTGATCTCCACTGAACCGGTGACGGTTATCCTGTCTGAAGGTGGCTGGGTACGTGCAGCCAAAGGACACGAGGTGGATCCGGCAACGCTGGCCTACAAGTCGGGTGACAAGCTCAAGCTGTATGCCCGGGGCAAGAGCAACCAGAATGCCGTCTTCCTGGACTCCACGGGACGCTCCTATACCCTGGCCGCGCATACACTGCCTTCTGCCAGGGGCATGGGTGAACCTTTGTCCGGCCGGGTGAAACCACCGTCGGGTGCCTCGTTCATGGGGCTGATGATTGGCGAGGCATCAAGCCTGTGCCTGATTGCCTCCGATGCCGGTTACGGCTTTATCACAAAAATGGAAAACCTGGTCAGCAAGAACAAGGCCGGCAAGGCCATGTTGTCACTGCCCAAGGGCGCGAAAGTGCTCTCGCCCGTACCCGTGGATGATATCGAGCACAGTGAAGTAGTGGCCATCAGCAACGAGGGTCGCATGCTGATGTTCAGTTTGTCCGAGTTGCCGGAACTGGCCAAGGGCAAAGGCAACAAGATCATTGGTATTCCCGGTGCCCGCGTGGCCGAGCGTGTGGAGTTTGTCGCCGCCATTGCCGTGCTCCGCGAAGATCAGATACTGGTCATTCATTCCGGCAAACGGCATTTCAACCTCACCATGAACGACCTGGAACATTACCGCGGCGAACGTGGCCGCCGGGGCAATAAATTGCCCCAGGGCTTCCGCAAGGTTGATAGCGTCGAGGTCCAGGACAAATAACTTATCCGGGTAAACCAACGGGTGGTCCTTGAGTGTTGTAGGCCGGAAATTGCGCAGCAATCTCCGGCATCTTGAAATTACTGCTTTCACTCATGCCGGAGATGGCCCTGCAGACCATTTCCGACCTGCAGTTTGGCTAAATTCCATTCTTTTCAGTATCCTAGTGCTCCCGTCGTAAATAGTATGACGTCCAGGAGCCGGCCCCGATGGCTGATGCTGAAGACAAAATAGCGCAACAGGACACCTTGGGTAAGGCGCAGGACCCCGCTGCCCGCCAGGGCATGTCGCAGGCGTCTTCCACGCTGGATCTCACGCGCCTGAACCGCATGCTGTCACGGCTTGCCGGGAGCGAATTCAGGATCGAGGTCTTCGCTGGCGAAGAGGTACGGCAAATGCCCGCCTCCACCCTGGATGCCATTGCCGAATGCTATGCACAGCTGGCACGGGAAAAATGGCATGAAAACTGGAATCCTGAATCGGCCCGCGAAACCCTGGTCAATTATTTCGAGGCGGATGAAGACCGTATCAACCTGATCAGTGTTGCCTGGAAAGGTGACGCCGTAGTGGGCCTTTGCTGGGCCTTTGTTTTCTCGGCAGCCAATCCCGGCAACCTGGCGGCCCATTTCTCTTCTTCAAAACTCAATAACAGGGAAAACCTGGAGGCCACCAGGGACTGGATCGGCCAGGTGGGTGGTCGCGAAAAGCTGGTGTCCATTCGTGAACTGGGCGTATTGCGCCAGTACCGGAAAATACGTTCCCCCCTGCTATGTTCACCCGTTTTTGCCCGCGCCAGGGAATTCAACAGCAAGTATATTTTCCTGCGCACACCGGTGAGCAGCGAATCCCTCAAGTGGAGCCTGGGTATCGGCTTTGTGCCGGTACATTATTTCGTCGTTAACCAGATGCTGCTGATGCTCGGCAACCTGGAGCACACGGTGAAAGAATATGAATTCAGGATACTGGATTATTTTGCCGCGCAACTTTCATCGATTCTTGACGAGGATCGTGACTTCGAAGCCATGATGCAGCAGACTGAAATGGATCATTCGGACAGGCTCAAAGTCATGCAAAGCCTGTCGGCCAATATTGCCCACGAAATGCGCACACCCCTGTCGGGTGTCCGGGCCAGCATGGATGGTGTTGAGAATTACCTGCCGCACCTGGTTGAGGTATACCGCAGTGCACTTCGTGAGAACCCCGATGGTGTACCGGTAATTCGGGAAGACCATCTCCAGCTCCTGGAAAAGACTCCCGAGCGTATTACCCTGATGGTTGACCAGGCCAACAGCGTGATCGACATGTTACTGATGAACCTGCGTGACAACACCGTGGATAAACGCCAGTTTGGTATCTACTCGGCAGCCGATTGTATACAGCAGGCAGTGGACAGGTATCCCTTTCGGCGCGGTGAGCGCGACAAGGTAAAACTAGAGCTGGAGCAGGATTTTTACTTCCGGGGTATCGACAGCATGTTTATCTACGTGGTGTTTAACCTGTTGAAGAATGCCCTGTATTCCATCAACTCGGCACTCAAGGGAGAGGTTACTATCACGCTGAAACCGGGCAAGGGGGCGAACAGTATCCTGTTTCGGGATACCGGCGAGGGTATAGCACCCGATGTGCTGGCAAAAATCTTTGATGAGTTTTTCTCAATGCGGGAAGAGGGTACAGGTGTCGGCCTGGCTTTTTGTCGCCGTACCATGCGCAGTTTCGATGGGGATATTGCCTGTGATTCCGAACTCGGCGTCTATGCCGAGTTTGCCATCAGTTTGCCGGCCACCTGATTCCAATCCGCCAGGCAAAATCCTTCCTGGTTCTGCCTAATGCAATATTTCCCGGTCCAGGGAATTGCTTTCCATGAAATCATTGTAGGGAATGATATTGCCGGTGTAACAGCCCGGGAGATCATTGTCCGTGATGACCGTGGCATACAGGTTTCTTACTGAATTGATTCTGACGGCGGGGTAGTAGCATTGCTGCCAGTTCTGTATGCAGGGATGGTTCTTGTCCAGGGCCTCATCCTGCTCATCGAAAATGGGCAGGTACTCGCCGCTTTTGACTTCCCGGATCAACTGGGTCGGCGCCTTTATTTCCTCGAGCCGGCTGACATGGTCCTGCAAGGCCCTTTCACTGTAAACGAGCAGGCAGCGGCGTTTGCCGGCACTGTCCACCATCAGATAGCCGTGATGGGGGTGGTCAATCATGTAGTACTCGACACAGTTGGTCTTGCGGCGCAGTTCCTCGAAATACTCCTGGAAACGGGCATCGGCAAGGAAGCCGTCATGGTTGTTGGCAACAATGGGGTCGGTGACCAGCTTGAAGCTGCTGCGAAAATACTGGTCTGAAAAGGTATGGATGGCCGAGTTGAGAATTTGCTTCAGGCGCGGGTCATGCTTGTCGATGAACTGGTCAATGAGCTGCTTGTTGAAAGCCTTGATGGCCAGCTCCATGTCAGCCTGTCCGGTGAGCAGTACTTTCTTGATGTAGGGGTTTTTCAGGGCCATGAGAAACTCCAGGCCATTCATCTCGGGCATGGAGTAATCGACGATGACAGTGGAACAGGTCTGGAAGCGGGAATTGTTGAAGATTTCTTCATGCAGCTTGCCGATATCCACGTGAGACAGTGAGTCGGATTCCTGCGGTCCGGTCTTGTAATGGTTGTAGCAGCGCTGGAGAAAATTGACCTGGCGATGTGATTCATTGACGTAATCCAGCGCCTGGGTGGCCGAATGAAACAGTCTGTAGCTCAGCGATTTATCGAGCATGAGGCTGACACCCTCCAGGAAATCGGGGTCGTCATCCACCAGGGCAACCTGCGTGGGAAAGTAAAAGGGATGTCCTACGTTGATATGATCTTCCATTGCGATTTCCATGTGGTGGTTGCCAGTCAGGTGGCAGCCTGTAATCCCTTACAAGTGATCCTTGCCTCGTGACAGCCTGATGTTTCAGGCTTCCTTTTTGTCAGTGCCAACACTGTTGTTTGTGCCAACAGCGTTATTAGTGCCAACAGCGTTGTCGTTACCGAGGATATGCCGGCGCTGTTTGCGGATCATGCCCATGTCTTCGGCAAATCCATAGGAGAGAATATAAGCCATAAAAGAAACATTGTCAGCGGGCATGCTCACTTCCTTCTGCCGGTCGGTATCAAAGTCCTCGAACTCGCTTGCCTGCGAACTGGTGGCCTCACTGATCACCAGTTCACCAGGAGCACCCTGCTTGCTGAGGAAATAGGTGATATCCAGAGTCTTGCCAAGGATCGTGTCCCTGTCGTTGTCGGCGGTGTTGTCGATGCCGCCGGCCTTGAAGATGTCGCCGCTGTGAATTGCCATCCGGAATTCCAGTATCTGCTCACCTTTCTTGCGATGCCGGTTATTGATACGTGCCATCAGGGACTGGAACAGTCCGGCACAGTAAAGGGCATTGATCGCATGGTTGTCATCACAGTTGTCTTCATCAAAGCACACGACAATGGATTCACCATTGACCCGCTGGAATTCACCACCATACAGGCGTGCTGCCTGCTTGAGATAGAACAGGTATTCCTGGAGCAAGCCGGCAAGTGTGACGGGATGCAGCAGTTCAATGGCGGTGTGAATATTGACTACCTTGATGACCAGGATGCTTGCCGACAGTCTCGCCGGCTCCCCGTTATCCCCCTGGCGAGAGCTTTCCCAGACGCTGGTTTCAAGCAGGCGTGATTCCATTTCCTGGTAACGTGCCAGCAGGTTTTCCGTGACAAGCTGCAGGCGGGTGGTTTCGTTCAGTGAGTCATCCGGTTCCTCTTCGTCACCACAGCTGTTTGCGATGGTGCCGGCCAGTTTGCGCAGGGGGGCGGTGATTTGCCCGGCCAGGGCAAAAGCCGTGGTGACAGCCAGTACCAGGGAGACTGCTACCACCAGCAGGAAAAGGTTGCGCATGCGGGCCTGGTAACCGGCCACTGCCTCTGTGCTGAGCTGGATACTGACGGAACCGGCAACGGCTTCCTGAACAGTGATGTCGGCACTGTAAATATCCCGGGAATCGGCCATATTGCTGCGCTCACCGACACTGGACAACTGGTTGTCATCCACGTCATGGACACTGGCATAAAGGATGTTTTCATTGCGCACGAGCTGGGTCAGTACCACGTTGAGACCCAACAGGTCGTTGACCAGTACCAGTTCCCTGACCGACGCTGCGGTCTGCTGGGCCAGAGAGGCGCCAAGAATGTCACGGTATTCCTGCAGGGAGCGGTTGAGCTCATTCTGGAAGAGCAGCCAGAAGGCAACGGTGACTGCCAGCAGGAGCAGGGCAAAACTCAGCGCAATCTTGTGGCGGATTTGCAGGGGCAGTTTGCCCTCAATACCTGTGCCAGGTGTGTTGTCGTAATTGTTGCTTGCTGAATCGGGCAATGCCTGCTGCTCGCTGACTGCTTGGTACAGCCGCTATATTAGCTTGTCTTGCCCTGTCGTTGGAAAAAAATCCACGCCATCGGTGTTCTGTGCCGTGAGTCTAACCAGTCATTTGCAATACCTGTTCCCGGGGAAATGCAAAACGGGGTTGGTTCAGGCGCGGTCCCAGGCAATTACCATGGACAAGATCCGCGCCCAGTTCGAACACTAACGGCAGCAGGTCGGCGTCCTCCAGGTTGGCGACGGTGACGCTTACATGGTGGTGGTGAAGCGCCGGAATGAGTTTGCCCAGGGTTTCCTGCTGTTGGTGGCTGAAGGGTAGATCCCTGACCAGGAGGGCATCAAGGTGAACACCGTCCGGCTTGAGCATCGACAATAGCGGCAAGGGATCCATGGCAGTGCCGAAATCAGTGATCAGGCATTGGCAGCCAAGCCCGGCAAGACTGCTGCAACATCGGCTGACCTGGTCACGATTACTGTACAGGTCGATTTCACTGACCAGGAAAGCCAACTGCTCAGGCATGAAGCTGTGCTCATGCAGGGCGGCGCTCAGCCAGGCAGGAAAAGCGTCATTGGCCAGCGTATTGCTGTTCAGGGGTACCCTATACTGCAGGCGCCTGCCTTGCTCCGGTGGCTGTTTGCCAGGAGCGTGACCGGCCAACAGGCGCGCCAGGACCTGGCGGTCGATATCAAAACCCAGGTTATGCACGTTGGCGCAGGCGGCCAGTGACTCGGGCGAGAGTGCATTGTCGCCAGCCTCTGCCAGGTGGTAACTGACAACAAAGCGCTTGAGCTCATCCGGGTTGAAGGGCAGAACCGGCTGAAAGGTGAGTGCCAGGCTGTTGTTGTCCAGTGCCTGCGTGAGGCTGTCCAACAGGTCGCTGTCTTTTTCTTTCACGGCTTTCATTGCCCGGCGTTGGCCGTGCCCTCTGCCCGTATTCATGCGTGCACAACCAATAATCCCGTTGACGTCATTGGCATGGCGGTTAATGACCGCCAGGCCGGTGGAGACCTCGAGTTCAAAATCATTGGCTGTGGATGGCAGCAGGGAGACATTGACCCGGCTGTCGATAAAGTCCGCCAGCCTGGCAGCTTCACCGCTTGGGCAGTCGAACAGGAGCACGGCAAATTCATCCTCGGCAAGCCGTGTGTCGGCATAGGCCTTGTTGATGGCGGTGTCGAGAAAGCCGGCGATTTCGGACAATACCTGCAGGGTTGCCGCCTTGCCGATGGTTTCCTGCAGATGCCTGAAGCGGTCAATACGGGTGACCAGCAACATGCTGTCAGTGCTTTCATTGATGGCGGCGGTGATTGCCGATTCCACCCGCGACTCGAAAAAGGGCAGGTTGTCCAGGCGCGTAATCAGATCCTTGCCGACCTGTCCCTGGCGTTGCCTGGTGCCCACTGTCTTGCCGGCCGGCTTTGCCTGGACCAGGACACAGGACTGGCCCTGGTGACTTGCCGTGGAAAACTCCAGCTGCAGGGAGCCTGCTCCGGTTGCCAGTGTTGGGGTTATCTGTATCTGGCTGTTGCCGGTACGTGCCTGTTTCAACGTGGTTGCCAGTGCACTGCGCTGAGTCGGGTTGACCAGGGCCGGCAAGGATTTATCGTTTAGTTTGCCCGGCTCGTGTTCTCCAAACAGGCAGGCAAAGGGAGGATTGCAGTAAACAAGTCGTTCCTGGCTGACCAGGGCAATCCCGACAGCGGCCCGGTCGGCAAGGGCCAGCCATTGTTGCTCCATTGTTTTCAGGTGCCTGCCAAGGCGACGGCGCTGGTGTCGTTCACCCTGCAGGGTGAGCTGGAGTTTCAGACAGTCCAGTAACAGCAAGATGTCCCTTGCCGGTATTCGAGTGCAGGTTGGCAGAGGCACAGCAGGCGTCGGCCCGCTGCCGAAACCGGCAATGACCAGTGGCGTGCCAGGTTGCGCTTCCTGGTAGCGCGCAAGGAAATCCCTGTTTTGTGAGTTTTCCACCAGTAACCAGAGATCGCAGTCTTCACTGGCAGGGTCACAGTCCGGGGCAAGGCGTTTGGCGGACAAGGGAATGCCGCTGCGGCGCAGGCCACTGAGCAGGAGGTTACAGTAGCGATCATTACCGGCAACTATATTGAGCTGCAGCGCAGGGTGATTGTGCGTGTTGTTGTCCAGGGCTGAAAATCCTTTTTCAGTAGTGACCGGCTGCAGGGATTACGCCGGGGTCTTCGCCCCCTCGCCGGGCTCTTCCCTGACCAGTCGGGGCACCAGGTACCCGGGCAGTGATTCCCGCAGTGCCTGCATGATCGTCTGCGCCTTTTCATCGGCAACATCAAAATGCCCGGCACCGGCAACCTTGTCCAGCAGGTGCAGGTAATACGGCAGCACGCCGGCGGCAAACAGGCGTTCGCTCAGGGCGGCCAGCACCTCGGCGGAATCATTGATGCCTTTCAGCAATACGCTCTGGTTCAGCAGGCTGATGCCGGACTGGCGCAGTTGTTCACAGGCATGATCCACGCTGGCGTCAAATTCCTGGGCGTGATTACTGTGTATTACCAGGATAGTCCGGAATCGGGGATTTGCCAGTATGTTGCACAAACGCGGCGTGATGCGTTGCGGAATCATGACGGGCAGGCGAGTGTGCAGACGAATACGCTCGACGTGGGGAATATCGGCCAGCTGTTCGTAAAACCATTCCAGGTAGTTGTCAGGCAGGGTCAGGGGATCACCGCCACTGAATATGACCTCGGTAATGGACGCATCCCGGCGGATGTAATCCAGGCTTTCCTGCCAGTGCTCGCGTCCCGGCTGGTTGTCCTGGTAGGGAAAGTGGCGCCTGAAACAGTAGCGGCAATGAATGGCGCAGGCCGAGGTCAGCAGCAGCAATGCCCGGCCCCGGTACTTGTGCAGGACACCGGGCAGCGGATTGCTCCGGGCTTCCTCCAGGGGGTCCAGGCTGTATCCGGGTATCTCCTGTGTTTCCGCCATGGCAGGAAATACCTGCAGCAACAACGGATCCAGGGGATCCCCCTTCTTGATCCGCGCCAACCAGGGCAACGGCACCCGCACCGGGAATTTTGCCAGCAACGGATGATCCCCAGGCAGCGCCTGCCTATCAATATCCAGCAAACGACATAATTCACCGGCATCACGCACAGCACCGGACAGGATTTGTTGCCAGGATTCGGATGGCGATTGCTTGAGGGGGATTGTGGTCAATTGGGGGTCCTTTTGGTGGGGGAGGATACAGGAATTTCGATAAAACGATAAAACGATAAAACGATAAATGGGTGATTCAGTTAATTCAGCTGTGTCAGGTGCCTATTTTATAGGTAAATTGCGCAAAAACCCTTTATTGGTTAAATCAACATACCTGCACGATGACTTTCTCGATGTTGGCCTTTTATCCCTTTATCCCTTTATCGAAATTCCTGTATCATGCCCCCCCATTTCCGACAGCAACAATTCCAGGGTGTAATCCATGGCTACTTACTCAACCAACGAATTTAAATCCGGACTGAAAGTGCTCCTGGACGGGGATCCCTGCTCGATCCTGGAAAATGAGTTTGTGAAACCGGGCAAGGGCCAGGCGTTTAACCGGGTGAAATTCCGTAACCTGCTCAATGGCAGGGTCTGGGAGCGTACCTTCAAGTCAGGGGAATCCCTGGAGGGTGCCGATGTGCTCGAGACGGACATGGAGTATCTCTACAACGACGGTGAATTCTGGCATTTCATGAAAACCGATGGCAGCTATGAACAGGTGGCTGCGGACAAGAACGCGGTTGCCGATGCCCTGGACTGGCTCAAGGAGCAGGATGTGTACCTGGTCACAGTCTGGAACGAGGCCCCGATTTCAGTGACCCCGCCCAACTTTGTTGAGCTGGAAGTGGTTGAAACGGATCCCGGCCTGAAAGGCGATACGGCCCAGGGCGGCACCAAGCCGGCAACCCTGACCACCGGCGCCGTGGTCAAGGTACCGCTGTTTGTGGAAATCGGTGAAGTGCTGAAAATCGATACCCGTACCGGCGAATACCAGAACCGGGTCAAGAAATAAGCCAGGGTGTAGTGTCCTGTATACTTTATACATGACACGACACACCCGGTGATCCCGATGGTTGGAAATAACTGGCAACCAACCACTGACAACTCCCTGCTGCAGGCCCGAGCCCGCCTGCTGCAACAAATCCGTGAATTTTTTTACCAGCGCCAGGTGCTCGAAGTGGACACCCCGTTGCTGGCATCGGCCATTGGCACCGCCCCGGCCCTTGACCCTGTCAGGGCATTACTCAAAAACGATGCCGGGCATGAGCAGGAACACTTCCTGCAAACCTCACCCGAATTTCCCATGAAGCGCCTGCTGGCAGCAGGCAGTGGTCCCATCTACCAGTTGGGCAAAGCCTTTCGCAATGGCGAGGCTGGCAGAAAACACAATCCCGAGTTCACCATGCTGGAATGGTATCGCCCCGGGTTTTCCATGGAGCAACTCATCAGCGAAGTGGACGAGTTGTTTGCGACAACCCTGGACCTGCCTTCCGCACAACGGATTTCCTATGGGGAATTGTTCATGACATTCCTGGATATTGATCCTTTTACTATTACATTACCGGCCCTGCATGAGGTGGCAAAGTTGAAGCTGGACGTCGAGATTGAGACGGCTAGTATAGACCTGTGGCTTGACCTGTTATTCAGTCACTGCATTGAACCGGAACTGCGGGAACCGGTCTGTATTTATAACTATCCTGCCACGCAAGCCGCACTGGCTGCACTGGACCAGGATGAACAGGGGCGTACCGTGGCGCGGCGATTCGAATTTGTCGCCGGCGGTCTGGAGCTGGCCAATGGCTATTATGAGCTGACTGACAGCAGGGAACAGCGTCGTCGTTTCCAGGCTGACCAGGCAGAACGACAGCAAGCAGGGCTGCCCACTTATGACGTGGATGAATACCTGCTGGCCGCGCTGGATCATGGCATGCCGAATTGCGCCGGTGTCGCAGTCGGTGTTGATCGTCTGTTGATGTTGCAAACCGGGAAAAATGACATCAGGGACGTGATCAGTTTTCCCGTCGACAGGGTGTAAAGCCAACCTTGGGAGATATTCCCGAAGACGCCTCCCCTGGATTACGTCATGCTGTTAATCGTACAGCGTACAACGCCAGGAAATTATGAAGGAATGGAAAAGCAGGTGAGTACGGAAGAGTTCAACGACAACAGTTCTGCACAGGAATCCTCCAGCCAGGACACGCGTGACGATTTTCCTTCGGTAGAATATGCCGGCTTCTGGATTCGTTTCCTGGCCTCCGTGCTGGATTCGGTGTTGCTGTTAATGGTGCTGGTACCGCTGCTGCTGATGTTTTACGGCCCGGGCGTGCTGTTTGTGAGCGAATCACCAGGCCTGGCCTATGACGTGATCAACTATGCCTTGCCCATCATCGCGGTGGTCATTTTCTGGCAATACCGGGCAGCCACACCAGGCAAGATGATCATGGATATCTATATCGTCGATGCCGACACGCTCAGGCAACCTTCCTTCGGGCGCCTGATATTACGTTACCTGGGTTACTACGTATCCATGATTCCCCTGTTCCTGGGATTTTTCTGGATAGGGTGGGACAAGCGTAAACAGGGTTTTCACGACAAGATCGCCAAAACCCTGGTGATCAAGGAAAGCAGCGCCGTGGTTACCAGCGATGACTACGTGCAAAAGCAACTGGGTGAGCAGGGCGCCTATGCGGACAAGCCCAAGCCGGTTAGCAGCCCTGAGCCAGCTAGTAGCCCTGAGCCGATTAACAGCCCTGAGCCAGGTACCAAGCCGGACCCCTGGAAGGAGTAGGGGCTGGCAGCTCAGCCGGCACCTTGCGGCAAATTGATTGACCCGATTGCCTCGCCCATTTGCACGCTGCGATTTTCTTCCAGTCCGTCGACCCACCTGGCGGCCCCATGACCAAACAATAC
>CAZROW010000060.1:12905-19114 GCA_964601805.1 uncultured Enterobacteriaceae bacterium
TGCGATTTTCTTCCAGTCCGTCGACCCACCTGGCGGCCCCATGACCAAACAATACAATCACCGTTGAGCCCAACCTGAAGCGTCCCATTTCATCACCCTTGCCATACTGCAAGGGGGGATGGTGCCGTTCGTAATCTTCCTCGCTGAGGCCATGCCTTGCCGGGGCCACCTGGCCTGCCCAGACCGTTTCAATACCGGCAACGATCATGGCCCCCACCAGTACCAGGGCCATGGGGCCGGCATCGGTGTCATAAAGACAGACAACCCGTTCGTTACGGGCAAACAGGTTGTCTATATTGTCGGCGGTAGTCTGGTTGACGGAAAAAAGCTTGCCGGGCACATAGATCATTTTTTTCAATTTTCCGGCACAGGGCATGTGAACGCGGTGGTAGTCTTTGGGTGACAGATAAACTGTGACAAATGACCCTTCCTGAAAGGGGTTGGCGATATGCTCAGAGCCGCCCAGCAGGGCTGTCAGCGAAAAGGATTTGCCCTTGGCCTGGAAGATACGGTCTGCACTGATGTTGCCTGCGGCACTGACAACGCCATCGGCCGGACAGACAATGGCATCGTTGGCAGGATGAATTGTTCTCGCGTTGTCCTGCAGGGCACGGGTAAAGAAATCGTTGAACGTGGCATAGGCTTCCGGTGTGCTGTCAAGGGCTTCTGCCATGTTGACGCCATAACGGCGAATGAATTTCCTGATGAGCAGGTTCTTCAGCCAGGGAGTTTCAGCATTGGCGAGCTTGCCTGTCAGGCGGGACAGCAGGTGCTGGGGTACCAGGTACTGGAAAAGGATAAACAGGCTTTTCATCAAGTTGGCCAGAACCAGGGCTTGGTCAGGTTTCAATCGGCGTGTCAGGCAGGTTGCCCCACTCAGACCAGGAACCGTCGTAGGCGCGCACACTGAAGCCCAGTGCCTTGGCGATCAGGTAGGTCAGCCCGGAGCGATGATGGGTCTGGCAATGGGTGATAATGCTGTTGCCGGGCTTGATGCCCAGGTCTGCCAGCTTGTCACGCAAGGTCTCCAGCGGCAGCAGTCTCAGGTTGCGCTCACGATCCATGGTGTGCAGCCAGTCCAGGTTGACTGCACCGGGGATGTGACCACCGCGTGCGGAAGACAACTTCGTGCCGATGTATTCCTCGTGACTACGTGCATCCCAGATGCGGCTGTTCTCATCATTCAGTGAGGCCCGCACTTCGTCCAGGGTGGCATTGGCTGACATATCCAGGGTCAGGCTTACGTCCGTTGGTGCAGCTGTTACTGGTGTATTTTCCACCGGGTGACCTTCCTTGTACCAGGCATGAATACCGCCATCCAGGTAGGAATAGCCCTTGTGGCCGATGATGTCGAGGGTCCAGATGAAACGGCCGGCCCAGCCGCCGCCTTCGTCATCGTAGACCACGATATGCTTGTCCGGGGAATACCCGATGCGCGAGAACAGGGCCTCCAGATTGTCCTTGTCGGGCAGCTTGCCCGGGGCTGGTGGCACGCCACATACGAGCTCGGGAGGATTGATGTGGATAGCGCCGGGAACATGCACCTGTTCATAGGTACTGGCCTGTGACACGTCGATAATCAGCAGGTCATCATTGCCCAGCTGGTCTTCCAGGGTTTCCGGTTCAATGATGAGATCGAGATTCAATGCCATGATGCTGACGGTCCTCAGGCTGGGGAAAAGAAACAGGATTTTAACTGATTAGTCCGGTGTAAGCGAAAGGCACTGAAGAAAGTGCTGTGAATCATTTTGAACATGGTGACGTGTTGTTCGCGGCTAAAGCCGCTTCCTACAGATAAGCGGCTTGAATTGTAGGCCGGAAATTGCGCAGCAATCTCCGGCAATCCAAATGACGACATGTTTACATGCCGGAGATGGCCCTTTGGGCCATTTCCGGCCTACAACACTCCTGGTAGGAAGCGGCTTTAGCCGCGAAAGGGGTTTTTAATAGCGCCCCAAAAACTGTAACCAACAATAAGCCGATCAGGACTCCAGTGTGCGATTGATCTGGCGGTAGCTTTCCATGCGCAGCGCACTGATCTGTCCGTCCTCGACGGCCTGCTTGAGGCTGCAGCCGGGTTCCTGTTCATGGCGACAGTCGCGGAATTTACAGTGGCCAAGGAAAGGCCGGAATTCAATGAAGCCGTTTAACAGGGTGTCGCTGTCCAGGTGTTCCAGGTGAAATTCACGAATCCCCGGTGAATCGATCAGGTCGCCGCCATCCGGAAAATGGTAGAGCCTGGCCGAGGTGGTGGTGTGGCGTCCCTTGTCGCGGGCTTCAGATAATTCACCTTCCTGGGTGCCGGCCTCAGGCAGCAGGGCATTGACCAGGGCGGATTTGCCCACACCTGACTGCCCGACAAAAACAGAGGTCTTGTCATCCAGCAGTTTTTTCAGGGCCGGCATGCCTTCCCCGTTGCGGCAGGAAACACGCAGTACCGGGTAGCCAATATCCTCGTAGGTAGCCAGCAGGGCGTCCAGGTAGTCCCGGTTCTCCGGTGACACCAGGTCGGACTTGTTGAGCAGTAACAAGGGCGCGATCCGGTAGTGTTCGGCAGCCACCAGGTAGCGGTCAACAAGGTTGGCAAAAGGTTCGGGTACCGGGGCAATGACAATGGCTATCTGGTCGATGTTGGCGGCCACTGGTCGCAGCTCGCCCATGCTGGAGGGGCGTTCCAGGAAGTTCTCACGGGGCAGTGCGGCAATGACCACGCCAACGGGATCGCCTTCCTGCCACATGACGTAATCCCCGCTGACAAGCGCTTCGATATTGGAACGCTGGAAGCAGCGGAAAATTTTTCCCTGGTCCTCGCCGTCGAGAGCCTCGATATCCAGTTGCTGGCCAAAATTGGAAATAACAATGCCTTTCTGTACCTCGCCAAGATCGGCGGCATTCAGGGTGTTTTCTATTCGGGCTTCCTGCCTGGCAGCTCTTCCGGCATAGGCTTCCTGCATTTTCTGGATACGCCACAACTGGCGGCGGTTAAGCTGCTTTTTTTTCATTCAGGCGGGGTCAGCAGATTTGAACATAAAAACTTATAATCGGGGTCTTCTTTGCTACAATCCCCTCGTTATGTGGGATTGGGTCCCTGGATATCCAGGAATTAACCGCAGTATATAAGAAGCAGCAATAGACATTCTATGGATAAAAAGCAGCACCTGATCTGGATAGATCTGGAAATGACAGGATTGATTCCAGAGTCTGATCGCATCATCGAAATCGCCACCATCGTTACCAACACGGATCTGCAGGTTGTTGCAGAGGGGCCGGTGTTTGCCATCCATCAATCTGCCGCTACCATGGCTGCCATGGATGACTGGAACCAGCGCCATCATGGTGCCTCCGGTCTCATCGAGCGGGTCAAGCACAGTCCGAATAATGAAAGTGAAGCCGAACGGGCGACGATAAAATTTCTCAGCCAGTATTGTGAACCAGGCTTTTCGCCGATGTGTGGCAACAGTATCTGCCAGGATCGCCGCTTTCTTGCCCGCTACATGCCCGCCCTGGAAGCCTTCTTCCATTACCGCAATCTCGATGTCAGTTCCATCAAGGAACTGGCCAAGCGCTGGCGCCCCGATGTGGCCGACGGCTACAAGAAGGAAAGTTCTCACCAGGCCCTGGAAGATATCCGTGATTCCATCGCGGAGTTGCGTCATTACCGCGAGCACTTTTTCAAAACCGCCCGCTGAAAACTCCAGCTTTCGAATCCCGCAAATTCCAGGCAAAAAAAAGCCCTACTGGGAAGCAGGGCTTAACGGGGACATTAAAGGAGAGCCTGATACATTGGGGGAGATCAATAGGTATTAGGTCGTCACCGGGTTTGCTAACCACATGAAAATCCGGAGATAATTTTCTTACGCAATGGTTTTTACCCCGGATCACTGGCGGGCATTATTTCGTAGCAAAATCTGCAAATATTTTTAAAAAGCATTTTATTTCAACAGGTTAGAAGTATTATTTTTATCCTTACAGTCCCGGTTTGGTGTTGTTCAAGGCCGCGCTATATACTCCCGTGCTCACCTGCTAATCCAACAAGCAACTTGTTACGACATTGACCAGGACATGTATAAGACATGTATAAAGAGAATTTGCCATGATTACTGTAGAGGAAAAACTGCTGGCCCTTGTGGCCTCCACCTTGTTGCTGGCGGCTTGCTCAGGCGAACAGACCCCGGACTCCGCCAGTACGACAAGTGCTGCACCAAACACCGCATCAAACAGCGCAACAGCCATGGTTGCCGAATCCGAACTGGGGTCGGGCATTGATACCGAATACTTTGATACGACAGTTGCGCCGGGTGATGACTTCTATCGCTACGTCAACGGCGTCTGGCTCGATAGCACTCCCATTCCTTCCGACAAGTCCAATTATGGTTCCTTTATCGCGCTTGCCGATGAAGCCGAGGAAAACCTGCGTGCCATTATTGAAGCCGCCGCTGCCGAAAATGCCCCCATGGGCAGTGATGCGCAGAAGGTGGGTGATTTCTATACCAGTTTCATGGACCAGGAACGAGTCGAGGCACTCGGTGCACAGCCTTTGCAGGCCACTCTTTCCGAGATAGCGGCCGTGGCAAACAAGAATGAGCTGTTGCTGCTCATGGCCGAGCTCAACCACATCGGTGTGCAGTCGCCGGTGGGAGTGTATATCAACAATGATGCCAAGCAGTCAGACCAGTACATCAGTTACATCTCCCAGTGGGGACTGGGGCTGCCGGATCGTGACTGGTATCTCTCGGAAGACGATCCCACCCACGAGCAGGCGCGTACAGCCTATGCCACTTATATTGAGAAAGTCCTGTCACTGGCTGGTTATGACCGTGCCAGTGAAGCCGCGCAATCCATTCTTGCCATTGAATTCCTGATCGCCGGTGAGCACTGGGACCGGGTCAAGAATCGCCAGCGGGAGCTGACCTATAACAAGATGAGCCAGGATGATCTTAACGGCCTGGCACCCGACATGGACTGGAACGGTTTCATGCGCACACTGGGCATTGATGAGACCACCTACATCATCCAGCAGCCAAGTTATATCGAAGGCCTCAACAACATCTGGAATGACATCACCCTGGCGCAGTGGCAGGACTATGCCAGCTTCAAGTTCGTGGATTCCCTGGCCGGTTACCTGAGTGATGATTTCGTGCAGGCGCAATTTGATTTTGAAGGCCGCACCCTGGGGGGAGTGGAAGAAATGCGTCCACGCTGGAAGCGCGGTGTGGATACCGTGGATGGCGCCCTGGGTGAAGTGGTTGGGCGTCTCTACGTGGAACAACATTTCCAGGATGAAGCCAAGCGCCGTATGGACGAGCTGGTGGAAAACCTGCGGGAAGCCTTTCGTGTCGGTATTGATGAACTGGACTGGATGACCGCCGCCACCAAGGAGCAGGCCCAGGAAAAGCTGTCCAAATTCACTACCAAGATCGGCTATCCGGATGAGTGGAAGGACTATTCAGCACTGACCGTCGCCGACGATGACCTGATCGGTAATGTCATACGATCCCGCAACGTGGAACACGAGCGTGAACTGGCAAAACTGGGCAGTCCCATTGATCGCGGCGAATGGTTCATGACGCCTTATACCGTCAATGCCTACTACAACCCGCCCATGAACGAAATCGTGTTTCCCGCCGCCATCCTGCAGCCACCGTTTTTCAACGTGGAGGCCGATGATGCGGTGAACTACGGTGGTATCGGGGCAGTGATTGGCCATGAGTTCAGTCATGGTTTCGATGACCAGGGGCGCAAGTCCGATGGTGACGGTAACCTGCGTGACTGGTGGACCGAGGAAGATGCCACGGCATTTTCCGAGCGTGCCAATGCGCTTGTGGCACAGTACAACCAGTTTGAAGTGCTGCCGGGTAAATTCCTCAATGGTGAATTCACCCTGGGCGAAAATATCGGCGACCTTTCCGGCCTGGCCGTAGCCTACAAGGCGTACCACATGTCACTGGACGGTGAACCGGCCCCGGTCATTGACGGGCTCACCGGCGACCAGCGTTTCTTCATGGGCTGGGCCCAGGTCTGGCGTCGACTGTACCGGGATGAAAACCTGGAAATGCGTATCACCTCGGATCCCCATTCCCACAGTGAAGCCCGCACCAACGGCATCGTCAGGAACTTCGACGCCTGGTATGACGCGTTCGATGTGCAGCCGGATGATGCGCTTTACCTGCCGCCGGAAGAACGCGTAAAGATCTGGTAGGGACAAGGAC
>CAZROW010000061.1:0-18270 GCA_964601805.1 uncultured Enterobacteriaceae bacterium
AAAGGGGAAAACCAGGTATAAAAAAGGCCGCTTTTCAGCGGCCTTTTTTGTGCTTATCTGGTGGGCCGTGATGGATTCGAACCATCGACCAATTGGTTAAAAGCCAACTGCTCTACCACTGAGCTAACGGCCCAAACAAGTTTTTACTGCCTGAGGGTTTTGGACAGGAAAAATAAGGCGCACATAGTACCCATCTCGCGGAAAATAGCAAGCCCTGAAAGGGATATATGAAGCAGAATCAGCGGTTTATGGTAGAATAACCGTTATTGATAATTTCACCTCCCCGGTCATGACAATCCTGAACAAAAATACTGAATCCGAATACGCTGCGGACCGCGAGTTTGTCAGGTCTTACCTCGACAGGGTGCCCCAGGCTTGCGAGATTTCCAGTGCCAAAGCTGAGGACTACCGCGAGAAGATCAAGGCACTGCTGACGGAAAAGGATGCCGTGCTGGTCGCCCATTACTACACGGATGCCTCATTGCAGTCCCAGGCGGAAGAAACCGGCGGCTTCGTTGCCGACTCCCTGGAAATGGCACGTTTTGGCAACCAGTCTGATGCACAGACCATTGTTGTTGCCGGTGTCCGTTTCATGGGGGAAACGGCGAAAATCCTGAATCCGGAAAAGACCATTCTCATGCCGACGCTGGAAGCTACCTGCTCCCTGGACCTGGGTTGTCCGGTTGAGACATTCTCCGCTTTTTGTGACCAGCATCCGGATCACGAGGTGGTGGTCTATGCCAATACCTCGGCCGCTGTGAAAGCCCGGTCAGACTGGGTAGTGACCTCGGCCATAGCCCTGGAAGTCGTGGAATACCTCAATGACCAGGGCAAGTCCGTTATTTGGGCACCTGACAAGCACCTGGGCCGTTATATCCAGAAAAAGACCGGTGCCGAGGACATGTTGATCTGGGACGGTGCCTGTATCGTGCATGAGGAATTCAAGACCAAGGCGCTGGAAGACATGCGTCACCTGCATCCTGATGCCGCCATCCTGGCACACCCGGAATCACCCATGGCGATCCTTGAGCAGGCTGATGTGGTGGGCTCGACAACACAGATCATCAAGGCTGCCTGTGAGCGACCTGAAAAGACCTTCATCGTGGCTACTGATGCCGGCATCTTTTACAAGATGCAGCAACTGGCTCCCGACAAGGAGTTGATCCTGGCACCCACGGCAGGTGAGGGGGCGACTTGCAGAAGCTGTGCCCAATGTCCCTGGATGGGCATGAATACGCTGGAGACGTTGTATACCACGCTGCGCGATGGCAGCAATGAAGTTCATGTGGATCCGGCATTGTGTGAGCAGGCGATGAAACCCTTGCAGCGTATGCTGGATTTCCGTCAGAAATATCTTCAGGCGAGTTAAGTCAATTCCACCCGCACTGGCTGGCGCCAGTTTATCGTGCGTTTATCGATAGTACCGATTCTGCAAATCGCGGATGTAATCGAGTCGTTGCTGGATCTTGGCGCGTTCCAGGCGATCGCGCTCCTGGTCCAGGGCCAGGTTGAACTGGTTACGGGCGCGCGTGAAATCTCCCACAGTGATGAAATATTCCCCGCGGGCCTGGTGCACCTTGGTGATATTGCCAGCCTGTCCCTGTATTTCAGCCAGCTGGAACCATAGCTGCGGATCATTGGGTTTGACCTGGGAATGCTTTTCCAGCACTGAAGCAGCGTCTTCATGACGCCCGGTTTCATTCAGGGTCATGGCATAGGCCATGGTCAGCGGGTGATTATTGGGGTTGATAGCCAGGTTGTCCTTGAGGATGGCTATTGCCTTGTCATATTGGCCGGCTTCCCTGGCGATATCGGCTTCCAGCATGACATAGGTAATGCGAGTCGAATCCTTTTCCCGCAGGCCCTGAAGCGATTGCGAGGCTTCCGCAAAGCGGCCGTTTTCCAGCTGTCCCAGGGCAATGCCATACAGCGCCGCATCTCTTTCCACGCCATTTAACTGGGGCAATTCCCGCTGCAGTGACTGGACTTCGGCATCGATATTCTCGGCATAGTGCATGGTGACCCGCTGCTTCATCAACAGGTATTCAACATTCTGGACATGATTGACCGGGGGCAGGCTGTTTGACCGGTTCTTGCTGTCAGCGATACGGTTTTCATCCAGGGGATGAGTGGACAGGAATTCAGGCAGGCGTCGGGAAAAACTTTTCATCCGCATCATGTTTTCAAACATGCCGGCCATGTCGTAGGGATCGAATCCGGCGTTGTAAAGGGTGCGGATACCTACGCGGTCTGCTTCCTGCTCGTTACTGCGGCTGTAGCGCAACTGGTTTTCCTGGCCCACTGCCTGGGTGGTCATCAGGGCAGCCTGTCCGGCATCACCACCTACAGTAGAGGCAATGATCAGGCTGGCCAGCAATCCGGCCACATTGGGCAGCATACTGGTACGCTGTTGCTGGACAGAGCGAGCATAATGTCGCTGGCTGATATGGGCCAGCTCATGGGACAGAACGGAAGCAAACTGGCCTTCATTTTCAGCATGCAGGAAGAGGCCGGCATTGACGCCGATAATGCCGCCTGGTGCCGCAAAAGCGTTCAGGATTTCACTGTCGATCAGCACAAATTCCAGCCGATGGTCCGTAAGCTCGCTTTTCACCGCCAGTTTGTAGGTCAGGCTGATGATGTACTCCATGATCAACGGGTCATCCAGCATGGGTGTTTCACGGCGAATCTGGCGTAACAGTTCCCGGCCGAATTCATACTCCTGCTGGGTGGAGATCACGCCCGAGACAGAGTCGCCGAGCACGGGCAGGTTGACCTGTGCGCTGGATTGCAAACTGAAACCGCAGCCAAAGGCAAGCAGGCCGGACAGAGCAGCGGCAAGGGATTTCCTGAGACAGCGACGCAAAAGCCGCGAAGCGCCCTTGTGGGTCCGCTTTACAACAAAAGTCGCCACAAAAGTCGCAACTACTGTCGAGGCAGTAGTCGCAACAGCGGTCGCGGCGTTATATGTGAAATGCAGCAAGTTCATGAAAAGGTAAGGCATGTAACCCTTAGACCATTAATAATACACATTATTCCCGTTCTTAACTCGGTTTTTTGGTGACCCCTTGCTAAAATGAGAGCATGCTGAATACTGCAGATATTGAACTGGACCTGAGTGGGCTGACCTGTCCGTTGCCCTTGCTCAAGACCAAGCAGTCTCTGAACAAAATGGCATCAGGACAGGTGATCAGGGTCATTGCCACTGACCCGGGTTCTGAAAGGGATTTCCAGGTCTTTGCCGAGCAAAGTGGAAACCGGTTACTGGAGTTCGCCAAAGAAGACAGTACGTTTGTTTACTGGATTCAGAAAAACTAGCCCCCACGAGGTTTCGCATTTTGTCCGAGAAAACGTTGTCTGAGAGAGCGGCATGCTAAAAGTATTCAACGGTTTTTACGATCGTTATTTTTCAGAGGAAGAAGCCATTATTTTCGCACTGCTGCTGGTTGCCGGCGCAGTGATGATGATGACAATGGGCGGCGTAATTGCGCCCTTGCTCTGGAGCATGGTGATCACCTTCATGCTGCAAGGGCTGGTTAACGCCCTCATGAAGCTCAATGTTCCCCACAGGATGTCTGTCTACCTGGTGTATATCCTGTTCCTGGGTGTCACCTTTATCATTTTCCTGGTTTTCCTGCCGTTCAGCTGGAACCGCCTGACCGTATTCATCAACGAATTGCCCAGCATGATTGAACAGTTGCGTTCGCTCTTGCTGGTTCTGCCCGAAAACTACCCCGAAATGTTCACCGAGGCGCAGGTTGAGGAGTGGCTCAACAACATGCAGGGAGTGCTGGGTCAGTTTGGCCAGGTCGTTCTGTCCTACTCGGTGTCCAGTATTACGCGCATGGTCGCCCTGGTGGTCTATACAGTCCTGGTACCCATCCTGGTCTTTTTCATGTTGCGGGATTCAGCCAAGCTGCTCAATTTCCTCGAAAGCTGGTTGCCGGAGAAGCGGCCCATCATGGCCCAGGTCTGGCATGAAATGAATGATCAGCTGGCAAACTATATTCGCGGCAAGGCGCTAGAGATACTGATTGTCGGGGTCTCCAGTTTTATCCTGTTTGAGCTTTTCGGGCTTAACTACCCGGTGATCCTGGCAGTGCTGGTAGGCCTGTCAGTGATTGTGCCCTACGTGGGGGCAACCGTGATTACTGTTCCGGTTTTCCTCGTCGGGTTTTTCCAGTGGGGCTTCAGTGCCGAGCTGCTCCAGGTCATTATTGCCTATGCCGTGTTACAGCTTATTGACGGTAATATCCTGGTCCCGCTCATCTTTTCCGAAACCGTCAACCTGCATCCCATCTCTATTATCACGGCGGTTCTCGTTTTCGGCGGACTATGGGGCTTCTGGGGCATCTTTTTTGCCATACCCCTTGCCACTTTCATCAAGGCTGTCATTCGGGCCTGGCCAGTCAGCCAGATGGTCAAGCCCAGTGCGGAATCCTGAGTTCACCACCGTTCAGGCGGCTTCCTCTTAACTATAAAGTTACCTGTGGTTAAGCTAGAATTACGGGTTTAATCCTTCAGGCATTTCAGCGTTATGATCAAAGGCAGTATTGTTGCAATAGTCACCCCCATGCACGAAGACGGAAGTCTCGACCTGGACGCGATGTCGCGCCTGGTGAAGTGGCATATCGAGGAGGGTACTGACGCCATTGTTGCAGTGGGTACGACCGGAGAGTCGGCCACCCTGGATGTGGATGAGCATTGTGAAGTCATCAGCCACGTGGTTGCCGATGTCGATGGTAAAATCCCGGTGATTGCCGGTACCGGGGCAAATTCCACCTCCGAGGCTATCGAACTCACCAGGGCAGCCAAGAAGGCAGGTGCTGATGCCTGCCTGCTGGTCACCCCCTATTACAACAAGCCCAATCAGCGCGGCCTGGTGGAACATTACCGGAAAATTGCCAACACGGTGGATATTCCGCAGATCCTCTATAACGTACCGGGAAGGACGGCCTGTGACATGCTGCCGGAAACCATTCATACCCTGTCGGCAGAAACCAATATAGTCGGCGTTAAGGAAGCCACCGGCGATGTAGCGCGGGGCAGGGAAGTGATGTCCCTGTGCGGCAAGGATTTTGCCGTGTATTCCGGTGATGATGCCACTTCGCTGGAACTCATCCTTGAAGGTGCTGTCGGAACTATTTCAGTGACAGCGAATGTGGTCCCTTCCCAACTTAGTGAAATGTGTCGACTGGCGATGGCTGGCGAAAAAGCGGCAGCACAGGCAATCAACGAGCATATAGCCAGCCTGCATGAATTGTTGTTCCTGGAGGCCAACCCGATACCGGTGAAATGGGCTTTGCAGGAAATGGGTTATATCAGCAGGGGCATTCGTTTGCCACTGGTTGAACTGGCCCCGGAATTCCACCAGGAGTTACGAGAAGCTCTCAAAAAGTCAGGCGCCCTGTGATATTTCGTATCATGAGTATAGATACAGCAGTACACGGAAAAACTATGCTAGGTAAATGCATGAGTAAATGCATGAGTAAATGCATGAGAATCATCACCAGTATCAGCGGTGAATCCTGGCCACGCCCATTGGCAGCATCCTGCCTGCTTGGCGCCATTGGCCTGTTATCCGCCTGCTCCATAATGCCTTCCGTGCCTATACCGGGGCTGGATTATATTGCCGGTGAAGAGGGACTGCTCAGGGATCGCCAGGCAGATTACCTGGAAGCACCGGTGCTGCCGCCGACCCGTATACCCCCGGAATACGACAGCTACATCATTGATGACCTCATGGTCATCCCGCAGATCAGCGAAACCAATACCCAGGCATTTCTCAACGCCCCCAGGCCGCGCCCCTTTAATGGCCGCAGTGAACGTGGCGTCATTATCCAGCGCCTGGGTGAAGACAGCTGGATCGTGGTGGATGTAAGTCCCAGCGAAGTCTGGCCACGAATCAGGGACTACTGGACCCGCCAGGGTATCAATGTCGCCTTTGAAAATCCCACCCGCGGTGTCATGGACACGGGCTGGTTCATCCTTGAAGGCAATGTGCTGTCCAAGGAAAAAATCCGCGTTACCGTGGAGCCAGGTTTCCAGAATAACAGCGCGGAAATCCGCCTGCTTCATCTTGGTATTGCCCAGTCACTGCCTGAGCTGGACCAGGTGAACTGGCCTGAGAGCTCAACCGATCCGGATGTTGCCTTTGATTTCCTGACGGATATGTCCACCTACTTTGCTGACGTGGCAGACCTGTATCAGGCCTCGACAGTGTCATTCCTGGCAGAAAATATCGATAGCCGTGGCAAGGCATCCCTGGTCAATACCCCGGCCGGGCGTGAAGTCCTGCACCTGGAAGCTGAATACAGCCGCAGCTGGGCCGCCATCGACAGGGCCCTGGAAAGGACCGGGGTCGAAACCATTGCCCAGGATATTGATAGCGGTGTTTTTGAAGTCGCCTATAAGATGAGTACTGGTTTGAGAGAGGAAGAGCCTGGCTTTTTCAAACGCGTGGTCACACTCAACGGTGTCTTCAGCAGAAAAGAGACTGAACCATCCTACCCCTTGCGGATCCTGGTAATTGACCTGGACGGTGAAGTGGATGTCATCGTTGAGTCCCTGAATGAAAATGTTGAGGCAGATTCCGAGGAAATGCGGGATGCCGTCGACTCCCTGTTGCGACTGATCAGAAACAATATCGCCTGATTCCGGGTAACCTGCCGGTATCTGTTCCGGCCCCATTAGTACTGGAGAATTTAATGGAAAAGCATGAAGAGCTCTATTCCGGTAAAGCCAAGTCTGTCTTCAAGACCGAGGACCCGGATCTTTACGTGATGCAATTTCGCAATGACACTTCGGCGTTTGATGGTACCAAGGTTGCGCAATTGGATGACAAGGGCAAGGTCAATAATCTCTTCAATGCGTTTATCATGAAAAAGCTCGAAGATGCCGGTATCAAGACTCATTTCGTGAAAACCCTGTCAGACACCGAATCTCTGGTCAGGCCCCTCAAGATGATTCCGGTGGAATGTGTGGTACGCAACCTGGCAGCCGGCAGTATCTGCAAACGCTATGGCATCAAGGAAGGCACAGAGATTGATCCGCCAACCTTTGAATTTTTCCTGAAAAATGACGAACTCCATGATCCGATGATCAATGATTACCACATTGCGTCCTTTGGCTGGGCAGACCCGGAACATATCGAGGCCATGAAAAAGCTTACCTTCCAGGTCAACCAGGTGCTCAAGTCACTTTTTCTTGACGCCGGTATGCTGCTGGTGGACTACAAACTGGAATTTGGCCTGCACAACGGTGAGATACTCCTGGGAGACGAATTCAGCCCTGATGGTTGTCGTATCTGGGACAAGGATACCCGCAAGAAAATGGATAAAGACCGCTTTCGCCAGGATCTGGGTGATGTGATAGAGACCTACAAGGAAGTTGCCGGTCGGCTTGGCATAGAAGGTATTTGAGCCACCAGGTATACAGGGTCGATAGAAAAGCATAACAGGCTGATCAGACTGACAATTCGTTAATGCACAAAAATCACTAGGAGAACCTGATGACTACGGGAACGCTGATCATTATCTCGCTGTTGTCGGTGCTCGTGCTGCTTGCCGGATGGCTCGGGTTTTTGTTAACACGTTCCTCGGGTGACAGCGGCCTGGGTGGTGAGTCCGGCGAAGTCCTCAAGGAGAGACTGCAATCCAGGCAACTGGAAATCCAGAAACTCCAGGATCAGAACCAGATTTCCCACCGGGAACTGCAAACCGCCAATGAAAAAATTGCCGGTTTGCGTGAAGACGTATCCCGCCTGGAAACTCGCCTCCAGGAAGAGCAAAACCAGCACCAGGAGAAAATCCAGTTGCTGGAAAATGCCCGTGAAAAAATGAGCCTGGAATTCAAGAACCTGGCCAATGAAATCCTGGAAAGGAAGGGCAGGGATTTTACCGAGAGCAACCGCGAGAACATCGAGAATATCCTCAAACCCCTGCGTGAGAAAATCCAGCAATTTGAAAAAAAGGTCGAGGATACCTACGACAAGGAATCCAAGGAACGTTTTTCCCTGGCCCGTGAAATCAAGAGCCTGCAGGAGCTCAACATCCGGATCAGCGAAGATGCGGTCAACCTGACCAATGCCCTGAAAGGGGAGAGCAAGACGCAGGGTGCCTGGGGGGAATTCATCCTGGAGCGACTGCTTGAACAGTCAGGTCTGCGCAAGGGGCGCGAATACGATATCCAGGTCAGCCTGAAAACAGCAGAAGGCACCAAGCAGCAACCCGATGTGGTGATTCACCTGCCGGAAAACAAGGATGTCATCATTGATTCCAAGGTCAGCCTGACGGCCTATGAACGTTATTATTCGGAAAGCGATGAGAACCTGAAAAAGGAAGCGCTCAAGCAACATATCCAGTCTATCCGTACCCACATCCGCACCCTGTCCGAAAAGAACTACCAGAACCTGCAAGGTGTCAGGACCCTGGATTTCATCATGATGTTCCTGCCCGTTGAGGCGGCCTTTGCACTGGCCGTGGAGCATGACCAGAGCCTGTTTACCGAAGCCTTTGAACGTAATATTGCCCTGGTGGGTCCCACGACCCTGATGGCCACCCTGCGCACTATCCAGAATATCTGGCGCTATGAAGACCAGAACAAGCATGCCATTGAAATCGCGGACAGGGCAGGCAAGCTGTATGACAAGTTCGTCGGCTTTACCGAGGACCTGGAAAAGATTGGTAATCATCTCGGCCAGACACAAAATGCCTATGACAATGCCCACAAAAAACTGATATCAGGTCATGGCAACCTGGTGTCCAACGTGGAAAAATTGCGAATACTCGGCGCCAAGGCCAGCAAGTCATTGCCTGACTCCATGATCGATGAGTCTTTTGACCAGGACTACCTGCCTGACCGTGAGAGCGGCAAATCCCCCGAGGATATCAAGTCCGACTTCAATGATGCTTTCGACGAAAGCGGTTCAGGCCGCGACAATACCTGAACCCGGCTTCAACATGGTCGATATAACCCATATCCAGGAATTTCTGTTGTGCCCGACACCCCCGCAATGGGTCGAGTGGGCACTGGACAATGAATCCCTGTTGTTGATTGATCATGCCAACTGTGAAAAGAAGGCCGCCGCCAGTGCCATGAACCTGATGTATCGTTACGTGGACAAGCCGGATTTATTGAAAAAAATGTCCCAGCTTGCCCGGGAAGAGTTGCTGCATTTCGAGCAGGTGGTGGAATTGATGGAAGAACGCGGTATCGACTATGTTCACCTGTCACCCTCACGCTATGCCTCTTCACTCAGGGAGTATATGCGGACTCACGAACCGGCAAGACTGATTGATACCCTGATTGTTGGTGCCTTCGTGGAGGCCCGTTCCTGTGAGCGATTTGCCGCCATCGCGCCATCGCTGGATGATCGTATCAGGCGCTTCTACCAATCGTTGTTACGTTCGGAATCGAGGCACTATACAGACTACCTGGCCCTGGCACGCCAGTACGATGGGTCTGACCTGGCCGAACGCATCGCGTTTTTTGCAGCCGAAGAGGCTGCCCTGGTTTCAACACCGGACACCGAATTCCGTTTTCATAGTGGTGTTCCTGCCTGAGTTGTTCAGCCGGTACAGATCGTAGGGCGGGACAACGAATTGCCGATCTTTTCTTCAAGCTCATCCAGCTGTTTGCAGGGGATATTGATATTGCCCTGTAAGGCGATAAAACGCAGGATGGGTAACGCGATCAGCGTATTGATATTGTTGACCCGGTTATTACGTACACTGAGCACCCGCAGGTTTTTCAGGTTCTGCAGCGGCCGCAGGTCAGTAATATTGTTGTCACTGAGCTCCAGCTGTTCGAGATTGGGCAGGGCGCCGATGCCGGCCAGGCTCTGTATGCCGGCTGAGGGGCATGCAAGCAGAGTGATGCTTTCCGGGTCATCATTACCTGAACTGTTAAAAACCTGGTTCAGGCAGCCCTGCAGGTTGGCGTCATTGACCAGTGAAGGAGGCAGGGGCACACCCGTGGGGTTGTACAGGATGTTGTCATTTAGCACTACCTGGTAACCACCACAACCGGCCAGGCCAAACGTGGCCAGCAACAGGAGCAGGCAGCAAGCCTTGCCGGAAGGCATGACAGGTAATGGTTTGCGTTGGCAGGGTAAATCCCGGTTTACGGTGGTCATATGGCAGCGTCCCGGCATGATTGGCTGGTGTCTTCTTTGACAGGCTTTCAAGTGCTGAATCAGGATAAAAACCTTGTAAAACAGAAGGGTAACTAACCAGCTATTGTTTTGCCGGAGGTGGTATTTCCCCTGTAGTCCCGGTAGTATGGCCGGTTCCTGAAGACGCTATTGTCTTTGGAAAAATTCATTGAGTAAAGACCAGAATATGGTCAGAAATAAAGACCAGAATCTGGTCAGATAAAAGGACAAGTATTATGAAACTTATGTCTCTGGCAGCCAGCTTTACCATAATTCCAGCGTTAATCCTGGGCACTTCCGTGATGGCTCAGGACGTGGACCTTGAGTCCGATGCTGGCAAGGCCGGATATGGAATTGGTGCCAATATCGGCATGAACATCGTCAACCAGATGCCGATGGATGAAATCAATATCGATTCCCTGGTACAGGGTGTCAAGGATGCCATCAATGGCAACCTGCAGATGTCCGAAGAGGAACTGATGGCTGCCATCCAGGCCTTTGCCATGGCCCAGCAGGCGAAAATGGCCGCTGAAGCTGAAGCAGCTGCCCAGGCCAGCCAGAACTTCCTGGCTGAAAATGGTCAGCGCGCCGGTGTCACCACCACGGCTTCAGGTCTGCAGTACGAAGTTCTGGAAGAAGGTGCAGCAGGCGGCGCCATGCCCAGTGAGAGCAGCAACGTCACCGTGCACTATCACGGTACGCTTGTAGATGGCACTGTCTTTGACAGCTCTGTTGAACGGGGGCAGCCGGCATCATTCCCGCTCAATGGCGTTATTCCGGGTTGGACTGAAGGCGTGCAGTTGATGAAAGTAGGCGACAAGTTCCGTTTCACGATCCCTTCTGATCTGGCTTATGGTCCCAATGGTGCTCCTCCCACTATTCCACCCAACGCTACCCTGATTTTTGATGTTGAGTTGCTCGAAGTCCAATAAGTTGTTCGGGTTGAGTTGATATCGACGTAATCATTTCATGAATCAGCAGGAACTTAACGCGAGCCTGATGCAGTTTGTTCAGGCTTCGCCCACGCCCTATCATGCCGTTGCCAGCCTGTCAGCCGAACTCGATGCTGCAGGTTTCACCCGCCTGGAAGAAAATGCCAGGTGGCAACTGGAAAGAAACCGGGGTTATTACGTCACGCGCATGGGCTCGTCCATAGTGGCGTTCAGGACAGGAGACAAGGACCTGTCCACCACGGGCATTAACATGGTGGGCGCCCATACGGACAGTCCCTGCCTGAAGGTCAAGCCGCTACCTGAAATCATTCGCCAGAAATACATCCAGCTGGGAGTGGAAGTGTATGGGGGCGTCCTGCTCAATCCGTGGTTTGACCGGGACCTGTCCATGGCAGGCCGGGTCGACTACCGGGGCAAGGATGGCAAACTGGCCTATAGCCTGGTTGATTTCAAAAAAGCTGTGGCGGTTATTCCCAGCCTGGCCATTCACCTGGACAGGGAAGCCAATGAGAAACGCGCCATCAATGCGCAAACCTACCTGCCTCCCGTATTGTCCCAATCCTCTGCTGACAACAAGTTCGTGTTCAAGGACCTGCTCCAGCAGTTCCTGGTTGATGAACAGGGGCTGGACGTGGATAAAGTCCATGCCTATGACATCCGCTTTTATGATGTGCAACCGCCGGCCCTGGTAGGCATGGAGGACGAGTTTATTACCAGTGCCAGGCTCGACAACCTGCTCAGTTGTTATATCGGCCTGCAAAGTTTACTGGCCAGTTCGGGCGAGGATGCCAGTCTCCTGATTTGCACGGATCACGAAGAAGTGGGCAGCGTGTCTGCACCCGGTGCCAAGGGCCCCTTCCTGGAGTCGGTGGTTGATCGAATAGCCGAGTCGTTTGCGCCAGCCAGCTCGGAAGCCAAACGTCATGTCCTGGACAATTCCACCTTTTATTCGGTCGATAATGCCCATGGCATCCATCCCAATTTCGCGGATAAGCACGATGACAAGCATGGCCCGCTACTGAACCAGGGGCCGGTTATCAAGATCAATGGCAACCAGCGTTATGCCACTTCGAGTGAAACTTCTGCGGCGTTTCGCCAGTTGTGCGAGGACAACGCCATACCGGTCCAGGCCTTTGTGGTTAGAAATGACATGGGCTGTGGGTCCACCATAGGCCCGATTGTGGCTGGTGAACTGGGGGTCAAAACCCTGGATATCGGTGTGCCCACTTTTGCCATGCACTCCATTCGGGAGATGGCAGGCAGCAAGGATACGCTGTACCTGGCCTCAGCGCTCAAGGCCTTCTTTGATCGCTGACACCGGATCAACAATTCCTCATTTTTTCATCCTGTTTACTGCTGTTTCTTCATAGTCCTGATCAGAAATCGCAGGGGATGTATCGCCTGGATATCCTCTTTGAGCAAGGGCAGGGGATCGCCACAAATCAGTGATGCCAGGTATTCGCCCAGCAGCGGTGTCGTTGTCAGCCCACTGGAGCCATGTCCCAGGTTGACATAAAGCCCTGGCAGATAGGCCGGTTTGGCGTGCACGGTTTTACGGGCATTACGTGTCAATTCAGCAAAAATATCTCTGCATGCCTGCGTGTCTTCAACGGGGCCTGCCAGGGGCAGGTAGTCTGGTGTACTGATACGCGTGCCGCACCTGCTTTGAGGGGATTGCTCACAGTTTTCCAGGATTGGCATCAGCGCGGGGGTGAGCTGTCGGACCAGTTCGGTATTTTTCGCCCTCAGTGTTTCGCAGGCATCCTCAGTATGCCTGCCCGGGGCATAACTGCCTCCCACCATCAGCCAGCTTTTACCCTGTCCATGCCAGGGTACGACATAACCTTTTTGTGAAATGGCCAGTTTGGGCAGGGCAGAGGCTAAAGCCGCCTCATTTACCTGGTAGGTATCGGTCTGGCCGTGATTGGCAATACAGGGATAATCCAGACCGGCAACCAGGTCGGGCAGCTCGTTAGTGCAAAGTACGACACGGGCAAATGTTTTTTCATGAACGCCTTGCGGGCCAGACAGGGATAATGTCCATTGCCCGTCTTTCCAGACTGCCCGGTCAGCCCGTGTTTGGCTGACGAGCGTGATGCCCGTATGGGTGGCCCAGGCGTGACACAGGGCAGCAGGGCTGATACTGCCTGCTGCTGACAGCCATAATGCCCCGGGCTCGGCCAGCTCAATACCGGCAAGCTCTGAAGCTCGTGCTGGCGTGAGTGCCTGCAGGAGATCGCTGTCATAGAGGTCCTCGGTGGCAAGATGTTCATGCAATACCCTGTCTTTTCCCGTAGCAGGCAGGTGAACCACACCACCGGCTTGCCAGCCAGTGTCATGATTGCGTGAGAGCACCTGGTAGTGTCGCGTGGCAAAGTTGAACGCCTGCAACCTGAATCGGGCGGCAGGATCCAGTTTGCGCGCAGGGTTAAAGTGGACAATGCCACGGGGATTGCCGGAACTGCCCTCGGCGATGGCGCTGTTCTTGTCAAACAGCGTGACATTTACTCCACGGGAAGCCAGGGCATGGGCTGTTGCACAGCCGGCCAATCCTGCGCCGATTATCGCCACAGTATTGTCTGTGATTGAATTGTCAGGCCATGGCGTAGTCCAACCCAGTCTGTTCTCGGCAGTGGTTTGGGTAAACACACCCGAGAGCATGTGTCGCTTGTTGCCAAAGCCGGGCGATTTCTCAATACGGAAGCCGGCTGCCTCCAGGTTACGTCTGACATCACCGGCAACCGAGTATGAGGCAATGGTGGTGCCTGCATGGCTCAGTGCGGCCAGTTCCCGGAACAGGCGGGGTTGCCACATGGCCTTGTTGCGCGAGGGGGAGAAGCCATCCAGGTACCAGGCGTCAATACCGGGTCCAGGCATGCTGATGTTACTGAAGGCATGGCAGGCATCGGCATAGACCAGGTCAAGCGTGATATAGCGCTGGCGGTAACTGAACTGGAGTCGATGCAGGCCTTTGCCCTGTTCCGGGTAATGGGAGAGCATGGCGGCTGCCAGGGGCAGGAGGGATGAAGGCAGCCTGGCGTAGTAACGCTGGAGGTCCTTGCGTTTGACCGGGTGCAGTTCACAACTGATAAAGTGCAGCCGACTGTCGGTAGGCGCCAGCTTGCAGAAATACTCCGCCGTGATCAGGAAGTTCAGGCCAAAACCAAATCCGCATTCCCCGACCAGCAGGGGACGGCTGCCGACGGCGGGCATACGTTCCGGAAGGTTGTTTCCAACCAGAAAGACGTGGCGGCTTTCTTCCAGGGGGCTGTTGACCGAAAAATAGATATCGCCATAGTCCCTGGCATGGGGATGACCTTCCCGATCCCATTCGATAATGGCATTGTTCAACAGGGTGGTAGTAATGTCGTGTTCCGGTGATTAAAAAGCTATTGATCAGGATTGTTCCAAGTATAAGGGCCACAGCAGGGGCAAGACAGGGAAGAATCGCAGCTAATTGACCTCTGGCACCGGGCCAAGATGTATTTTGGGATGGGTTCCAGTTAAAATAGCGCCTTTTTTTCGGGTCGATCATTCATGTTGGAAGTTAATAATTACCTGCAGACAATCAAGGAATCACTGGAGCGCCTTTCTGTGCTCAGGGGGTATCTTTGACTTTGATCAGAAGCAGGAACGCCTCACGGAAGTAGAACGGGAACTGGGTGAGCCGGATGTCTGGAACAAGCCCGAGTATGCACAGGGACTGGGCAAGGAACGCGCAGAGCTGGAACGGGTCGTTCTGACCATTCGTAACCTGGACCAGGCATTCCTTGATGTACAGGAATTGATCGAACTGGCTCGTGAAGAGGATGATGAAAGCCTCTTGCAGGAAGCGGTGTCCGACCTGAATGAAGCCGGAACCGTCTTGGAAAAACTGGAATTTCGCCGCATGTTTTCCGGCGAGATGGATGTCAATAATGCCTACCTGGATATCCAGGCCGGCTCAGGGGGCACTGAGGCCCAGGACTGGGCCGAAATGTTGCTGCGGATGTACCTGCGCTGGGGTGAGCAAAAAGAATTCAAGACTGAACTGGTTGAAGTCTCACCGGGTGAAGTGGCCGGCATTAAAAGTGCCACATTGCACTTCGAAGGGGAGTTTGCCTTTGGCTGGTTGAGAACCGAAACCGGTGTACACCGGCTTGTACGTAAATCACCCTTTGATTCAGGTAATCGCCGGCACACTTCCTTTGCTTCTGTTTTTGTCTCACCGGAAATTGATGATGATATCGAAATCGAACTGGACATGAACCAGGTCAGGGTCGATACCTACCGTGCCAGTGGTGCCGGTGGCCAACACGTTAATAAAACCGATTCAGCCATCAGGCTGACCCATGAACCCTCGGGTATCGTAGTACAGTGCCAGAGCCAGCGTTCACAACACAAGAACAGGGACATGGCTATCAAGCAGCTCAAGGCCAAGCTGTACGAACTGGAAGAACTGAAAAAGAAGGAAAGCCTGCAGGAAATCGAGGATGAGAAAGCGGATATTGGCTGGGGCAGCCAGATACGTTCCTACGTACTGGATTCCTCCCGCATCAAGGATCTTCGCACCAATATTGAAACCAGCAATACCGGCGCGGTACTCGATGGTGACCTCGACAGGTTCATGGAAGCCAGCCTGAAAATGGGCCTGTAACAAATTAATAACGAATTAACGACGGACAACAGCATGAGTGACAAAAACCCCAATCCTTCTGCCAGCCAGGATGCAGCCGACGAAAACAGGTTGATTGCACAGCGCCGGGAGAAACTGGATGCCATACGGCAGCAGCGCAATGCCTTTCCTAATGATTTCAGGCCTGCCGACCTGGCGGCCGACCTGCATGCAGCCTATGGCGACAAAACCAAGGAAGAGCTGAATGAGCTGGCAGTTGAAGCGAAAGTGGCAGGGCGCATTATCCGTCAGCGTGGTCCTTTTATCGTGATCCAGGATATGAGCGGACAGGTGCAGCTTTACCTGAATATCAAGGAGTTCCCTGAAGAGGAAAAAGCTGAAATCAAGAGCTGGGATCTCGGCGATATTATCGGTACCGCAGGCAAGGTCATGCGTACCGACAAGGGGGAACTGAGCATTCGGGTTGAGAGCATTCGCCTGCTGACCAAATCATTACGCCCGCTACCGGACAAGCACAAGGGCCTGACCGATACCGAGGTGCGCTACAGGCAACGCTATGTCGACCTGATTGCCAACGAGGAGTCACGACATACCTTTATTGTGCGCTCGAAAATCGTCAGCGCCATTCGTGCCTTCATGAATGAACATCGCTTCATGGAGGTGGAAACCCCCATGATGCAGGTTATTCCCGGTGGTGCCGTGGCACGGCCTTTTATCACCCACCACAATTCCCTGGACCAGGACATGTACCTGCGCATCGCACCGGAACTGTTCCTGAAAAGACTGGTTGTCGGTGGTTTTGAACGTGTCTATGAGCTTAACCGGAATTTCCGCAATGAAGGCTTGTCGACCCGTCATAACCCGGAATTCACCATGCTGGAGTTCTACCAGGCCTACGCGGACTATACAGACCTGATGGACATGACCGAGGAAATGCTGCGCTTACTGGCCCATGAGGCCACAGGGTCGGGCAGTGTTTCATACCAGGGGGTGACTCTGGACTTTGATCAGCCCTTTGCCAGGCTCACTCTCCTGGAAGCTATCCTGGCCAACGTCGAGAACGTGACAGCTGAACAATTGGCAGATCTGGACAGCGCCAGGGCCCTGGCAAAAACCCTGGGCGTTGAAGTCAAGGATTCCTGGGGACTGGGCAAGTTGCAACTGGAGATTTTCGAAGCCAGGGTGGAAGAAACCCTGCAGCAACCGACATTTATTACCGGCTATCCCACTGAAGTGTCACCCCTGGCACGACGCAATGACGACAACCCCGAAATCACGGATCGGTTCGAGCTGTTTATCGGTGGTCGCGAAATAGCCAACGGCTTTTCCGAACTCAATGACTCGGAGGACCAGGCTGAGCGTTTCCGTGCCCAGGTAGCTGAAAAAGATGCCGGCGACCAGGAAGCCATGCATTTTGACCAGGACTACATTACGGCACTGGAGTACGGTATGCCACCGACTGCCGGTGAAGGTATCGGCATCGACCGACTGGTCATGTTGTTCACTGACTCGGCTTCCATTCGTGACGTGTTGCTCTTTCCCCATATGCGTCCCCAGCAGGATTGATTGTCGCTGATGGCTCAAGCGCCGGATTCAGGCAAACGCCAGGTCAGGCTGGAACAATCCTGGCTTGATCACCTGGGTGAGGAATTCGACAAGGATTACATGCGCTCACTCAGGGCATTCCTGAAGCAGCAAAAACAGATGGGCAAGGAAATTTATCCGCCCGGCGACCTCATCTTCAATGCCCTGAACACCACCCCGTTTGACAAGGTGAGGGTGATGATTCTGGGCCAGGATCCCTATCACGGCCCCGGCCAGGCCCATGGCCTGTGTTTCTCGGTGTTACCGGGTGTGGCAACACCACCGTCGCTGGGAAATATCTACAAGGAAATCCAGGCCGACCTGGGCATCAATCCGCCCGGCCACGGCTGTTTACTGCCGTGGGCAGAGCAGGGTGTGCTGCTTCTGAATGCGGTCCTCACGGTTGAAAAATTCAAGGCGGCTTCCCATCAGGGCAAGGGGTGGGAGCAATTCACCGATCGCGTGGTGGCGGTACTCAATGAAAAGCGCGAAAACCTGGTATTCCTGCTCTGGGGCAGTTATGCGCAGAAAAAAGGGCAGATCATTGACCGTAAGCGACACCAGGTCCTGCAATCCACTCATCCTTCTCCCTTGTCTGCCCACCGGGGCTTCCTGGGATGCCGGCATTTTTCACAAACCAATGAATATTTGACCAAGACTGGTCAGCAACCGATTGACTGGGCGTTGCCGGAATAACAGGAACAAGGGACAAGGAACAAGGAACGACACGTTGGGCCAAAACGAAGGCGCGTAGGCCGGAAGAGGCGCAAAGCGCCGTCATCCGGCAAGGTGCCCGGAGGGTACCCCGCATATGGCCCTCATTTTTATCTGTTCGGGGCGACCTTCAGTCGCCATGCCGGATGACGCTACGCTCTTCCGGCCTACAAAATGAACTAAATTTTCAGGATAAAGGCTTGACTGAAAAAATTTCAAAAAATCAGTCTTTTCTTGTCCCTTGTCCCTTG
>CAZROW010000062.1:0-2103 GCA_964601805.1 uncultured Enterobacteriaceae bacterium
CCGTAAACCAGTTGACAGAAAACTTCCGGGAATCATCCTGCCTCTTGCCTCTTGCTCCTTGTCCCCAACCTGATTGGGTCTTATGCTTGTCTGAAAAACAAGAACAGAGAATCAAGGGGGCGTTATGAGGGGATTGATCAGGGTTATATGGGTTCTGGCAATGGCTGTACCGGTGGGCAGTCTGGCCCAGTACGGTACCCAGGGCGGCAACTGGATTTCCTATGGCGGTGACCGGGGAGGTACCCGCTACTCCCCGCTTGACCAGGTGAACCGCGACAATGTCGCCGACCTTGAAGTGGCATGGACCTGGAAATCAGACAATTTCAGTGAAACCGAATACCGCAACATCAGCACCCCGCTGATGGTGGACGGTATCCTGTATTTTACCGCCGGTAATCGCCGCAACGTGGTCGCCGTGGAAGGGGATACCGGTCATACCCTGTGGATGTGGCGCATGGACGAAGGCGAACGCTGGGAGCGCGCGCCTCGCCGTAATTCAGGACGTGGTGTGTCCTGGTGGTCAGATGGCAATGAGCAGCGCATTTTTGTCATCACACCCGGCTTCCAGCTGGTGGCACTGGATGCCCGTACCGGTATCCCCGTGGAAAGTTTTGGCGATAACGGCATTGTCGATCTTTTTACCCAGCTTGACCTGGACTATGACTATCCCGAGCTGATCGGTGCCATCGGCAATTCCTCGCCGGCCACCGTGATTGGTGATTCCGTGGTCATCGGGCCGGCCCTGCGACCTGGTGGCGGCGGTGTGGGCATCGGTAACGTCAAGGCAGATATCCTGGCCATCAATGCCCGTACGGGGGAGCGTAACTGGGTATTCCACTCGGTGCCCAGACCAGGCGAACCCGGTTATGAAACCTGGCTCGATAGCTCTGCTGAGATCATTGGCAATGCCGGCATCTGGGGTCTGAGTGCCGGTGATGCCGAAAGAGGCATTGTCTACCTGCCTATTGAGGCTGCCACCAATGATGTGTTTGGCGGCCATCGCCCCGGCAATAACCTGTATTCCGGTTCCCTGGTGGCAGTCAAGGAAGAGACCGGTGAAGTGTTGTGGTACCAGCAACTGGTGCATCATGATATCTGGGACTACGACATGCCGTCGCATCCCATTCTGCTCGACCTGGAGGTTGATGGTGAGGAAATTCCCGCGATCATCCAGATGGGCAAGCAGGCCTTTGCCTATGTCTTCAACCGCGTCACCGGGGAACCGGTATGGCCCATTGAAGAACGTCCTGTACCAGCCTCGGATGTGCCCGGGGAATGGACTTCACCGACCCAGCCTTTTCCTACCAGGCCGCCGGCCTTTGATGTCCAGGGTATTACCCACGACAACCTGATTGATTTCACACCGGCACTTCGCGAGGCGGCCATTGAAGCTATTGCCGAGCATCGTATCGGCGATATTTTTACTCCCCCCTCACTGAGCCAGGCCGAAGACGGTACGCGTGGCCAGATCGTGGTGCCCGGCCTGGGCGGTGGCGCCAACTGGGAGGGCGGGGCGGCAGACCCGGAAACCGGTTATGTTTATATTGGCTCGACCACGTCACCCTCCGTGGTAGGCCTTGAGCCACCCGGTTTTGGTGAGTCCAATGCCCGGTACACGATGGGCGGTTTCCTGCCGCTGCCGGAAGTTGAAGGCCTGCCCCTGATGAAACCTCCCTATGGCCGTATCACGGCCTATGACATGAACGGGGGAGAAATTGCCTGGCAGATTCCGCTGGGTGATACGCCGGAAGAGATTGCCAACCATCCATTGTTGGCTGGCCTGGATATTCCACCTACCGGAATCAGATCCCGGGCCGGGCTGCTGGTGACCAGCACCTTGTTGATTGCCGGTGAAGGCGGCGATGGCAGACCCCTGTTCCATGCCTATGACAAGGCCACCGGCGAGGAAATTGCCCGTGTTGAAATTCCCGGCGGCGGACCGCAGCAAGGCTCTCCCATGACCTACATGGTCAATGGCAAACAATACATCGCCTTCTTCACCGCCAACCGGCAAGCCGGTATGCCGGCACAGCTGGTGGCTTATAGTTTGCCTTCTGAAGAGTAGAGGCAAGGGACAAGGGACTAGAGACAAGAGGCAAGAGG
>CAZROW010000062.1:2203-17872 GCA_964601805.1 uncultured Enterobacteriaceae bacterium
CAAGAGGCAAGAGGGTAGGTATAACTGTTAACCCTGAAATAATGAGCGATGACTTGTTCTGGTGACTCTGTACAGATTATACATTATGGTATGTCAGCGTGGTTGCTGGTGAGTTGAGGAGTATTGTTGTGGGGAATAAAGGGGAAAAAACATCAGGTAAAGGGACGATCAAAACGCTCAGGCGGCGCACTGTGCTTGAAGGCATGTGCATGGTCGGATTGGCAGTTCCCGGAAGAGCGTCTGCGCAGATGCCTGAACCTGAAACGCTGGAGCCACCCAAACCAGGGGATGTGCTGGTTCATGCCTTCGGGGATGAAGCGGGCAATGTCATCAGCGTTGATGCGCTACAGACCGACAGCAAGCAAATTTTTGCCTGGGCCATGGAGCCGGCTTCCGGCATGGTGCGCAACGGCACACGCCTGAACCAGGTGGTGCTGATCCGGGTGGACCCGGCACGCATGAGTGAGGAAACGGCTGCCCGCAGTATCAATGGCCTGGTGGCCTATTCAGGTGTCTGCAGTCACACCGGTTGTGATGTGACAGACTGGAACAGCGAATTCTTGCGTTTCCAGTGTCCGTGCCATGAGTCACAGTTTGATCCCGCGGACGGTGCCCGCGTTGTGGGCGGCCCGGCACCCTGGCAACTGGCGGCTCTGCCGCTGACAGCAATTGACGGCAACGTAGGGGTTGCCGGTGAATTTGAAGGCAGACTGGGATTCCAGCAACCCGGGCTGTCGCCATTTGGCATATAACAATAAAACCAACTCAGGGGGATTCACCATGTCATTGACATTGACGACCACGATGAAAAGGGGCTTGCTTGCCTCTTGCCTCTTGTCTCTTGCAGCTTGCGCAACTGACTCCATGAACCCGGCAATGACAAGCAGGCAGGACAGGGAATTTACGCCAGTCACGGATGACCGCCTCATCAATCCCGAACCGGAAAACTGGCTCATGTTTCGCCGCACGTATGACGGCTGGGGGTATTCGCCCCTGGATGATGTCGATGCCGGCAATGTTGGCAATCTGGAACTGGCCTGGTCAATGTCCACCGGTGTGACCGAGGGGCACCAGTCTCCGCCCATGGTCAATAACGGCATCATGTATGTCACCACTCCTCTGAACCATGTCATTGCCGTGGATGCGGCGACCGGTGACGGCCTGTGGGAATACTCACGCCAGATGCCCTTTGATATCAGCCTCATCCATCCCACCAATCGCGGTGTGGCACTGTATGGCGACAAGGTTTACATGGCGACCTCCGACGCCAATGTCGTGGCACTGGATGCACAAACAGGAGAAGTGGTCTGGGAGAAGCCGGTAGCCAATTACCGCACCGGTTACTACATGACCCTGGCGCCCATGGCGGCCAAAGGCAAGATCCTGGTCGGTGTCTCCGGTGGAGAGCGTGGTGTCAGGGGGTTCATTGCGGCCCTGGATGCACAAACCGGCGAGGAAGTCTGGAAAACCTACACCGTACCGGCACCGGGAGAGTTTGGTAATGACACCTGGCCCGAAGGTGCCTGGGAAACCGGCGGCGCCTCCATCTGGGTAACCGGTAATTATGATCCCGAACTGAACCTGAGTTTCTGGGGTACCGGTAATGCCGGACCCTGGACCGGTGAGGCCCGCCCGGGTGACAACCTGTTTGCCAACTCGGTGATTGCCCTGGATGTGGATACCGGGGAAATGAAAGGTTACCACCAGTATCACTGGAATGGTTCCTGGGACTGGGATGAAGTGTCGCCACCGGTGTTGATGGACGTGGAGCGCGATGGTCGCACGTTCAAGGGCCTGGTCCATGCGGGCCGCAATGGTTACCTGTGGATTCTTGAGCGCACGGCTGATGGCATCAACTTCGTGGATGCCGATCCCTATGTTTACCAGAACGTGTTTACTTCCATTGATCCAGAAACCGGCCGGCCGGAATATGACCTCGACCATAAACCGGGCCTGGGTAAACTGGCTTCTTACTGTCCTTCACTTTCCGGTGGCAAGAACTGGGTGCCGGCTGCCTATAGCCCGCAGACCGGCCTGTTCTACATTCCCGCCAATGATAATTATTGCTCGGCCTGGGCAGGCACCGATGCCGAGTACCGGCCAGGGCAGAACTTCACCGGGATCAGCGGCATGGAGGCTAGCATTGTCGATGGCGCCGATCACATTGGTGAGATCCAGGCCTGGAATATCAATACCGGTGAGCAGGTGTGGACAAAGGAATTTGACATGGCCAACTGGGGACCGATCCTGGCCACCGGCGGCAACCTGATTTTCTCCGGCGGCACGGCCGACCGCTATTTCCGCGCCCACAATGCCACCACCGGGGAACTGCTCTGGCAGCAGCGCCTGAATTCAGGCATCACCGGTGTACCGACAACCTTTGAAGTGGATGGCAAACAGTATATTGCCGTGCAGTCGGGTTGGGGCATTGATGCCGCCGGTATGCAGCGACGGCTTGACTCATTACAGGGTAAAACCACGATCGTGCCGCAGGGCGGTGTGGTGTGGGTGTTTGCTCTCGAAGATTAAGAGCACTGTTAATGGCTGGTGAACTGGCCGAACAGGCCGTTGCCAGCAACAATCAATGCGTAAAAGAGTAGATGACGGCGTTGGTGCCCAGGCGAAAGGCGTCAGTTGACGGTTTCAGGGGCATGGTACCGTCGGCATACCAGTCCCAGAAATTGGCCAGGTCATTGTTGTGGCCTGCCAGTATGCCCAGCCGCCCCTTGTCATCGAACAGGCCGTAATAGGTGATTTCTCCACCCGGGACCGAGTCCGCCATGGCGGCCAGGTTTTCCAGCGGGGTATGGACCCGAAAGACTTCGTGGTCCAGGTTCACCGGCACCAGGTCATTGCCGGGAAAGGCCCGTTGCACCTGCGAGCGCATTTGCGCGAATTGCCACGGACCATCGAAGTCATCCATCAGGATGAAACCACCCCTCAGCACAAACTCCCGCATGTTAATGACTTCCTGCTCGGTCAATTCCATTTCCCCGGGTTCGGAGACGTAGGCAAAGGGATAGTCAAATACCTCGGGCTCCCCCAGTTCCATGATGCGGTAGGAATCAATTTCCATATTCACCAGTGTGGCCCTTTCCAGGAATTCGTTGAGATTGATGTCGGAGTCGGGGTAGTTGTGTGACCAGCCCATGTGGCCAATATCGCCGTTGGTGCCGAAATGCCAGCGCGCGGCCGTGAATTCCCTGATCGGCGGATCGTTCTGGATGATCCGGTAGCCGCGTCCGAATTGGGCCAGGGCAGGGACAGCAATCAGCAGGCTCAGGCAGAGTAGGGAAGTCGTTAATTTCATAGCCTTAAATGTACAGAGACAAGGGGAAAGAGGAAAGAGGCAAGAGGCAAGAGGCAAGAGACAAGAAACGACGCGTAGCGTCGTTTCCCGACATGAGTATTTACCTCGTGTGAAATATTCTTTGTCGGCAAACGCCCCTGCGGGGCTATGCCGACCTACTACCTCGCAGGAATTTTTCCCGCTCCCCTTACCAATCCCGCCCGATTATGGGATGCTTCAAACTGGAGTACAGCCATTGAAGTGAGACCGGATTGACAAACCCACGCAGTATTTTCTGGCACGACTACGAAACCTGGGGGGCGCAGGCGCGCAAGGATCGTCCCTGCCAGTTTGCCGGCATCAGGACCGATGAGGAGCTCAATATCATCGATGATCCGGTGGAAATGTTCTGCAAGCCCACACCCGATTACCTGCCCCATCCGGAAGCCTGCCTGGTTACCGGTATCAACCCGCAGGAGGCACTCGACAAGGGGGTCAATGAAGCGGAGTTTGCCCGCCTGGTGGCCGAGCAGTTCATGCAGCCCAATACCTGTGTTGCCGGCTACAACAGTATTCGTTTTGACGACGAAGTCACCCGCCATTTGCTGTACCGGTGTTTCTATGACCCCTATGAACGGGAATGGAAGAACGGGAATTCACGCTGGGACATCATTGACCTGGTGCGCATGACCCATGCCCTGCGTCCGGAGGGTATCAACTGGCCGCTCAAGGACGATGGCAGGCCCAGTTTTCGCCTGGAAGAACTGACAGCAGCCAACGATATAGAACATGTTGGCGCGCACGATGCCCTGGCGGATGTCAGGGCCACCATTGCCATGGCGAAACTGATCAGGGACAAACAGCCCAAACTTTATGACTGGCTTTACCAATTACGTGGCAAGAACAAGGTCAAGCCACTGCTGGATCTGAATAAAAAGGACATGGTGCTGCATGTCTCGGGCATGTTTCCTGCCACGCAAGGCTGCCTGGCGGTGGTCATGCCGCTGGCCATGCATCCGGGCAACCAGAACGGCGTGATCGTCTGTGACCTGGCCCAGGACCCTGCCAGCTGGATAGACCTGGATGCACAGGAGATTCGTCGTCTTGTCTTCTCACGCAGTGAGGAACTGGGCGAGGGGGAAGCACGCATTGCCCTGAAAACCGTGCATATCAACAAGTGTCCTGCGCTGGCACCCATGGCAGTGCTGGGCGAGGACACCATCAGCAAGTACCAGATCGATCTTGAAGTCTGCGGTCGTCACAGGGAACGGTTGCTGGGCAATGCCCGCCTGGCAGCCAAACTACAGGAAGTGTTTGCCGATCCCGAGTTTGAACCCGAGACTGATCCTGATCACATGCTCTACAGCGGCGGTTTTTTCAGCGACCAGGACAAGCAGCATATGACATTGATTCGAGGCACTCCAGCCGAGCAGCTCAAGGACGCCAGCTTGCCATTTCATGATCCTCGCCTGCAACACATGCTGTTTCGTTACCGGGCCCGTAATTTTCCGGACACCCTGGATGAACAGGAGAACAAGCGCTGGCATGAGTGGTGTGCCGAGCAATTGATCCATAATCCCAACGGGGTAGGGCTTGGCGCCGCCGGATTTTTCTCCTGGCTGGATGAGCTTGAGCAGGAAAGACCGGGGGACAGGGACTTTCTCAAAGCCTTGCGTGACTATGGACAAGCCGTCTGCAGTGCCATGGGCGTGTCAGTGGAAAGCGCTTCATGAGTGGCATGAATATCCTGAAACGGACCGGTCCGGGCATTATCGTGGCGGCAACGGGCCTGGGTGCCGGGGATATTGTGGCGGCCTCGGCGGCCGGTGCCCAGTTCGGCACGATACTGCTCTGGGCAGTGATCTTTGGCGGCATTCTCAAGTTTGTCATCACCGAAGGCATCGGGCGCTGGCAACTGGCGACCGATACCACCCTGCTGGAAGGCTGGATTGACCGTTTGCCGCGTTTTTTCAGCTGGTATTTCGTGGTCTACCTGTTCCTGTGGACCTTCATGGTGGCCGCCGCCATGATGGCAGCCTGCGGGCTGGCGGCCTATGCGTTTTTTCCGCAACTCTCGGTCGGCACCTGGGGGGCATTGCATGCCATTGCAGCCCTGGTCATCGTCTGGGTTGGCAAGTACCAGATGCTGGAAACGGCGATGAAGTTCTTCATCGGCCTGATGTTCATTACCGTCATTGCCTGTGCCGTCATGGTCCTGCCCGACCTGGGGGATATTGCTGCCGGGCTGTTGATTCCCAGTGTCCCGGAAGCCGGCATGGCTTATGTGCTGGGTATCATTGGTGGTGTGGGCGGCAGTATCACGATCATGAGTTACGGGTACTGGATGCGTGAAGCCGGCTGGCAGGGCAGGGAGATGATGCCTGTCATGCGGGTCGACCTGGCCGTCGCCTATACCCTGACGGCCCTGTTTGGCGTGGCGATCATTATTGTCTCGGCCGGTGTCCAGCCGGAGGTAGTATCCGGTAACAACATGGCCATCGCCGTGGCCGACCAGCTGGTGCCGGTCATGGGTGAGACCGGCAAGTGGATATTCCTGTTCGGTTTCTGGGGGGCCGTATTCAGCTCCATGATTGGTGTCTGGCATGGCGTGCCTTTCCTGTTTGCCAATTTCGTGTACCACTACAAGCAGCATAGCCACCTGCTGGAAAGCCATGCCAGTATCTCCCGAACCCGATCGTACCGTGGTTACCTGCTTTACCTGGCCATTTTGCCCATGTCCCTGCTGTTACTGGAGCGCCCGGTCTGGATCGTGATCACTTATGCCGTCACCGGCGCAGTTTTCATGCCCTTGCTGGCCGCCTTGTTGCTTTACATGAACTCCAAGCCGCAATGGCTTGGTTCCCATAGCAATACCTGGAAAAGCAAGTTGCTGCTGGTGGTCAGCCTGCTGGTCTTTGGCTACCTGATGGTGCTGCAAATACTCAGCTATCTGGCAGGCTCCTGACTGTCCGCCAGCAGATAGTTTTCCAATTTGGCGGTCAGCCCTGTAAAATTGTGTCCTTCAAATAAAACAATAATTTCCCTATGGATGAATTTGCGGATATAAGACCTTATCGCGATGAGGAGGTCCGGCCTGTCGTGGACAGGCTTTTGCAGGACGATGCGCTGGCGAAGGCGCTGGTCCGGTTCAAGCACCCCATGCTGTATCGCCTGTTGCCCGGCTGGGTGACCGGCAAGGTGCAGTCGGCGCTCAGGGAAGAGACTGCCGATGTGCAGACAATTCTTGATGTTCAGCTGATCATTGAAAAATACCTGGATAGACTGATTGAGGACACGACCACCAGCCTGACCTCACATGGCCTGGATGCGCTGGATAAATCCCAGCCCTACCTGTTTGTCAGTAATCACCGCGACATCACCATGGATCCCGCCCTGGTGAATTACATGATTTACCACCATGGGCTGAAGACCCTGCAGATTGCCATTGGCGACAACCTGCTCAAACGGCCCTTCCTGACGGACCTGATGAAACTGAACAAGAGTTTTATCGTCAAACGTTCCGTGCAGGGCAGGGACCTGCTTAAAGCCAGCAAGCAGCTGTCGGCCTATATCCACCACTGTATCAAGATGGAAGACAATGTCTGGATTGCCCAACGTGAAGGCCGGGCAAAGGATGGCATCGACAAGACAGAGACGGCCATCATCAAGATGCTGCACATGGCAGATCGCGAATCCACGATGCGATTGAGCCTGCAGGAGTCAATGAATTCACTGAATATCGTGCCGGTGTCGATTTCCTACGAATACGACCCGTGTGACCGCTACAAGGCCGAGGAACTGCACACCATAGACACCCAGGGCAAGTTTGAAAAAGACGAAAACTCCGATGTCCGCAGTATCCTGGCCGGCATGGTGGGTGACAAAGGCGCAGTCCATGTCACCTTCGGTTCAAAAATGGTCTTTCCCGAGGCTGTAACCGCCGAAGGCGTGGCCAGGCAACTGGACCATGCCATCATCAGCAACTACAAGCTGCATGCTGTCAATTACATCGCCATGGAGATGGTGGAATCCGATTACATGGATTTCAGTAAACTGCCGGTCCTGCTGGGTGTGAGTGCCGGCGAGATCAGCCGCAAACGCCGTGAATTTCGCAAGCGGCTGGGCGCTATGCCAAAGAACCTGCACCGCTATATCCTGAACATGTATGCCAACCCGGTCATTCGCAAGGCCGAGATCGGCAAGCAGTAAACCAGGGCCTGGATTGAGACTTTGGCGAATCCGGACACCTTGCACTATATTGCAACGATCAGTGAATCGATCGGAAAATTCCTTCATGCCGAAGCCCGGTATACCAGTGGCAGGTTAGTCTCCTGATGCTTTCTGACGAACTCAAGCAAATCATCCAGCATCACTACTCCACCCTGGTCAAGAACAAGAACCTGCAAAACCGTCCCGGTCAGAAACGGATGATCGCGGAAATTGCCAATTGCCTTGCCAGTGTTGAAATGGACGACGAGGGATTGCGGCGTTCTCCTCATCCCCCCATTTGCGTCATCGAAGCCGGCACGGGTATTGGTAAAACCATTGCCTACCTGTTGTCAGTCATTCCCGTGGCCAAGGCCATGAACAAGAAAGTTGTGCTGGCAACGGCAACAGTTGCTCTGCAGGAACAGGTCATGAACAAGGATATTCCGGACCTGCTGCAACACAGCGAAATGAGCTTCAGCTATTCCCTGGCCAAGGGCAGGGGACGCTACCTGTGCCTGTCCAAGCTGGATAATGCCCTGAAAACGGGAAGCAGCCAGGATGCCATGCTGGACCTGTATGGGCTGGAACTGGATGACCCGACGGCTGCGGACAAGGAACTGTACCAGGACATGCTGGATGCGCTGATCAATGGCAAATGGAAAGGGGATCGTGATGACTGGAAAAATGTCGTTACGGAGAATCAGTGGCGCACGGTGGCCGTGGAAAAAGGGCAGTGCTCGGGCAACCGCTGTTCCAACTTCAGCAACTGCTGCTTTTTCAGAAGCCGTAACAACATGCAGAAAGCCGACTGCATCGTGGCCAACCATGACCTGGTGTTGTCAGACCTGGCCCTGGGTGGCGGCGTGATTCTGCCGCCACCGGAAGACTGCATCTATATCTTTGATGAAGCCCACCACCTGCCGCTGAAAGGGGTCTCCCATTTCTCTCATTTCATACGTCTGCGCTCGACGCTCACCTGGCTCGACCGCATTACCGGTATTTTCAAGAATGTCTCCGGTGAACTGGGGCGCGATGAAGAGCTGGGCACGCAGCTCGACAAGGCCCGCAGCGCTGCCGATGCAACCCGTACCATGCTGCAGCAGTACCTGGACCTGTTCCAGTCTTTCAGCGAACAGGCGGAGTCCGCCAATGCTACCGGCGATATCACCCAGTACACCTTTGACCAGGGCGTGGTGCCGGAAACTGTGCGGGAAGCCAGCAATAACCTGGTGGGTGAATTCAGGGAACTGGATGAGCGGCTTAAACGCATAGCGGATCGCCTCAAGGACTGCATGGAAAATGACCTGGGCGACATTGATCGCCAGACTGCGGAAAACTGGTTTCCGGTGTTTGGCATCATGCAGTCGCGCACGGAAGGGGCCATCCAGCTGTGGCGTTCCTTTGCCATTGAAGACCATGGTGGTTATGCCCCCCATGCCCGCTGGCTGACCTACAGGCCCTTCAGCAGCAACAAGGACAGCGAGGTCGAAATCACGGTCTCATCCAGCCCGGTGCTGGCTGCAGATGCCCTGGTTGAATACCTGTGGAATGATTGCTTTGCCGCCGTGCTGACTTCGGCCACCCTGACAGCCCTGGGCAATTTTGATTTCCTGAGTATGCGCTCGGGCCTGCACGAGGAGACGGTGTTTCGGCAGATCGCCAGTCCCTTTGATTTTTACAATCGCGCTTGCCTGCGAATACCGGTGTCCGGCTTTGACCCCTCCAGGGCCGATGAGCATACCCAGTCCATCGTTACCGTGTTGCCGTCGCTGGTCGACAGGAACAAGGGCAACCTGGTCTTGTTTTCCTCGCGCCGGCAAATGCAGACGGTCCTGCAGGGGCTGCCCGAAGACCTGCAGTTCGACATCCTTTCCCAGGATGACCATGCCAAGCAGGAACTGATCAGGTTGCACCGGGAACGAGTAGACAAGGGCAGGACCAGCATCATCTTTGGCCTGGCCAGCATGACCGAAGGTATCGACCTGCCGGGAGACTACTGTACCCACGTCATCATCGCCAAGATTCCGTTCTCAGTGCCTAACGATCCGGTTGAAGCCACCCTGGGTGACTGGATCAAGGGACAGGGGAAAAACCCCTTCATGGAGATCGCGGTACCCGAGGCCTCCATGCGCCTGATTCAGGCCAGTGGTCGCCTGCTGCGGACCGAGTCCGATGGTGGCACGATCACCATCCTGGATGAGCGACTGCTGCAAAAGCGTTACGGCAAGGACATTATCAATTCCCTGCCGGCCTACCGGCAGGAAACATTTCAGCACGAACCGGTAGTTACCGCCTGAGCTGCTTGCCGCAGGGCCCTGTCAGTTCTGTCGTTCATGTTTTATGCTTGGTTGTTTTACGCAAGAGAGTAGAGCCTTACCATGTCAGATTCAGCCAATAACCAGCCCCCCGGATACACACCTCCTGAAGTCTGGCGCTGGGATGCCCAGGATGGCGGTGAATGGACCAGCATCAACCGCCCAATTGCCACACCGACCCACGAGAAAGCCCTGCCGACAGGTGAACATCCCCTGCAACTGTATTCGCTGGGCACGCCCAACGGGCAGAAAGTCACCATCATGCTGGAAGAATTGCTGGCCCTGGGGCACTCAGGTGCTGAGTACGATGCCTGGTACATCAATATCGGCAAGGGTGACCAGTTTGGCAGTGGCTTTGTCGACATCAATCCCAACGCCAAGATTCCAGCCATGATGGACCACTCCACCAATCCGCCCACCCGCCTGTTTGAAAGTGCGGCCATCATGATTTACCTGGCGGAAAAGTTTGACGCTTTCCTGCCAACCGAGCATTACCGGCGGGCGGAAACCCTGAACTGGTTGATGTGGCAGATGGGCTCGGCGCCTTTCCTGGGTGGTGGCTTCGGTCATTTCTATGCCTATGCCCCGTTCAAGATGGAATACCCCATTGACCGCTATGCCATGGAAACCAAGCGGCTTTTACACGTCCTTGACCTGCACCTGGCTGATCATGAATACCTGGCCGGTGATGTCTATACCATCGCCGATATGGCGGCCTGGCCCTGGTATGGCTCCATGATGAACAATGCCTACGAGGCGGCAAAATTCCTGTCCGTGGAAGAATACACCCATGTCCGTCGCTGGACCGACCAGATTGGCAGTCGTGAGGCCGTCAAAAGAGGGCGCATGGTCAACCGGGGAATGGGACCGCTGGAAGAGCAGTTGCTGGAGCGGCACAGTGCCGAGGATTTTGACAACAACACCCAGGATAAAGTCGAGGCCCGCGGCGGTAAGCGAGTTTAGGCTGGCGGCTGTTTTTTCTCGCGCGTCTGCCAGTCGATACTGCGCAGGGCGCGCTCTTCCTGCACTTTTTCCACCCCTGTCGCAGAGGCCCAGCTGACAATGGCATAGCGTGTACCGCGGGTTACCGGTTTGGCGGCATGCTCATAACGCAGGTCAGAGGGAAACCACACCAGCATGCCTGCTTTCGGCTTGAGGTGGTAATTCAGGCGCGAGAAATGCAGCTCCCCACCGTCGAAATCACTTTCCAGGTAAATCAGCAGGCTGAGATCCCGGTCCACCGCCTTGCGCCAGGCCTTCTGCGCTGGCACCAGGTAACTGCTGTCCACGTGGTAGTAGTAGAACCCGTCCTTGTTGTATTTCAACAGTTGGGGTTCCTCGTAAAAATCTATTCCGGTGCCCGTGGATTCAATGATATGTGTCCAGGCCCGGGCCACCAGTTCATCCAGCATGCCCTGGTCTTCTCCCATGACAACCCGTTCACAAACGCGGGTCTGGTCCAGTGAAACATTGCCCTGCTGGTCCTTGACCTTGAACGGATCGAACTCCTTGGTGCCTGCCAGTGCCAACAGCTCACCGCACTGCTGATCTGACAGGTAGTGCTCGACGATGCCAATACCCACTGGTGGGGAGCGGTCATTGCCATTGGCACCACAGCAATGCTTGAAACGTTCACCACTGCCGCAATAGCAGGGTTCAAGCCGGCCTGGCGGAAAGGAATCATCGGGAACAAGGGGCGACGTCATGGCAATCAATCGTGCTGAATGAGCAAGTGCTGGTCAACCAGGTAGTCAAATACCAGCCGTGCACTGGCATCTGGCGTGGTACCCGGCGTGATTACCAGGTCCGGGTTTTCAGGAATCTCGTAAGGTGAGTCGATCCCGGTAAAATTCTTGATTTCCCCGCGCCGTGCTTTTTCATACAGTTTCTTCGGATCACGGTCTTCACAGACTGCCAGGGGAGTGTCCATGAATATTTCAATAAAGGGCAGGTCGTCTGCTTCGTGAATTTCCTTTACCAGGCGGCGATCATCCCGAAAAGGGGATATAAAACTGGAGAGTACTATCATGCCGGCATCGGCAAACAGTTTCGAGACTTCACCTACCCGGCGAATATTTTCCTCGCGGTCAGCATCGGAAAATCCCAGGTTGTTGTTCAGGCCGTGGCGAACATTATCACCATCGAGCACATAACACTTGTAACCTTCGTTGGTGAGCAGATGTTCCAGGGTGAATGCCAGGGTACTTTTTCCTGAACCACTCAAACCCGTGAACCAGAGAGTGGCGCCTTTCTGGCGAAAGACTTTTTCACGCGTTTTTCTGTCTACACGGCTTTCATGCCACACCACGTTGCTGCTTTTCTGGGGCATCCCCGGATTCCTTTTGTATTTACAGGTTGATCTGCCTTATCGACAGTATAGTGACATCCTCAAGGGGACGGTTATTCTCATCCACCGGTACCGAGCCAATGGCATCCAGCACATCCAGCCCCGCACGGACCTTGCCAAAGACGGTATGCCTGCCCGTGAGCCAGTCGGTATCGACCAGGTTGATAAAAAACTGGGAGCCATTGCTGTCCGGGCCGCTGTTGGCCATGGCAATCACACCGCGTACCGGCATGCGAGAGATATAGCGTTCGCTGTAACGATAGCCAAGATTTTCCAGGCTTTCTTTTACGGTCATGTTTTGCAGGGCACGATTGACTTCATCAATACGGTTTTCCAGTTGCGCCTGGCTGGTGATACCCAATTTTTCATACAGGGGGACCAGCATTTTTTGCTGAAAATCCGCCTGGCTGTCGATGGCGAGCAGGGTATGCGGTTCGCCGGCATCATTGAGAGCCTGCATTTTATCCAGGCCGAGACTACGGGCATTTATCTCGTCACGAAAAGTGAAACCGGGTGTGCCGGTACCATCGCCAGTCGGGCTGCCGCCCTGGATCATGAAGCCGTCAATTACCCGGTGAAACACCAGGCCATCATAAAAGGGCTGCATCATTTCCAGGCCGGTTAGCGGATCAATCCAGGCCTTGGTGCCTTCTGCCAGGCCGAGGAAGTTCTCCACGGCCAGGGGAGCTTCCTCGGGGAACAGTTCGAGAATCATGATGCCAAGGCTGGTACGAATTTCCACGAGGGGATTGTCAAAGTCCTCGCGGCTGAAGTTCAGGGTAAGGGTTGGGGACTCCTCGTTCACTGATTCCAGGTTAATGGTAACTTCCGGAGTCAGGGGGTCGTTTGAGGGAATAATCAGGCCGGAAATACCCGGATCCTGTGCCATGGCTGGCATCGTTGCGGTGAGCGCAAGGCCAATGGCAAGCCAACACGCAGCGATGAGGCTGTTTATGCTTTTGCCGGGAAATTGCAGGACACGACGCATGCTCTGGTCAGTCAGCTTTCAGGGGGTGGTCGGCGGGCAGGGTGCGTTGCATCCAGAGGGCAAGCTTGTGTTTCATATGCACGATATCTTCATCCTGCTTGGCCAGTGGCTGGATAAGATTGTCTTTCACCAGCAACGCATAGACTGCCCTGACCTTGAGATCGGCATGGTCATCCGGCTCAAATTTGCCCGCGCCACGTTTTTCGAAATAGGCAGAGCCCACGCGAATGGCTTCGTGCAGCAGCTCTTTTTCGTTCTTGATTTTCTTGATCGTGGACATGGGAAAAGTTTAACACAAGAAAGGGAGTCAAGAGACAAGAGGCAAGGAACGACACGCTGGGCTTCAGCGAAATGTCGTAGTCGTAGGTCGGGATAGGCTCGTAGAGCCGTTTCCCGACATGAGTATCTACCTCATATGGAATATTTCTTGTCGGCAAACGCTTCGCTTATGCCGACCTACGAAGCCACGAAAACATCGCAGATACCGCCTTCAATCCACCTTCACCGCCCGCCCTTGCGCCCAGTCCCGCAGGACCTGAAGTTGCTCGCCCATGGTCACCGACAAGGGGTAGGTACTTTTGATTTCCTGCAGCAGCATATCGGTGTCCAGGGCCTTGTCCTGTCCCAGGGCGGCATAGAGACCCGAAACAATGGACTGCTCGATTTCGGCACCGGAAAAACCGGCGCTGGCCTCAACCAACGCAGCGAGGTCAAAGATGGTCGGATCCAGTGCGCGCTTTTGCAGGTGTATGGTGAATACCTGTTCCCTTACCGGGGCTTCGGGTAGGTCGACAAAGAATATTTCATCCAGACGGCCCTTGCGTACCAGTTCCGGCGGCAGGGCCTGGATGTCGTTGGAGGTGGCGACGAGAAAGACTTTTTCTTTTCTTTCCGCCATCCATGTCAGCAGGGTGCCCAGAATGCGCTTGGAGGTGCCTTCATCGGCTTCCGAGGTAGACAGGCCTTTTTCGATTTCGTCCATCCACAACACACACGGAGCCATGAGTGCGGCAGTCTTCAGGGCGTTGCGAAGGTTCTTTTCAGTTTCGCCGTGATACTTGTTGTACATGGCACCGAAATCCAGGCGTAGCAGGGGAACGCCGAAGATGCCCGCCACGGTTTTAGCCGCCAGGCTCTTGCCGCAACCCTGGACGCCCAGCAGCATGATGCCCTTGGGGCATCGAGGCCGGGCATGTCCTTTTCACCGAGGAAGAAACCCCGGCGCAGGTTAAGCCAGTGCTTGAGGATGTCCTGGCCGCCGAGGTCGGCAAACGCGGCGGTGTCATATTCAAAGTGCAGGACACTGTCCTGGTCGAGCAGCTCATACTTGGCTTTCATGACGGCAGGCAGGTCGCTTTCGTCAATGGCCCCGTCATCAAAGATGGCGTTGTGGGCTAGCTTGCGTATGTGATGGCGGGGCAGTCCCTTGAGGTTGCTGATCAGTTTGTCGATAAGTGCCTGGCTGGAGTTCACCCGCTTGCCGTTCTTGCGACGCCAGTCCATGGCGATGTCATTGACGATGTCGAGTATTTCTTCATCATCGGGTGTTGCCCATTCAAAATGACGGGCAAAGTGCTCGATCTCGGCGGGCAATGCAATCTTGTGACTGATGAGGACGATAGTGTGATGGTTGTTCTGGTCTCCCACCTGCGCCACTTCCTTGAGCATGCGTGTCACCTTGGGATTGGTCAGGTAGGGATGGAAGTCGGGCAGGATATAGATGCCCGGATGCTCGGTGGAATGAATGTGATCGAGCACCACGTAGGGGTCGTCATTGAATTTCTGCGCCTCAAGGTCAATGTCCAGGCGCTTCAGGCCGGTGGTAATGGACCAGGTATACAGGGACTTGCGCACGCTGCCGACGAGCTTGTGAAAGGCCTTGATAATGGCTTTTTCTTCCCTGGACTCAATGACGATGATGGGCGTCTTTGATTCCACCAGGACTTTCAAATCATCAAAATCGGACATGCATGCTACCGGGATGTTTTGGAAAACTGCCAGCCCAAAGTATACCCCAGGTACAGCCTTTTTCCGGGTCAAAAAAAACCGGAAACGTACTGCAAAAAACGTTTCCGGTTTTCGGTCTCAATCGTTAGTCGCTTTCCGGTGGCACCGGAAGGCGGTTGTGGTCAGGTTCAGTGCACGACTTTCTTGGGGTCGCTACCTTCCTCCAGCTCTTTCTGGCTGATCTCCACCACAAAGCTTTCCTGTTGCAACTGCTTGCTGGCTTTTGCCCGTTCCTCGGCTTCAGCCTGCTGCACTTTCTGCTCGTCGCCGAACATTTCGGCATTCAGCGACATTTGGCGGGTCAGATGTTGCTTGAGGCGGTCAACGACACAGGTCATCACTTCCAGGGTCTGGCTTAACTGGTCCAGGGTGATGAGTGTCTGTTCCGCGTTCTGTTCCACGTCTTTTTTATCGGCCATAGGATTGATTCCTTGTATTGGCTGAATTTAGGTTACTACCGGTCTTGCTTACTGCTTTACTCCCTGACAACTTTTTATCCTTTTATCCTTTTATC
>CAZROW010000063.1:0-10883 GCA_964601805.1 uncultured Enterobacteriaceae bacterium
TTTCCGGAATTACCGTTACCGGCAGTGTCGTTGCCACCGCTGTTGCCGTTGTTGTTCCCGGAATTACCGTTACCGGCAGTGTCGTTGCCACCGCTATTGCCATTGCCGTTGTTATTTCCGGAATTGCCGTTGTCATTGCCACCGGCATTATTATTACCCGCCAGCGCATTCAGGCTGCGGGCATTATTGGCCGGATTGATCTGGACCTGGACATTGGTGCTGGAATTACCTGCGGTTGCAGAGGTATCAGTTCCTGCATCATCAGAATTGGAAGGGTTACCTGTAGTCGCCGCCAGGGCAACTACCAGGCCAGGCGCATTATCGGCATTGCCATTACTATTGGAACCCAGTGAAGCGTTATTGGCGATCTCTTCGCTGATATCAGCCAGAGCCTGGGCCACTTCCTCGTCGCCTTCGTCGTCAACACCGGCAACATCACCGCCATCATTGTCATCTCCCTGTGCGACCTGGGCGCCATCTTCTTCACCTTCTTCTTCATTTTCAAGGTTCGGGTTCTGGGCGATTGCGATATTGCCGAGCTGGGCGGGTATCTGGTTCAAACCCTGGGGAGCCTGGCCCAGTTCCGTGCGGCTGAAATCGAAATTGCCGCCAACACCAAGGTTAATGGCGCCCTGGCCGTTGGATACTGTTGTACCCCCGTTGGCGACACCCGTGAACAAGGCACCAAGAGCCTGGTCAATGACAGCCTCATGGGTTGTGCCACGGACACCAATGGATGCGTACTGGGTATCAACACGGTATTCACTGTTCTCATCATCGCTGATGAAACCGTCGATGGTACGAAAACCACCACGTACCAGCGACATAATGGCACGGTCACTTTCACCGCCTTCGCCATCAAAGGAATACTCATTGAACTGGAACTCTGTATCTTCCTTGAGTGCAATAATCGCGGAGTCAACGAGACGAATCTGCGCAAAACCGGCTTCACCGGTAACAATCGTCTCGCTGGCAAAAACTTCTGAACGCCTGCGAAGCAAGCGGGTATCACCATCCATTGTAATCGCGGCAACATCACCCTTAGTCATCAGGATTGTGCCTATGGCCTCTTCATCCTGGGCCAGAACTGATCCACTCAACAACACAACCAGAAACAGCATTGGCTGAATTAGTTTTCTTGTGATGGCTTCAATTTTCATTTTTTGACCTTTTTCCCTGGAGTGCGTACCTGGTTCCGTATTTCGTCGTACGCCCTGACGGGATTTGATTGTGATTTTTTAATATTAGTATTTCTTCACTTCCGGTGAGCTTCGGGCTTCGTATTTATCACCGTTGAATGCAATACTAATACGACTGAATTCGCTTATATCAGCTGCTTGTTCATTAACTGTGAACTAAAACACAGCAAGTTGTAATTACTGTGACAGGTTTCACTTAATGCCCGGGCAATTTGCTTTAATGACTCTATCTTTCACGCTAAAAAATATAAATCCTTATTATTCTGCTATTTAGCATAATTACTTAAAGTAATTTATCGTAGCTAGTTTCGCTTGTAGAAGCCATATTTTGCGAGATTTACAATAAAAAGTGAAAAATTATCGTACATACTCCTGTGAATTCAGTACACAAAAATGTGATTAAAATCAGTCGCTCAGCGAGCTAATTTAACGTGAGTTTGAATTCTGGAAATTGCCTGGTCAGCAAAATGTATATCTCACACTCATGATAACCACAGTATATCGGGGATCACCACACACTTGTTGGCTGGATGAAGCCCCCTTTAACTGGTGCCAGCGGCCCTCCGGCTGGTCATTTATTATGCATATCCTCACCAGATCCGAACAAAAACATGGCCTGAGCCTTTCTATCTTGTATCAAAGGCTTTGAAAATGGCGCTATGGTAGGGGCAAAATCTGCTTGCGAATACCTCCTAATCTGCGCAAAGATCGGGTTCAGGTTGCAGTTTTCCAGGCAAATACCACCAGCAAATGACTATGCGAGTGACTATGCGAGAAACCAACAGACACCACTCCCCTGCAATCACACCTGCTGACCCGTTGCCTGCGTCGACGTTGCAGCGAGTGTTGCTGCACTTTTGCCCGTGTCTGGCCCTGGCAATTACACTAGGCACAGTTTTCCCGGTACAAGCACAGATGGAGTCACAGCGGGTGCTCTTTGACCCCGTCCCGATTCCGGCAAACGAGAATGATGTACTGCCCCTGGTGACCATTGATGAAGCGGTCTCGGGGATTGGAAGTATTAACAACGGTGCCATGACGTTGGCAGAACGCCGGGCACTTGAGCAGCAAATAAGCTCTTATGTTGAGTCCATCGGGGACCAGGAGTCCGAGGAAGGGCCCTATTCCACGCAGCTGGTCCAGGACCTTTTCAGTGCCGGTAATCTCTCGCAACAACTGGGCGACCACGAACAGGCTATGGATTTCTTCCAGCGGGCCCAGTCGGTTATCCGTATCAACGAAGGGCTGGAAACCTTGAGCCAGATTCCAATCATGGAGGCCATGGTGGCGAGCACTTATGCCCAGGGCAAACTGCGTGAGGCAGATGACCTCCAGGACGCCCTGTTTTCACTCAAGCAGGGCAGTTACGGCGAGCGCAGCGTATCCATGGTTCCCACCATGATCAATTTCGGACAGTGGCATATGGACGCCTTCCTGGAACGCTCCAATATCCTGCTCAACGTGGATCGCATGAACGTGGTCAGGTTCATGTCTGATCCAGGTAACTACATCCATGAATACGATCCCCGCGATACCCCCCTGATGAACCTGTATACGGCCCAGGAAACATTGCTCAATGCCATTGATATCCTGGTGAGCAAGCGTGAATACTTTCATCCTCAAATGCTGGAAGCTGAAAGGCTCCTGTTGAAGAGCTACCTGCTCAGCATGCATCGGGAAAACATCCTGTATGAACCTGATTTCTACCTGACACGCAAAAAACGCAAGACAGGTTCCCGGCTCAATACCAATTCCATGGAGCTTAATGAATCCAGGGAGTACAAGCTGGGACAGTCCTCGCACAATCGCACTGTTACCTTTATTCGCAATGACCCGGATCTTGATCCCGGGGAACTGGCACGAGCCATGCTGGAAGCAGCTGACTGGCACCTGCTTTTTGAGCGCAAGGTAAAGGCCGCCGACGAATACCAGGCGGTTTATGACTACTTTGCAGACATTCCGCAACTGGCAGCTTCCGTGCAGGACATCCTGTATCCATCACGGCCGGTGGTGCTTCCCACTTACCTGCCACCACCAAATTCCAGGGAAAAACTGGACATCGGCCCGAACGAGCCTGTGGATTACTTCGGTTACTTCGATGTCTCTTTTCGAGTCGACAAGTTTGGAAAAGCCAAACGCATCAAAATCCTGGACCAGGGCGGCGATATTTCCAGTAACCTGGAAATCCGCATGAAGCAATACCTGCGCAAGGTCCTGTTTCGCCCCTTTTTCAAAGACGGTGAGCCGGACACTTCTACACGTACTTACCGCTATTACGTCGGCCTGTAAAACCAGATTCTGAAAGTTTCCGGAAGCAAATGGCCCGACTACCTGTCAGGGCAAATCATCCGGGACAGAATGTGCACCGACACGCCAATAATTAAGTGTGTTTCCTGCCAAGATGTGATTTACTCAGCATTGAATAATAACCGGCATCAGCCTGAAAATAATAACTAAATTCAACTCCAACAATAACGACAAACTTTACCAACAGGGGGCACTTTTATGTCTATGCCACAAACTGACACCAGTAATTGGGATACCAGTTACGAGTGGAAAATCATTCTTCTGCTTAGCCTGACTTTTGGTCTGGTTGGCCTTGACCGATTTATTCTTCCCGTCATTCTGCAATCGCCAAACTCCACCATGGCTATGGACCTTGGCATTACACCGGAATACGGCGGTACACTGGCCGGCTACCTGGGCATGGCCTGGGGTATTTCAGCCTTTGTAATGGGCTTCCTGGCAGACAAGCTGGGGCGCCGCGCTGTCCTGGTACCTGCAATCATCATCTTTTCCCTGATGTCCGCAATGAGCGGCCTGGCCACATCAGTCATCATGCTGGTATTTGTCCGTGTGATCATGGGACTGGCGGAAGGTCCGGTGGCCTCCACGGGTGTGGCGGTTGCAGTAGAAGCCTCCAAACCATCACGTCGCGGGCTTAACAACGGTATTTTCCAGTGCATGATTTCACTGTTTGGCCTGGCCCTGGCACCCATCATCGCCTCGCGCCTGCTGGAAGTGTATAACTGGCCGGTGGTTTTCATGCTGGTTGGCGCACCCGGTATTATCATCGCCATTGTCATGTGGTTTGTCATACGTGAACCATTGAAGCAGGCCGCAGAAGCAGGCAAAGGTGCTGCCCTCCCAGAGCTTTCGATCAGCTCGATTTTTGGCATGTTCGGGCACCGTAATGCCAAGGTTGCTCCGCTAACCCTGATTTGTGCCATGGGCGGCATTTTCGTGATTGCCGCCTTCCTGATGGCCTACCTCACAGGGCCTGTGGCTGCTGGTGGGCTTGGCCTGGATCCGATCACTGCCGGTAACGTGTTCTCTGCAGTTGGTGTGGGTGGTTGTATCGGCCAGTTTGCCATGCCTGCCCTGTCAGACATCCTGGGTCGCAAGTTAATGACTCTGGCCTCTTACATCCTGGCTGCTGTGTTCCTGGTGACCTTCTCCCAGACAGGACCGGAAAATACCACCGTGCTGTGGGTACTGCTGTTCTTCTCCTCACTGTTTAACTTCGCGGCACTGGCTATTCTTGCCGGCCCCGTTGCTGCCGAGGCTGCACCGGTAGGCATGCTGGCGTCCATGGCCGGATTCGTCATCTTCGCGGGTGAATTTGTCGGTGGTGGTATCAGCCCTATTATCGCCACCGGCCTGGCGACATCTTATGGCCTGAAGGCAGCCCTGTATTTTGCCTCCAGTGGCTTGGTAATAGGCTTTATCGTTGCCCTGTTCCTGGAGGAAACTGCGCCAAGCAAAGTGGCTCATCTGCATATGGGCAAGGACGAAGCCACACCGCCGATGTAGGATTGGCTTTGAGCTTTATAGCAAGACAAAAAACCCGGCTTGAAGCCGGGTTTTTTATGCCAGATCAGATCGGGTTGCTTTGAAGCACTTCTTCCAGTTGTTGAATGGTTTGCCGAACTCCCGGCATGGCAGGATAGACTTCGAGAAGCGTCAGGAATGCGCCGCGGGCAAGGAAATAGTTCCCCCTGTCCATGTAGACCAGGCCGCGTCCCGACAAGGCGCCAAAGTGATAAGGTTCAAGTTTGAGTACCTCTTCGATATCACCAAGAGAGGCATCAAACTGGCCCAACTGCCAGTATATGGTCGCCCGCTTGTTCCAGGCCTCTGCAAAATCAGGTTGCAGTGCTATCAGGCGATCATAAGTCTCAAGGGCTCCATAGAGGTCTCCGGAATTCATCTGCCCTATTCCCCGCATCATCAGGCTGCTGGCCTGGGGATCATCATGCTGGAGCCAGATGTCCCAGATACGGTTGGCAATACTGTTAGCCGCATTGACCTCATCCAGGGATTTCAGGTCCGCGAAAAGGTCTTCGAGACGCTCATCATTCTGGTCTGCAATCACCTGGACGGACGCCAGGGTAACAACCAGTGTAGCTAATAATCTCGTCAAGCCCGGAGCTATCGAGAACAGTACTTTCATGCTGTATTCCTTTCATCAATAACTGCATAGATAAAACTACAGGCCACTATAATGGGCATTCACCTGACACTCAAATTGTGTGGCCAGCCTGAAGACAATCAGCCTTGATTGGAGATTTTTTTCCCAATCGCGTAATATACACAGCGTTAAACCTGAGTAGTTTTTTACTGCTCAATCTTTTAAACGGGCTTTATAAGCGCTCAGCAATACTGGCAACACACCCGTTTAACCCTGTTGGAAATTGCACTGGACGTGCAGCTTTCAATATTCAATCAGCCAACTGGACATTCTGTTCAACACGGCTGTCGCAAACTAAAAATCGTAAATAACACCACATGCCGACATGTAATCGGCGTGCTGTTTTTTATTTAACTGCAGTAACTATGAAGGAAAATTATGAAAACCAATCCTCCGTTCAAAGCTGATCATGTCGGTAGCCTTCTACGTTTACCAGAGCTTAAAGACGCTAGGACCAAGTTCGAAAAAGGGAATCTCTCTGCCGATGAACTCAAGGCAGTTGAAGATGAAAGTATTACCAAGGTAGTCGCCGTACAGGAACGCGCCGGGATGAAAGGCATTACTGATGGCGAACAACGCCGCAAGTTTTTCCACGTGGACTTCCTTGAGAAGTTTGAAGGCGTGGAAGCCAGCCATGGCGAATACGAAATCAAGTTTCGCGGTGAAGACAAGGATGTGTCTTTTGTACCACCAGTGCTTAATGTCACAGGCAAAATTTCCAGGCCAAAGGAAGGTATCGCACTGGATGATTTCAGGTTCCTGAACTCGGTAGTCAGTGAGGACAGCGTTGCCAAGATCTGCATTCCTTCACCCAGTATGCTCCATTTCCGTGGCGGCCGCGATGGCATCAGCAAGGATGCCTACCCCGACATGGACAACTTTTTTACAGACCTGACCCATGTCTATCAGCAGGAAATCAAGGCGCTCTATGACCTGGGATGCCGATACCTGCAGCTTGATGACACCAACCTGGCCTACCTGTGCGATCCGGAACATTGTGAGCGCGTTAAGGCACTGGGCGAAGATCCTGCTGAGTTGCCCTCCCTGTATGCGAAACTGATCACAGACTGTTTCAAGGGTATTCCCGAAGACATGACCACTGCCATTCACCTGTGCCGCGGCAACCATGCTAGCGCCTGGGCTGCTGAAGGTGGTTATGAACCTGAAGCCGATACCATGTTCAATGAAACCGGCGTCGATGCCTTTTTCCTGGAATACGATGATGACCGCTCCGGGTCATCAAACCCCCTGCGTTTTGTTCCCAAGGACAAGACTGTTGTTCTGGGCCTGATCAGCAGCAAGGTTTCCACTCTGGAAACGCCTGAAGAAATCATTACCCGTATCAAGGAAGCTGGCGAGTATATTGATCTGGACCAGTGCTGCCTGAGCCCGCAGTGCGGCTTTTCAAGTACTGAAGTCGGTAATGACATCAGTATGCAGAACCAGTTCAAGAAACTGAAGTTTGTGGTTGATGTGGCAGAAGAGTTCTGGGGCAATAAATCCAGCAAAGCCAGCAACTACTGATTGGTTTTATTCACCAGTAAAGCTGTTACAAAAAAGGCCGGGAATTCCCGGCCTTTTTCATTCTTGCTAGTCAGGTAGCGCAAAAACAAACAATCCTGCTCCAGCGGCTATGGCAATGTACTGCTTGCCATCTATCTCGTAACTCATCGGGCCGGCTGCGATCTGCCCACCCAGCGTCTGTCGCCACAGGACATCACCCGTTTGGGCATCCAGGGCATAAAAATGTCCTTCCCTGCCCCCGGCAAACACCAGGTTAGTGGCCGTGCTGAGCACACCGCTGTCAGTCACATTGGACATGATATGACGCCAGACAATTTCGCCGGTTTGGGGATTGATGGCCTGGATCGCCCCCAGGCCTTCTTCGGGCAGGCGCTGGTTGACGGGATTGACCCCCAGTGCCGGCACCGCCATGGTCGGAAACGCCCCGACATACTGTTGCCCCGGCGTATATTCCACGGGCCGCTTGGTATAGACCGAATAGGTATCCAGCCAGGTCGGCACGTAAAAAAGTCCCGTGACCGGTGAATAGGAAGGCGGATACCAGTTGGTTGCCCCCTGGTTGTTGGGCATGATGAAGGTTCCCTCTTCCGTCGGGTACAGGGCACGAATAGGCCGCCCGTTGTCATCAAAGCCGCTTAACCAGTTCACCGAAACAAAAGGTTCGCCCAGCAGGAACTCTCCGGTTTCCCGGTCCAGCACATAAAACACACCATTACGGTTGGCCCACAACATAACCTTGCGGTTTTCCCCGCGCCAGTTGATGTCTACCAGTACGGCGGCCTGGGTGGAGTCATAATCCATTTCATCGTGGGGAGTAAACTGGTAATGCCAGGCCAGCTCACCTGTATCAGGGTTCAGGGCGACTACAGATTCTGTATACAGATTGTCACCAGGGCGCGAATCACCATTCCAGTCAGGCCCTGGATTGCCGATGCCCCAGTAAGTCAGGTTCAGATCCGGGTCATAGGAGCCCGTCTGCCAGATTGAACCACCGCCGGTTTCCCAGGCAATCTGGGCAGCATCACTCCAGGTTTCCGATCCGGGCTCACCCGGGGCAGGAATGGTATTGAACTGCCACAGCTTGTCGCCACTTTCCACGTCAAAGGCCGCGATGAAACCCCGTATGCCGTACTCCCCGCCTGCCGGGCCAACGATGACCTTGTCATCAATGATCAGTGGTGCCAGGGTCAGGGCATAGCCCAGTTCAGGCGGAGCCACATCAATAATCCACTGGGGCTCGCCGTTCCTGGCGTCAATTTTCACAAGTTTGCCGTCGATGGTACCCATGAACAGGCTGTCACCATGCATGGCCAGGCCCCGGTTGACCCGTCCGCAACATACCCGGGCTTCCGGCAAGGGTGTATAGGAGTACTGCCAGAACAGGCGGCCTGTGACAGGATCTATCGCCACGGCGGTATTTGGTGGTGCCACGGTATACATGACCCCATCGACCACGAGAGGCGTTGCTTCGAATTTTTCGGCAGCACCGTCCCTTCCCCGTACCTGCCAGACCCATTGCAGTTCGAGGTTTTCAACATTGGCAGGGGTAACCTGGGTCAGGTCACTGTGACGCTGGCTGTCGTAATCCCCGCCGTACAACAACCAGTTACCCGGCTCATCGGCAGCATTAAGTAGTCGGTCCGGGGTAACCTGGGCCTGCACCAGTCCGGCGAACGTAAAAGAAACCAGAAGCCATGCGAACAACTTGCGTGTGAAATTCATTACTGCTCCCCTTTCAGCGAAATCATGTAAGCAACAAGGTCTGCCACCTCTGACGGTGACAGGACATCCAGGTAGGAAGGCATGGGTGAAGAGATAAACCCATGACTGCTCAATTCACTCTTGTTATAGGAAGCCAGCCTTTCATTTTCATTGAGCAGTTGCACAGAATGGGTATCCTGGTTCATTAACAGACCCCGGTCAGTTGTCCCGTTGGCTGCCGTGACCTGGTAAAAACGCTGACCCGCCCTGACTTCTGCCATGGGATCAAGCATAGATTGTTCCAGCGTAAAGGGTGTTCGGGTTGCCCCGATATTGCCAAGGTCCGGACTGAGCAGGTTACCGCCACCATTAACACCATGACAGGCACTGCAGCGGGTTTGTTCGGAGAAAAACAGGCTTTCACCCCGGGCTGCATCGCCGATCCGTACCTCCCGGTTATCGGCAACCATGCCGCCACCAGCTGGCAATGACCGCAGGAAGGCAACAATGGCGCGGGTGTCCCCGTAGGACAGGTTGGTTTTTCGTACCATCAGCGTATTGGGAATGCCCTCCCGAATCAGGCGAATCAGGTCCTCATCGGCACTGGCACGGCGAAACCGGCCAGTGCTGAGATTGGCACCTTCCACGGCATCCCCGTTATCACCGTGACAGCCCAGGCAATTGGCCTGGTATAAACCACGGCCATTTTCAATATCGCTGGGCGCATAACTGTGTTCCTGGGCAAGAGCCCAGGTGCAAGGGACAAGGAACAAGGTACAAGGGATGAGCCCCCGTACTTTACGTAAGAATATTTTCATGACTGACATTCCCCTTTGGTAAATTCATCAACAATTCAATGACTATTCAAGCATCTCTTTTCAGTAAGCGTTCCTGCCGGATGACGGCCCTGCGGGCCTCTTCCGGCCTATAAGAAAACAAGAGTCGAACGTGTCGTTCCTTGCCTCTTGTCTCGTCCCATGTCGGCAAACGGCCTGCGGCCTATGCCGACCTACGGGCAATCGTTAAAGCTCAACGTGTTGTCCCTTGTCCCTTGTCCCTTGTCCCTCAAGCATTGTCGTAAAGCTTCCGCACTTCCCGGGCAATGATCTCCACCCCTTTCCTGACCTGGTTTTCATCCTGGGCATAGGACACGCGGATGCACTCATGGGTATGTGCCCATTGTTCACCCAGGCCCGCAAAGGAATCCTGCCCCGGAATGACCAGCACCCCTGCCTCTTTCAGGATTTCGTACAGTTTCAGGCATGGCACCGGCAAATCCCGGAACCAGAGCCAGAGAAAAATCGCTCCCTCCGGCTTGTGGATATAACAGGGAATATCGCCCATCGCCGTGATGAAAGCATCCATGGTGTTGTAGGCACGGTCACGGTAGTAAGGCATGATCAGGCGCTTGCTAATGTCCAGCACTTCCCGGTCTTCAAACAATTTGCCGGCAATGGCCGGGCCGACGTTTCCGCAGGCCAGGTTGAGAATGGTGTTGGCTGTGGCGTAGGCCTGGATCAGTTCCTCGGAAGCCACGATAAACCCGGTACGCACACCTGGCAAGCCCAGCTTTGACAGGCTCAGCAGGATGATCGTGTTCTCGCTCCAGTACGGACTGACCTCGTTGAAAATGATATTGGGAAAAGGTGTGCCATAGGCGCCGTCAATAATCAGCGAAATATTGTTTTCCGCGGCAATACTGTCCAGCTGGCTGATTTCTGCATCGGTGAGCACATTGCCTGTCGGGTTGGTGGGCCGTGATACGCAAAATGCAGCCGTTTCCTGTGTCACAGTCAGACTGTCGAAATCCACCCGGTACTTGAAGACATGCTCATCCAGGACATCAATGACTGGCCTGGTCGCTGTAAAAAAGTCCGCTTCCAGTCCGGCATCGGTATAGCCCAGGTATTCCGGAACCAGGGGAAACTGGATACGCTTGCTGGAACCATCCCCGAACCTGCCCGCCAACAGGTTGGACAACACATAAA
>CAZROW010000063.1:10983-17135 GCA_964601805.1 uncultured Enterobacteriaceae bacterium
CGCTTGCTGGAACCATCCCCGAACCTGCCCGCCAACAGGTTGGACAACACATAAAACGCTGATTGGCCACCATTGCTGATAGCTATATTTTTTTCCGTGACCGGCCAGCCGTATTCGCTATTGAGCAAGTCTGCCAACTGCCTGAGCAGTTTTTCATCGCCCTGGGGTGACTGGTACTTGCCCAGTATGTTGTAAGCACCATCATCAGAGGACAGCAGGTTGACCAGGTGGTCCCGGTAGATGGTTTCCACCGCCTCAATGCGAGCCGGGTTACCCCCTCCCATGGAGATCATGTCCGGGCGGGTATGCAAGGCTTCACCCAGGTCAGCCATCAGGTCAACGATGCCCGAGCGGCCTGTGTACTTTTCACCAAAACTGGAATACTTCATCACATCACTACTGTTCGCAGGTTTGTATCAGTGCCGTCTTTAAACGCGGTGTCTCAGTCTTCCGGCAATGCAAAGACATAAAGCGCATTACCGGTGTCCGGGTAATGAATCTCCGGTGTCAGGCGTGAAGGCACGATACGCGGACTGCCGCCACCCAGGCCGGTTGAAATGGCAATATACTGCCGGCCATTGGCACTGAAAGTAATCGGGAAGCCCTGTACTGAAGTGCCAAGGCGGGTTTCCCAGAGCACCTCACCGTTGTCCACATCATAGGCACGAAAACGCCGGTCGAGATCTCCGGCAAAGACAATGTTGCCCCCGGTGCTAAGCACACCGGTCAGGAACGAGGCCGGCTGCTGCACAGACCATAGCTCTTCCAGTGTACGGATATCATAGGCAGCCAGTTTTCCCACGTTGCCATCGGTGCCCGGCATGGGAAACCAGTCGCGATCAACACCGGCACCACCGCCACCTTCAACGAACTCCAGTTCCGTGGCCCGCTGTCTCAGGCAACTCTGGCTGAGGGGTATGATCAGCCGGGAGGTGCCTGGATGATAGCTCATGGCATGCCAGTTCTTGCCACCGGCTGATGACGGGCACACTTCCAGCCAATCCCCCAGGCCGGATTCAATGACATCTGCCCGGTATTGCGGACGCCCGGTTTCCGGATCGAAATAATCAAAGGTAGTCTGCAGGACGGTTTCAGTATGGTCTATATACTGGCCTGTCTCCCGGTTCAGTTTCCACAGGATGCCGTGTTTGCCGATGGAAAAGACCACTTTCTCACCATCGATATCAATCAGCATGCGTTCAAAGACTTCATCCAGGTCAAAGACTTCTCCTGGTACGTGCTGGTAATACCAGAGCAGCTCACCGGTATCTGCATCCAGCGCCAGGGTCGAGTTGGAATACAGTGCGTCATCAAAGACTGTCATTCCGCGACTTACCGGCATCCAGGGCTTGGGTTGGGAGACACCGATATAGACAATGTCCAGTTCCTCGTCATAGGTCGGGGTGATCCAGGTGTCATTACCCGCGCGGAACATGTCATCAACCCCGCCCCAGGTATCGCCACCGGTTGTACCCTCACGCGCAACGGTTTCGAATTTCCACAGCAAGCTGCCGTCATCCACGTCATAGGCACTGACATAACACTTTTCCGGCCGGAAACGCAGGCAGTTGCCCATACCCGTGAAGACCTTGCCGTCTGCAACAAGGGGTCCGCTGGAGTTGCCGAAATTCTCACCTATCAAGGTACTCCAGATCTGCTCGCCATTGACCGCATTCAGCGCCACGATCCGGGCATCCGGCACATTGACGATCAGCTTGTCTTCGTAAATGCCCATGCCGCGCATGGTACCGGTGCGCCCGCCCAGGCTGTGCTCCCAGATCAGGTCGCCCGAGGAGGCTTCCAGGGCCTGTATCCGGTTGCCAGGATTAAAGATATACATGATGCCGTCATGCACCAGCGGCGATAGCTGGTTGTTACCCTGGTTGCCCAGCGCCCAGACCCAGGCCAGTTGCAGTTCATCAACGTTGTCCTGATTCACCTGGTCCAGGGCACTGTAACTCCAGGCTTTGTGATTGCCACGGTGGATAAGCCAGTCTGCGGGATCGGGGTTACGCAGCATCTCTTCGGTGACTTCCGTGTAATTCGGCACATCGCCGGCAATGGTTACCCCGGTAGGACCTATATTGACCGGGCCTGCCAGGGGTGCATCCAGGGAGGGTGTACCACCGGCTGTGGTGAACTGCCTGATGTAGGCCGTGGAGTCTGCCAGCAGTGCGGCCTCCCCCACTTCACCGCCATTGGCCGACAGAATGAATGCGGCCAGGTCGACATAGGTTTGCTGCGGCAGACCGCCCACATTGGTTGGCGGCATGGCACTGCGCATGCTGTCAATGAGTTCAGCCACTGTCCGGTTGTTCCAGACACTGGTAAATGCCGGACCGCGCAGTGATGCGATGGGTCCGTTGCCAGCCATATCGTTCTGGTGGCAGGCCTGCGAACAGTTCGCCTGGTAAGCCGCCAGTCCCGCTGCCACCTGTTCCTCGGTGAAACTTGCCACCGCATCAATGGCCACCTCGTTATCAACCTGTGACATCACGTCACCGGCACTCACCAGGGCCAGCATCATGGCTGCAGCAGTCAGCTTATTCATCTTGGTATCCGGCATGTGTCAATCTCCATGTCATTCTCGGTGGTGACCCGGCCCTTCCGGTTATCCGGATCGTGACAGCAAGGAGGGGGCGGAAGTCTGGCGCAGAGGCTGCCCATGAATGCATGACAGATAACGTCCCCCGACATGAAACCCCCAGGCCAGTTACGGTTGCAGAGCACATCCGTTCCGGTCTTTCTTGTTGTTATAGCCGTCTAATAATACCCAGTATGACTCACGAAATACCAGTTAGGAATTTTTACCGAATGTTGGCCTTCATGACCATTAGCCAATATGGCAATACCTGCTGCCAAAACACCTATCTCCTTGTAAAAACAGGATTTTACTTAACTGGCACATTGCTTGCTCTAGTGAGGTTATGAACGAAAAGAATGCCGGTTAAATGTCACGCACTGTCGATTGGCACAAAACTGGAGAAAACCTGTAAACGTCAGGTTGCCAAAACAGGAATTGCAGGAGAACAGCTCATGATAAACAGTACATTATTTATAAAGAAACTCGCCCTGATGAGCGTTGGTGTCGCGCTGATGATGGTGCTGGTCAATTCAGCGAAGGCTGATGACTCTGTCACACGACAACATGAATTTGACCTGCAGAATTTCAGCGAAGTCGAATTCACCAACAGTGTTGGCAGACTCGAGATTGTCCCGACAGATGGTCGGGAAATGCGCATTACGCTGGATATAGAATCGGACAGGGGCGGTTTTTTTCGCCGCCGGGTCGATGTGGATGACATGGACCTTGAGGTGCGTGAACGCGGCGACACCCTGATCCTTGTCTTTGATGAAAAACATGTCAATGCGCAGTGGTACGTGGAAATGCCAGCAGTGGACAAAACCACTGTAGAAATGGGCGTCGGGGAACTCAGGCTGGAAATCGCTGCAACCGAACTGAACGTCGAACTCGGCGTGGGTGATGTGGACATCGATGCCGATGAAAATAATGTCGGGCGTGTGGACCTCAATGTCGGTGTCGGTGATGCCCGGATTCGCGGCGGCGACCTGGTTGATAGCAAGAGTGCCTTTATTTCCAAACGCATGCATGCCGAAGGCAAAGGGCAACATGATATTGAAGTTGACGTGGGAGTGGGTGATGTCAGTGTACGACTGAACTGAATCAGGTCCACTGCTGACCGGTTTACTCCTTTCCCAAGCAGGTTTACTATCTTTCCCGGATAATAATAACTCCGGGGAAGATAATGAAAAAAACCATCACTGTTCTCGCACTGTTATCAGGGCTTGCAGCAAGCTTGCCCGTCAGCGCACATCACTCCTTTGCCGCACAATACGATATCAACAAGCCCATTACCCTGGTGGGCAAAGTCACCAAGGTAGAATGGACCAATCCGCACGCCCGTTTTTATATCGATGTCACCGACGACGCCGGAGCGATTCACAACTGGAATATAGAGCTGGGCAGTCCCAATTTCCTGCGTCGTGCCGGCTGGTCACGCAACGACCTGCAGCCAGGTGATGAAGTCACGGTCAATGGTTCACTGGCCCGCAGTGGCGCCGACATGGCCAATGCTGCCAGCATTATTCTGAAAGATGGCAAGCAGGTCTTTGGCCGCAATGCCGCTGACGACTTCTGATCCATTGTATTCGGCCCGACGCTACCCCCCTTCCGGCTTTCAAGGATTTCTCGCTATGAAACTGATGCTCTCTATTTTGCTTTTCATTGTCAGCACCACGGTGTTGGCACAGGATGCTGAATTGTCGCAACCAGCACCCCGCTTGCCTGACGGCACACCCGACTTTGCCGGCCTCTGGTCCGGTGGCGGCCCGGTCGGTGATATCGCCGGCGGCCTGATCCCCGGTGAGGTCATGCTGTTGACCGAGGAATATGCAACGGTGAAGGCGAATCGCATGGCCGCTGATGATCCCGAAGCCAATTGCCTGCCTACCGGGGTCCCACGTATTGCTCCCTACCCCTGGCGCATTCTGCAGACGCCGGCCTACGGTCCTGCCACGCACCTGTTTTTTCTCTTTGAAGGCAATGTGCACAGCTACCGGCAGATTTTCATGGACGGGCGCGAGCATCCGCCGGCCGAGGAACTGGATCCAACCTGGTACGGCCACTCCATCGGCTGGTGGGAAGGTGACACGCTTGTCATCGATACTGTCGGGTTTAATGACCGCACCTGGTTCGACTTTCTTGGCAATCCCCATTCCACGGAACTGCACACTATCGAGCGCTACACCCGCACCGATTACAACACGCTGGAGAATGTCACCACCATTATCGATCCCGCTGCCTATCGCCAGCCTTTTACCATTCGTTTTGAAGCCAGGCTGCAACCCGCTGACTGGGATCTCATGGAATATGTCTGCAATGAAAATAACCAGGACGTTGAACATATCCGGGGACCTGCCCGCCTGTTCTAACGAATATCTGGCTACTTTCTGGAAAGAGATAAAAAAGGGAAGCTGCTGCTTCCCTTTTTCTTTGCCTGTCCATTCATTGGCTATAGCATTAATCGCCGCCCTGGAATGCTGACTGCAGCAAGTGGGTCAGTGTGTGCACATAGCGCAGTTTGCCGTTTTCCACGCGGAACAGATGGGTATCCGGTGAACCGCTGCCGCCGCCGGGCCGGCCGGTACCAAAGGTACAGTAGACCACGACAGAACCAAGTACCTCGTCAACCACGAAGCGGCGATTGGCAATATTGACACCGGCGGGCACACCGACTTCGCAGCTGTCGTCCGGGCTGCCGGTGCCGGTATACAAGCCCCCCTCAATACGCTCACAGGGAAAGCCCCAGGGCACATGATCAATTTTGCCTTCCAGGAAAGCATCCAGGTAGGCATTGGCCGCGTGCACGAGGGTGGCACGTGAATCCCGGTCTTCAGCGGGTATCGGACTCCAGTCCTCGGCAGAGGAATATTTCAGGTAGTTTTCCACATCAAACAACCAGTAGCCGGTAGTGGTCCACAGTATTTCCACCTCGGCGATTCGGTCATGATTGACGCGTAACCGTGTGCCCAGCACGTAGGGATTGGCCTCGTCATTCACAATCACTTCCGTAAAGGTCTGGCAGGAATCGGCATCAAGCAGGCTGCGATGATGATTGATTGTCATCGGTGTATTGATCAGGCCATCATCCACGTCCATCAGGGCTTCATTTTCGTAATAACCCAGGTTGGCAGCGAACGGCAACTCCGAGGTATTCCCTTCACTCTGGGCTGATATATACAAATCCACAGCACGCTGCAATCCCCCGCGCGTGCAGGACACATCCTGGGCCAGGGCTGCCAGTGGTGCAAAAAAAAGGGCTGCCATGGCCCAGCACATCATTGAAAATCGTCTCACTGCATTGCTCCTCTGTTCAAAATAAATTGCTCAACCAGTTACCTGTCCAGGATCGCCGTGATATTGCGTTTGGGCGCTGAACCCACCTGGATTCTTTCCACCTCTTCCAGGTTTTCAATGTCGATGACAGACACATCGTTGCTCGCGCCATTGGCGGCATAGGCATATTTGCTGTCGGGACTGAAGGTGATCCAGTCCGGATGACTGCCAACCTTGACACCACCCAGGAACGCCATGTCAGGTAGTGAATAGGCATACACGGTGCCATTCCAGC
>CAZROW010000064.1:0-9079 GCA_964601805.1 uncultured Enterobacteriaceae bacterium
TAAAGCGATAAAGCGATAAAGCGATAAAGCGATAAAGCGATAAAGCGATAAAGAAAAGGCTCCTGATTACAGATTAATCAGCAGCTAGACTTTGCTAAAGCCTGAATAAAAGCCATGAAAGACCTGTTTTCACTGTCAGGGTTTTATCGATTTATCGCTTTATCGTTTTATCGAACACAAGTACACCTGAACCCGATTTCATCCCTTCGACAAGTCGAAGGGATTAAAAATGAGGATTAACGAAAAATGAAAGGCCCCGCGATATTCCTGGCACAGTTTGCCGGCACTGATGCGCCGTTTGATACCCTGGAAAACATGGCGAAATGGGCGGCTGATCTCGGGTACGTGGGTATCCAGGTGCCGACTGACCCGGCCTTGTTTGACCTGGCGATTGCCGCCGACAGCCAGGATTATTGTGATGAGATTGCGGGCAAGGTGGCTGAGCATGGTATTCAGATTACCGAGCTGTCGACACACCTGCAGGGTCAGTTGCTGGCGGTTCATCCGGCCTATGAACAGATGTTTGCCGGCTTTGCGGCTCCGGAGGTCAGGGATACACCCTCTGCGTGGCCGGAGTGGGCCACCGGGCAGTTGGTGGCAGCTGCCAAAGCCAGTGCACGCCTGGGGCTGAAAGCGCACGCCACTTTTTCAGGTGCCTTGCTGTGGCACACCATGTATCCCTGGCCGCAACGCCCGGCGGGCCTGGTGGAAGCCGGTTTCGAGGAACTGGCCAAACGCTGGCGTCCCGTACTGGATGCCTTTGCTGAAAACGAGGTGGCCTGCTGTTTTGAGATTCATCCCGGCGAAGACCTGCATGACGGTATTACCTTTGAGCGCTTCCTGGAGGCCGTGGACCAGCACCAGGCGGCCAGTATTCTCTATGACCCCAGTCACTTTTTGCTGCAGCAACTGGATTATGTCCAGTTCATCGACTTTTACCACGAACGCATCAAGGCCTTTCACGTCAAGGATGCTGAATTCAGGCCCAATGGCAAATCAGGGGTTTACGGGGGTTACCAGGGCTGGGTGGAACGTCCTGGACGTTTCCGGTCGCCAGGTGATGGCCAGATAGATTTTCGCCAGATCTTCAGCAAATTTGCGCAATATGGTTATGACGGCTGGGCGGTGCTGGAATGGGAGTGCTGCCTGAAGCATCCCGAAGAGGGGGCCCGTGAAGGTGCGCCTTTTATTCGCGATCACATGATCCGTGTGACAGACAAGGCTTTCGATGATTTTGCCGCCTCCGGTACCGATGATGCAGCCAACAGGCAAATACTTGGCCTGGATTGATTCAGGATTTCCTGTCACTGGTGCTTGATCGCAGCATCAGGTAGCCTGCCAACCCGGATAACAATGAGCCGGCAATAATCCCCAGGCGGTCATCCACCATGCTGGACATATCGCCCGTCTGAAAGGCCAGCGAGCTGATGAACAGGCTCATGGTAAAGCCGATACCGCACAACAAGGCCACGCCGTACAACTGCTTCCAGGTGATATCAGCAGGTAGTTTTGCAAATCCGATTTTTACACCGAGCCAACTGAACAGGAATATGCCCAGTTGCTTGCCAATAAGCAGTCCGGCCGCGATGGCCAGTGGAACAGGACGCAGGAGGCTCTCAAAGGCAAAGTCACCCAGGTAAATACCGGAATTGACGAACGCGAAGATTGGCAGGATGACCAGGTAGACCGAAGGCTGCAGGTCGGCCTCGATTTCCTTGAGCAGGTTACGGTCCTCCGATGTCTTGCTGTAAGGGATGAACAACGCCAGGACCACGCCGGCGAGGGTGGCATGGATGCCTGACTTGAGCACTGAGGCCCAGAGAATCAGTCCAATAAAGACATAGGGCACCAGCGAGGTAATCCGCAGGCGATTGAACAGAAACAGCAGGGCCATCATCGCAAGGGCAACAAGGAGGGAATAAAGCCCGAGGGAAGAGGTGTAAAAAAAGGCAATGATCAGGATGGCAGCAAGGTCATCGATGACAGCCAGGGACAACAGGAAGACTTTCAGGCCGGCAGGCACACGATCACCCAGCAGGGCAAGGACACCCAGCGTGAAGGCGATGTCGGTGGCAGTAGGTATGGCCCATCCCTGCAGCGCCGTGGGGTTGTCCACGGTGATAAGTGCGTAGATTAGTGCCGGCATGAGAATACCGCCGATAGCACCGCACAGCGGAAATATGGCGGTCGATAAATCGGTGAGCTTGCCGTCAATCAGTTCGCGCTTGATCTCCAGGCCTACATGGAAAAAGAAAATTGCCATCAGGCCGTCGTTGACCCAGGGCAACAGCGGCTTGGATATCTGGAAGTCACCGATGCGGACTTCCACATAGGTGCTCAGCAGGGCGTCGTAATACGAAGCAAGCGGACTGTTTACTGCCACCATGGCAGCCAGGGCCATAATGAACAGCAGTATGCCGCTGGCGTATTCCTTCTCGAGAAACTTGATTAGGGGGGATACTACGGATTTAAGCATGACTCAAGAATAACGCAGATAACTTCCAATAAGAAATCTACCAGGGTCGCTGGCTGTTGAAACGCTCTTCCAGGAAGTCTACAAACAGTTTTACCTTGGCCGACAGGTGCCTGCGCTGCTGGTAAATGGCCACGATGTCCCGGTCGATGCCAGTCCAGTCTTCAAGGACCCTGACCAGGGTGCCAGACTTGATATCGTCTGCCAGGTAGTAATCCGGCAGGTAGGCAAGGCCAAGGCCGTCACGGGCTGCTGCGAGCAGGCAATGACCGCTGTTGCTGTGCCAGTGGCTCTTGCCACGAATGGAAACCTGCTCTTCTCCACGGACAAACCTCCAGGGCTTGCTGGTGTTGTACTCGGAAAACTGAAGACAGTTCAGGTATTTCAGGTCCTGGGGTACTTCGGGCAGGCCGTGTGACTTGAGATAAGCGGGACTGGCGACAAGAATAAAATTGGTGTCAGCCAGTTTTCGGTTGATGACATTGACATCGGTTCGGGCGCCCACCTGGATGACCACATCATACGCATCCTCAATGAGGTCTACCTTGCGGCTATGAAAATTCAGTTCGATTTCCAGGCTCGGGTGCTCCTTGAGAAAATCGGTAATGGCGGGAACGATGTGCATTTCGCCCAGAAGGTTGGGCGAGCTTAATTTGAGCAGTCCGGTAGCCCGCTGCTGGAATTCCGACACGGTCTGCTCGATTTCATCAAGGTCTTCAATGACCTGCTTGCAGCGCTGGTAGTAGAGGTTGCCCAGTTCTGTCAGGGACAATTTACGGGTAGTCCTGTGCAGCAGACGGGTACCGAGCCTGTCCTCCAGTTGGCTTATGCGCTGGCTGATATGCCCCTTGGACACACCCATGGCCCTGGCAGCGCCGGAGAAACTTCCCACGTCGACAACCTTGACCAGTTCTTCAAATCCTTCCCATTGACTCATTGTAGTGATCTGCCGCTGGCTTTTTTGTTTACTTTAATGAACAAAGCGTATGATAACTTATTATTGGGTTTAATCAAAAAACAGTTACACTGGTAACGTGGCAATGCGCACTTTTCTGCCAATTGCTTGTTTAGCACTGTTCTACAAGCAAATTTCCGCAAAAATCGGATTGCAGTTTACGGACAAAAGAGGCTGCTGATTAGCGGGGCAGTGAAAATAACTGTGTTTGAGGGGGAAAACACCCGGAGATAGATGCCCGGGAGAATACTGGTGTGCAGAGCCAGGCTCAGACTTGCTTGAGGCGGTAGCTTTTTTCCCGGATCAGGCGCAGGCAGACATCCACCACACGCTCGTCATAAAGAATGCCCTTGTTGATTTCCAGTTCATCAATACACTGCTCCATGCTATAGGCTGGCCGAAAGGGTCGATCGGTGAGCATGGTGCAAACCATATCTGCCACTGCAAGGATACGTGCTTCGAGCATGATTTCATCGCCCTTGAGACCTTTCGGGTAGCCGCTGCCATTGATGCGTTCATGATGCTGAAGAATGATATTGGCTACGGGCCAGGGAAACTTGATGTCCTTGAGTATTTCGTAGCCCTTGATGGGATGAATCTTGATCAGTTCAAAATCGGCATCACTGAGTGCGCCGGGCTTGTTGGCAATTTCAGGTGGAATATACATTTCCCCCAGGTCATGCAGATGCGAGGCCAGGGTCAGGCCTTCTATGAAGTTGAGGTCCTTGCCCATTTCAAAGGCTATGGCCACGGCAAGATCTGTCACCTGGTCCTGGTGCTGGCCCTTGAGGACATTGCGCTCATCGATAGCCTTGCACACGGCATTGATTGTCGCCTTCAGGGCATTTTTCTGCGTCTGGTCTGAATGCTTCATGCGACGCAGGTCAAAATAAGTACCAATAAAATTGGTTATCTCGTTGTTTTCATCACGCAGGGCGGAAGCACTCAGCAGGCAGGGAATATACTGGCCGCTTTTGCTTTTTCGCAGCACTTCACCTTGCCAGACAGTATTTTTTCGGGTCAATGCGCCGGTGACATCTTTTTCCTGTACAGAAGACACCAGGCTTTGTTCTGTACCCAACTCTGCGATTGAGTGGCCGATAATTTCTTCCCGTGTATAACCAAAAATATCGGTGAAAGTGTCATTGATGTAAATAACTTTCCGTTCATTGTCCATCAGGACAACGGCTTCATTCAGGTTGTTGGTGGTGAAATGGGATATTGCATGCTCGCTTTCCTCTTCAACGAGACGGCTTGTAAAGCGAAAGCCCTTGCTCCGGGTGACGTTGTCGTAAAAGGGGGTGCCAGTGGTTTTTAAGTTAATTTGCTCGCCTTCAAGGGAGAAGAAGCCATGGCTCAGGTATTCAGCCTTAGAATCAATAGCCCACTGCCTGTTCAATAATTCAAGGGCTGTGTCAGCTTTTTCCTGTGGTACAAGAGACAGGATGGATTTGCCGATGATCTGTCTTGGCACATAACCCAGGAAAGATTCCACGGTGGCATTTGAATAGGTGATGTAGCCATTCTGGTCGACTTCCCAAACCCAGTCCGGCAAAGAATCCAGAATAGACTTGTAGTGAGTATCCGGTGTCACTTCACTTTTGAGAGCTTCGTGTGTCATGGCATTAGTAGAGTCAGCGTTATCCCGTGGTACGCCAGGTTTGTTTATTCCTTTGTCCTGGTCACTCATGGCAATCTTCCTTGTGTTGTTCAACATCCTGAATGCTGTGCTGCTATAACTGGAACGAAACGTCAGTAATCTGTTTCAGATGGTAACAATAAACAGGGTAAATACGATATCTATTTGTTACCTAACGAGCATTCGATATCAGATTGATATTCCTTGTGTCTCAATGCCAGTTCAATTTACTGCAAGTGTGATGGAAATCAAAGAAATGACTGACTGATAATGTGGTGTTTAAGGGTTTTTCCCTTAGGCGCGTACTATCTTGCCAGGACAGGTGTAATTAATGTGACAGGGGTCACACTTTTTTTAAAACTACCGGTTCAGCTAATGCGAGCCAGGGCGTTGCGCTCCTCAGGCCAGGCATTGATCAGGAGCTCGGGCTCTTTATCCATGCGCATCATGGCCCGGTTTTGTCGGTCAAAAGGCTGCCAGGCTGGCAGCATTTCGATATTGGGGTCTCCCGTGCGAGCAAACTGTGCGAAAGCACCACTCATGCGACTGGCCAGGGGATACCGGCTTGCATCGGCACCCAGCATGGAGGCACTTGCATCCACGTTGTTAAAGGCAAAGGGAATGTCAATGCAGTGATAAGCACCGAGCCTGCCTTCCCTGACACCCGACTGCCAGCTGAAATAATATTTCCAGACCGGGGCACCACCCTGGTCTGACTTGAGTTCGGCCTGCGTCAATACATTCCTGCGGAAGGTGCTGTCTGAATTGATGATGTGGAATAACTTGACGTTATTGACACCAGGTCTTCCGCGTTTGTACACCTCGACAAGATTGCGTGTTTCATTTTCAGAGGCGCCGGTGATGGCGCTGACCCGACTGATCAGTTCATTGTCATCAAAGTTTTCTATGGGCTGCCCCGGGAAGAAATAGGTTTCATGCTCCGTGGATCCCATCATCAGGGGTATGTTTGCTGACAGGGGTGGGGCGTCCGGCGAAAAGGGGTGGCGTGGCAAATGCCTGCCATCCATGACCGGTCCCAGGGACAGGCCCTGGTTTTCCAGGTAGGTATCGAGCATTTGTTCCCAGGGATAATTGCGAATCCGGCCATACTGGTTGGCCGGTACACCGAGGGCGGACAGGTAGCGCTCCGCGGTTTCAGTCGCGGCATCTGTGGAGATAGCCTGGATATTGGCGCCACTCATGGCAATAACGCGATGGAACAGTCCGCTGGCTGCAGGCATGGCCATCAGGGTGCTGACTTTACCGGCGCCACCGGATTGTCCAAAGAGGGTGACATTGTCCGGATTGCCGCCGAAGTTCTCGATATTGTCCCGCACCCATTCCAGTACCGCGACACAATCCATGATGCCGACATTGCCGGAATCGGCGTATTCCTCACCGAGCAATTCGGCCAGGTGGAGATGACCGAAGACATTCAGGCGGTGATTGACGGTGACAACAACAACGTCCTGGGATTTGGCCAGGTTCTTGCCATCGTAAAGAATCCAGCCGCCGGAACCGCTGGTATAACCACCTCCATGGAACCAGACCATCACGGGGCGGTCGCGGTTGTCAGTTGCCGGGGTGAAGACATTGATTCGCAGGCAGTCCTCGCTCATGGGTTCGCGGCGATCCAGGGCAAAGATTTCACTGATGAAACCATCGGCCCGACGCATTTGCGGGCTGCGGTCACCAATCCGTGTCATTTCACGCACGCCACTCCAGCTGTCGGGGGCCTGGGCAAGCTGGAAACGGCCGGCACCAGCTGATGTCTTGCCGTAGGGAATACCGTAGAAGGCGTTGACGCTGCCATCCTCATAGGCCAGGCCGCGCATTCTGCCCTGCGTGGTCCTGACGGTGCGCGATTCGCGGGCATAGCGAATATCCTGTGCCAGCACCGATGTGGCAAATGGGGGAAGGGCGAGCATGCCTGAGAAGGCCGCCCCCTGCCTGAGTAGCTTCCTGCGGCTGATAGTATTTGAATACTGGTTTGACATGATTCCCCCTGTTACCTGGTTACCGGGTAACAATACCCGATGGTGTGCAAAAACTCAGTCTTGTGGTGCGACATTCCGTGACTGGATCAGCCATTGTCCGTTCACGCGTACCAGGTCATCCACACTGCGGCCGACCTGGATCATGCGCGCTGGTGCATCCGGGCCATTGGCACCGTAGTAGGTCACCCAGTAGGCGTGATGGCGTGCGTGATCCTTGCTGACAAATTCGGTCCAGTAATTTTCTGTGGCATGAAACATTTCAGGCGGAGGATTGCCTTCAGCGGCGCGTTGTTCACGTGACGCCCTGAGGTCGGCGATCATCTTGTACAGGGCATCGTGTCCCTTGACCTGACCAAAGGCGCCGTCTTCAGTGTATACGGCAACGTAGGCGTCCGGGTCGAACGTATCCAGTGCACGCGTGTAGCGCCACATCAGGTGTTCGATTTCTTCCCGGTCCTTCATACGCTGTATCACATCCATGTCCTGGGCCTGTGCCAGGGGCGCAAGCAAACCGGATGCAAGTATTAACAAGGCAATAGTTTTAACGTGGCGTATCATAACTGTCTCCCATTGGGGTTTCGGTGGGTGTTGCAGGTGTTTGTTCAGTGGCAGGTTCCCGGAAAAACAACATGAATCCGACCATGACGATAAAGGCCATCCCGGCGGGGATCAACCAGATAGTGTTCCAGTCATGCAGGTTGCTGCCGGCAATGACGTAGTTGTCGACAATGGCGCCAGATGCCCAGGAGCCTATGACCATGCCAACACCATAGGTGGCGACATGAATAAAGCCCTGCGCACTGGAGCGGATATTGGCAGGAGCAAAGCGGTCAACATAGATCTGCCCGGTGACGAAGAAGAAATCAAAGCAGACGCCGTGAAGAATGATGCCCAGGTAGAGCATGAGAACGAGGTTGTCGTTGTCACCGAAGGCAAACATCACGTAGCGTAATATCCAGGCAGCCATCCCCACCAATAACATTTTCTTCACGCCGAGGCGGACAAAGAAAAAGGGAATCAGGACCAGGAAAATCACTTCGGACATTTGCCCCATGGTCATTTTTCCTGCGGCGTTTTCCATGCCGGTTTCATTCAGGAAGGCATTGGCAAAGTTGTAGTAGAAAGTCAGGGGAATGGAAATCAGCAGGGAGCCGATAATGAAGACCGCAAAAGAGCGATCTTTCATGAGCGAGAGAGTTTCCAGGCCAAGTACTTCTGCCAGTGAAGGTTTGCGGCCAACATTGCTGGGCGGTGTGTCGGGCAGGAAGAAGCAGTAGATACCCATGACCAGCGAACTGGCGGCGCCGATGCGCAACGGCACGTTGGTGGCTTCAATAGAGTTGCCTGACAGGCTGGGCACCATCACGCCGATAATCAGGCCGACCACAATCCAGCCCAGGGTGCCCATGACACGAATGCCGGGGAACTGCTTGCCGGGATCATCCATCTGGTTGAAAGACACTGAATTGGCCAGGGCCAGCGTGGGCATATAGCACAATGCGTAAGCAAAAAGTGTCCAGAAGAATACGGCCGGGTCGGTTATCGAGGAAATCCACCACAGTATGGCGGCGCCCATGAGATGGAGGATGGCCATGACTTTCTGGGCCGGGAAAAACCGGTCAGCCAGCATGCCGACGATGACCGGCGCAAAAATGGCGCCCCAGTTCATGGTGCTGTAGGACGCACCGACTGAAATGGCATCGAACCCGATATTCAGCAGATAGGTGCCCATGGTGACGTTCCAGGAACCCCAGATAAAAAATTGCAGGAACATCATGATCGACAGCTTCGATCTTGTGGAAAAATCCATGCTTCCCCTCTGGATAACTCTTGTAATTATTGTGTTATTTATTTTGGCAGAGAAGACGCAGAATATGGCACTATTGAGAAGATTCGGCAAGTGACGAAGGGCATGAGAGTCGATACAGGGAGGCAGGGATACAGGGTGCAGGTCGGATAAGGCACGAAGTGCCGCCATCCGACAGCTTCGATGGGCTTTTCGATAAAAGGATAAA
>CAZROW010000064.1:9179-17103 GCA_964601805.1 uncultured Enterobacteriaceae bacterium
TGGCGTTGGCTTCGGTTCTGCCGTCGCAGGTGGCGGGGCAGGGTGATGAGCTGTTTCAAATATCACTGGCACAGTGGTCATTGAACAGACGCCTGTTTGGGGGCGAGATCAGCAATCTCGATTTTCCAGGATTTGCCCGCAACCAACTCGGCATAGAGGCAGTGGAATACGTCAACCAGTTCTGGATGGACAAGGCTGAGGACAAGAATTACCTGGCACAATTGAAACAGCGTTGCGATGACAACGGTGTGCGCAGCGTCCTGATCATGTGTGACCGGGAAGGTGCCCTGGGTGATCCTGACAATGCCGCCCGGACCACGGCAATTACCAATCACTACAAGTGGGTGGCGGCGGCCGCCTGGCTGGGCTGTCATTCCATTCGTGTCAATGCGCAGTCCAGCGGGACTTACGAGGAGCAGCAGAAACTGGCCACCGACGGTCTGCAACGCCTGTGTGAATTTGCCAGCGACTATGGCATCAATGTCATTGTTGAAAACCATGGCGGGCTGTCCAGCAACGGCAAGTGGCTGTCGAGTGTCATGGAGATGGTGGAGGCCGATAATTGCGGGACCCTGCCTGACTTCGGCAATTTCCGTATTTCAGAACAAGAAAGGTACGATCACTACCTGGGTGTACAGGAGCTCATGCCCTATGCCAGGGGCGTCAGTGCCAAAACCTATGACTTTGATGCACAGGGTGAAGAAACGTTCACCGACTTTGATCGCATGATGCGTATTGTGCTGGATGCCGGGTATCGCGGTTACGTTGGCGTGGAGTATGAAGGTCGTGAGATTGAGGATATCGAAGGCATTCGCCTGACTAGGGTATTGCTTGAAAAAACACGGCGGGCCCTGGCGCGTGAATATGCCTGACCACGGGAACATCCCGGGCTGATGAATACGACCATCCGGCCGCTGGCTTCCTCAGATTACCCTGAGTTTTTTGCTTACCTGAACGCCCAACTGGCGTTGAACGGCAAGCATGGCTATGCACTGTTCCAGCCGGTTTCCCGGGAAGTGGCGGATTTTCCCTCGGAAAAGGAATCTTGTTTCGTCTCGGGCCTGTCAAAAACTATCGGGCAGCCAGGCTGGCGTCGTGCCTGGGTTATCTGTGATGAAGGCGGCAATATCATGGGTCATGTGGACATGAGAGCCCATGCGGACAGTTCGGTCACGCATCGTGCCCTGCTGGGCATGGGGGTGGGGGCTGAGTACCGCAACCAGGGTTACGCCAGGCAGTTACTGGAGTTCGGCTGCCAGTGGGTCAGGGAAAATTCCGATATTGAATGGGTTGATATCGAAGTGCTCAGCGCCAATCAGCCGGCCCTGACCCTGTATCGCAGTGCCGGCTTTGAGCAATTGTGTGAAATTCCGGATATGTTCCGTATAGATGGCAATTCGGAAGCCGTTGTTCGCCTGGCTGCCCGCTTCGTCTGAATCAGCGCGGTGCCGGACCTACCACGAGTCCCCAGGGGGTTTCACCCACGGGTATTTTCTTGATCACTTCGAAGCTTTCCACGTCAATGACGGAGACATCATCGGACGGACCGTTTGCCGAATACAGGGTGCTGCCATCCAGGCTCATGGCCAGTCCCCAGGGACGCGGGCCAACCACCACAGATTCTGTGACTTCTTCTGCTTCCAGGTCGATGGCAACCACGGTCTGGCCCCGGCCATTGGCAACATAGAGTGTTGATTCATCAGGCGACAGCACCAGCCCCATGGGCAGGGAGCCTTCGGCCAGGGGAATTTCACTGACCAGGCTGTTGCTGGCCACATCAATTACGGCAATGCTTTCACCAAATTCCGCAGAGATGTAGGCGCGGGTGCCATCGCTGGTAAAAACCGAATCCCGTGGTCGCAGGCCCACATCGATACGGGCAATTTCCTCTCCGCTGATGGCGTTGATCACAGTAATGTCGCTGTCCACCTCGCCGGTCACATACACCAGGCTGCCATCTGGTGACAGGCGTACACCTTCCGGTTCAAGGCCGGTTGGTACCTGCATCAGAATCTCACCTTCGTCGAGGTCAAGGATGCTGGCCATATGGATGTCTTCATTGGACACATACAGGCGCCTGGTGTCCCAGTTTACATCGAACTGTTCCGGGTCAGAGCCGCTGGGCAGAATGCGCACCACTTCATGGGTAACGGCGTTGACCTCGGCAATACCATCGGCTGCCTTGTCAGCCTCCATCTGTTCACAGACTTCATCGTCCATCGTGGGCGGGCACTTGGGTGAGCCACTCAGGGCAACATAAAAGACACTGCCGTCAGGACTGACCTTGATGCCGCGTGGGCGTTTTCCCACGGGAATGGTGGCAATGACTTCATTGGTGTCCCCGGAGATTACCGACACCGAATTGGAGTCTTCATTGGTGACGTAAATGACATTGCCTTCCTGGGCGAAGGTCAGCGTGGTGCATGCAGCAACAAGTAAAGCAAAAAGCGTTTTCATGGTTTAAAGCCGGTATTGGAATTTGTCAGTGTCTAGGATATGAACTGTAAAGCGCATTGTCCATTTCATGTACCCGGTAATTAAGCACTTGTTCAGCGATTCCGGGCTGCCTGGCGCATGCGCTGCCAGTAATCCTGGAGGGTACCTTCCAGTTCCAGGCCGCGAAAGAACGGGTAGGGATCACAGTCATATTCCAGGATGGCCGTATCCGGAGTGCGTCGCCACTGGCGAAAACGGGTAATGGGGCGCTTGTAGAATTGCGGGTCTTCCAGGGTCAGCAAGCTACGCAGAACATTGCCGTCCTCACTGAGTGAAATGTGTTCGGTGACCACGGCATCACCTGACAGGGGCTGGCCGGCCAGGTCGACAAAATTCGGCTTCAACTGCCGGGTTTCCACCACCAGGGTCGAGCCCTCCCAGTGGGCAATGGAGTAGCCCATGGACGTGGCAGGCAGGTCATCGGGAAAATCACGGCCGTCGGTAAACAGGCGCCTGACCTCGTGAAAGCTTTCATAAAGAATCACTACCTGCTTGTCGTTCTGGATGATTTCCAGGGGATAGGGCCAGCCGGAAATCCGCACCAGGCCAGGAGAGATGCAGCGCAGGGCAGGATCGTCCAGGTAATGGTAGGCATCGACACGTTCCCGGGCGGCATTGGTGTAATCCAGGTGGACTTTTTCGGTACCGGCCGAGATGCGTGACCAGGTGCCGGTCAGGTCAACGGGAGCAGGCGGGGCGGAAGAGCCGGGGCCATTCCATGGGCGGGCTGTCCAGGTACCTTCGGAATTATCATGGGCCGCCACCAGAGTACCCGACATACGGCTATCCGTGACGGTACCGGTGAAATGCCGGCTCAGCAGGCGGCCGCCGCCATCACGGTAATCCACTGTCATGTCGATGGCATTGCCGTCCAGGCTCATGGCAATCGGGCCGCCATCGATAAATCCTTCCAGGGTATTGCCATTGTCTTCAATAGTCAGAATGCCGAGGCGTTCCCCGCCATGGTTGATGGTCAACAACCATTGCCCGGCAACCTGGGCAAAACTGGCCTGTGTAAAGAGCAGGAAGACCCAGGCAAGCAGGCAGGATTTACAGGTTCTCATCAACATAGTCAGCGCCTCCGGGTGTCGGTGTAATGACGCGGCCATTGTCCAGGGTGACCTTGCGAATCCAGATCTTGCGAGTATTGTCCCGGCCCAGGTTGCCTTCCAGGACAACATGATCGCCCACCTGCAGGGTGTCCTCGACCCAGCCAAAACGGGTCAGGCCGACACTGCTGGAAGTTTGTGCATCCCAGATTTCTTCTTCCCCTTCATCATTGATCACGGCGATAAAAAAACGGGCGTGAGGATTTACAAACAGGACTTCGATCACTTCACCTTCGATGCTGCCAGTGAGCTCATAGCTGAATTCGGCAGCGAAGCTGTGATGGGCCATACCCTGTGAGGCATGGAGCAGGGTGGCCAGGGCCAGCCACACACCTGTTATGTTCGGTAGTCTTTTCATTTTTTATATCCCGTGTTCGGCGACCAATGTCATCTCACCAGGGCTATTAACATCGTGCGTGATGCCTGGTCAGTAGTGATTGGCCTCATTGTTGCAACCCCTCAGGGTATGAAAGGTAATTATAGGCATATCCGGGCAGTTTTATGCCATAGCGGTGCGTAGTTGCACAATACTGGTGCATACAGTGGTACCAGGTTCAGTTAGTATCAATCGTCAAACAGCAGGATTCAGGAAAGGTCAATGACTGACTCCAGGCAACAGATCAGGATAGGCATTATGGGGTTCGGCCTGATCGGCCGGCATCTCTATCGTCTCGCCATGGAAAGCGACGACATCAGTATTCCTGTGATTTGCGATATCGGTCGTCCTGACATTATTCACTACCTGATGGAAACCGAGGGGGTCGAGGATATCGACTGCACCCTGGATGGCCATACCCTGAAAAACCACAAGTTCAGTACCCGGATGTTGTCTGCAGATCGTCCGCAGGAAGTACCCTGGGATGTTTTTGACGTGGACTTCGTTGTCGATGCAACGCGAATCCATAACACGGTTGACGACATGCAGGCCCATCTTGATGCCGGTGCCGACCGGGTCCTGATTTCCATGCTGCCGGCATCGAAGATCGATCGCATGGTGATGCCCGTGATCAATGGGCAGGAGATCCAGGTGCAGGACAGGATGATCTGTGCGGGTTCTGCGACGACCGGTGCCCTGGCGACCCTGCTGTTTGCCCTGGAAAGTGCCGGACTGGCCATCGACAAGGCCTTCATGACCACCGTGCATGCCTACACCAGCGACCAGGCCCTGCAGGACCGGGCCGGCCCTGATCGCCGCCGTTCCCGCTCGGCTGCCGAGAATATCATTCCGAATTCCAATGCCTCTCCCTACTGGGTAGAACAGATCATGCCGCAGCTGGCCGGGAAACTGGGCGGCAACGCGCTCAATGTGCCCGTGCAGAAAGGCTCGATGCTTGATACCACGATCATCTTTGATGATCCGGCGGTTTCTGTTGCCGATGTTAACGACGCCATTGCCCGGGGTGCCGAGGCCATGCCGGATTGCCTGGCGTTCAATGATGACCCGATCGTGTCTTCGGATGTCATCGGGACTCGCCAGTCTCTGCTGTTTGACAGCAAGGCCACCATCAAGTCGGGACAGCGCATGGTGAAAACCATCGGGTGGTACGAAACCATGGGCCATGCCAGTCGCATCATGGATGTAATCAGGGCCTACTGCGCACTGGGTCCGGCAGGAGGCAGGCTATGACGTTGAAAGTTGGTATCAATGGGTTTGGCCGTATCGGCAGGGCGGTGTTTCGCATCCTGGAAACCAATCCGGATATCCAGGTCGTGGCCATCAATGATTTGTTTGATCCCGCAGCACTGAAATACCTGCTTGAGTACGACACCGTGATGGGCCGGTTCAAGGGGGATGTCACCCTGGCAGACGGCATCATGCAGACCCGTCATTCGCAGGTGAAAATGCTGGCCGAAAAAAATCCGGCCGAATTGCCGTGGGGTGAACTGGGTATCGACGTGGTGGTGGAATCCACCGGTGTTTTTCGAGCCCGCGAACAACTGGAACAGCATCTGGCCGGAGGTGCCAAACGGGTTGTACTGACGGTGCCGGCGAAAGATGATATCGATTTCACCGTGGTACTGGGCGTCAATGATGCCGGACTGGATGAATCCCACCGGATTGTTTCCAACGCCAGTTGTACCACCAACTGCCTTGCCCCCATGGCCAAGGTGCTCAATGATGCCTTTGGCATTCGTGAGGGCGTGATCAATACGGTCCATGCCTATACCAACGACCAGCGCCTGGCCGATGTGCCGCATTCCGATTGGCGCCGCTCCCGGGCGGCAGCTGAAAATATCATTCCCACCTCAACCGGTGCCGCCAAGGCGGTTGGCGAAGTGCTGCCGGAGCTCAATGGTAAACTGGACGGCATCGCCTCCCGTGTACCGGTACCGGATGGCTCGGTTGTGGATCTTGTCGCAGAACTGGAAACGGAAGTGACTATCGACGAGATTCACCAGGCGGTCAAAACCGCTGCCGATGGGCCCATGAAAAATATTCTGCAGTTCACCTCCATTCCACTGGTGTCCACCGACATCATCGGCAATCCCCATTCCTCCATTTACGATGCCACCTTCACCCAGGTCATTGGCGGGCGTTATATCAAGACCCTGAACTGGTATGACAACGAGTGGGGTTATTCCAGTCGTGTAGATGACCTGCTCACTCGCCTGTCTGCCTTCTGATTTTCCCAGTCGACAACACAGACATGCTGGGGTTAAATGTTCCAGGCGATACCGCCCTGGAGAATAAAAACAATGGCATTGAAAATCATCGGTGCAGGCCTGGGCAGAACAGGCATAGCTTCCCTGAAAGTCGCCCTGGAGCATCTGGGGTTTGGTCCCTGTTACCACATGGGGGAAGTGTTGCCCCATGTCGAAGAGCGTGTCCCCCTCTGGATTGCAGCCGGGCAGGGTAAGCCCGACTGGAACACCATTTTTGCCGACTACCAGTCGGCGGTGGACTATCCTGCCTGTTCGTTCTGGCGCGAGCAGATGGCACATTACCCTGACGCCCAGGTCATCCTTACCACCCGATCTGCAGAAAGCTGGTTTGATTCAGTGCACAAAACCATCATGGCACCGGATACCACTGAATGGCTGGAGAATGGCCCCCTGCGTGAGTTCCTGGAGTTGTGCATGTGGAAAGACTACAAGGCACATATCAATGATCGTGACTGGATGATCGATTATTTCAATCGTCGTAATGAAGAAATTGTTGCTGCCGTTCCACCTGAAAAACTGCTCGTGTTTGAGGTGAAACAAGGGTGGTCACCCCTGTGTGAATTCCTGGGCGTAGACGTGCCTGAGTCTGAATTCCCGAGAGTTAATTCACGGGAAGAAACACGTGCCATGCTTGATGCCATGATTGCGGTGCAGGATGAAAGCAAGATGCATGAGACCCTGGCCGAGCAGGCACCCAACCTGTTCAAGTCGAAGATGGAGTAATAAAGGAATTTAAAATCCCATAACCCACCAGTAAAAGAATAAGAAAATGATTGAAGCCGTACTACCCCGAAAGACTCGCGAAATCCATAACCACCACATGGACTCCACCATCTGGAATGAATTTGAATTCCGTGATGACGACATCATCATCGGTACCTACGCCAAGGCCGGCACGACATGGACGCAGCAGATTGTCGCGCAACTCATTTTTCAGGGTGATCCTGATCTGCACACGGAAAGCCTGACACCCTGGCTGGATATTCGGGTCATGCCCAAGGAAGTGAAATTCGACATCCTGGGCAATCAGCAACACCGCCGTTTCATCAAAACCCATTTACCCCTGGATGCCCTCGTATTCAAACCGCAATGCAAGTATCTCTATGTGACGCGGAATTTTCCGGACATTGTCTGGAGCCTCCACAACCATCTGTTCAATGCCAATGACGAATTTTACGAGATGTTCAATGAAACACCGGGACTGGTCGGCCCGACCCTTGAACGTCCCTCGGCAGACATCAAGGCATTCTGGTATGACTTGCTCCGCAAAGATGGCTACCCCATGTGGTCGTTCTGGGAAAATATTCGCAGCTGGTGGGAGTTCCGTGACCTGCCCAATGTCAGGCTGTTTCATTACAACGACCTGAAAAAGGACCTGGCAGGTGAAATGCGCAATATTGCGAACTATCTGGAGATCCCGATCAATGAAGAGCGTTGGCCACAGATTGTGGAATACTGCACTTTCGACTGGATGAGGGCCAATGCGGAAAAAGTGACCCCCATGGGCGGGGAAGCTTTTCGGGAAGGCGCCAAAACCTTTATCAACAAGGGGGTCAACGGTCGCTGGAAGGATGTGCTGTCCGAAGCAGATATCCAGGAGTACCAGGAACTGGCTGTTGCCGAGCTGGGCGAAGAATGTGCCAACTGGGTATTTG
>CAZROW010000065.1:0-13538 GCA_964601805.1 uncultured Enterobacteriaceae bacterium
GTACCGGCTCCGATCAGGTCATTTCCGGTTCCATCGCTGTACTGCCTTTTACCACCCTGGCAACCGATCCCACCCGGGACCAGAACACCTTTACCCTGGGACTGCACGATGAACTGATCAACCAGCTCAGCCAGCTCACCAGTCTTAAAATAGTGGCACGCGACAGTGTCGTCACGCCCAACCTGAAAGAATTACCCTTACAGGAAATCGGCAAGCTACTGCATGTAGAGTCGATTATCACCGGCAGTGTCATGTTTATAGACGACTTCGCGCGTATCAAGCTGCAAATGCTGGACCCTGCCTCCGGTGTCATCACCTGGGCCTACGACTACGATATTGATACCGGGAGCCTGAAGGATATGATCGAGACCAACAAGACCATGGCCGCCCAGGTCTCCCAGGCGCTGGAGGCCGATGTCAGTATGGTCACATATCCCGAAATACTGGCCAGTCCCACAGAATCTTTTGAAGCCTATCGTTACAACATGGCAGCAAGGCGCGCCTACAACAATCAGAACTTCCGGAAGGCCTTGTCTTTGAGCAAGCAGGCACTGGCGCTGGACCCTGACTACCAGGGCGCCCTGTACAATTTTGCCCGTGCACACTTCTACATGTCGTCGAATCCGTTGGAAGGCATGACCACCAAAGACCATCTCAAGCGCACAATGGAAACAGCAGAACGGTTGATTGAACTGGCGCCTGACAAGTACGAAGGCTATGTCATCAAGGCAATCGTCCTGGGCTCCAAGAGGGACTGGCAAGGCGCCATGGCTGAGGTAAAACGCCTGAAAAAAATGGATGCCCCGCTGTGGGAACTGCAACCGCTGGCACCTGTCCTGATGAGCCTGGGGGAATTTGATCTGACTATTGATATCCTGAAGGCGAATATCCAGGTGGAGCCGCTTAACGGTTATGGGCGCGGCTTTCTCATGGCAGCCTATGAGGCCGTGGGCAACAACATACAGTCACGCATGGAATATGACATCGGTGAAGAACTGACACCCAACTGGTGGGGGGATGTGGTCAACTTTTTCCTGACCCTGGGTCGTGATGAAAAAATTCCTGACCTGGAGACATTCCAGGGAACCTCAGACGAGGTCAAGGCCCTTCTCAGCCAGATATATGATGGTGACCGGGACAGGATTGTCTCCACATTACATAAATTGCTTTACGCTAAAGCTCCTACCACGTCCATCAATGTCCACTATGCTGCCATAGCCGCTCTTCTGGATGAACACGAACTGGCCATCGCGTTCATGAAGCGCTCAACCGCCGACTTGCGCATTCACCTGCACTGGATCTGGCAACCTGTATTCAGGGAAACCTGGGACCATCCCGACATGGTGGAACTGCTTGAGGAAAACGGTGTCCTGGCATTCTGGCAGGAAAACGGCCCTCCCTCCCTGTGTCAGCAACCGGGCATGGATGTCTTTGTTTGCGATCTGTAGCACCGTCGAAACGTCGTTCGCAGAAGCTGGCTTAACGCACGTCACAAGACCTGGTGGCGCTACCCGCAAAGAGTACTTCAGGGACCAGGGCCTCAGTTAGACCAGGATATATCCAGTGCCTCAGGACGGTACCGGTCGATCACACCACAGGCGACTATCTCACCTGCATTACCGGCAGGCTGGGTGCTCAAATCATCCAGATCAGCGTGAATAGCCACGGCCTTGCCGATGATCGAGTTTGTTCCACTCAGGAACAGCTTGGGATTGCGTACATCCAGCTCAGCCACACCATAAGCATCGGCCGAGATATTACCCAGGTCACCGACATGAGTATCGGGACTGGCTGGCGCACCATGGGAAGTTTCCGTGGGATTGAAATGCCCACCAGCCGAGGAGGCGTCATCAGCTGAGCAATCACCATTTTCATGGATATGGAATCCATGGGGGCCTGATGCCAGGCCACTGAAACGGGCAACCAGGCGCAGTGCTGGTGTGATCATGTCATCTTCACTGCCAGCATCGGTATCCAGGGCGTCCAGGCCGCTATTAACGGACGATTCGGGATTTTCCCTTTCCGGTTCCTGAATCAAAAGAATGGCACCGGTGGCATCATTGCCCTCGGTCGGTGCCAGGGTGGCGGCGGCCATAGTCTGGATAGCATTGTCGCTGTCCTGGTATTCCTCCGGAAACAGGTCAGGCAATTCAATCTCCTGGATTGATGCGGCCTGGTTGGCGATGGCAGTTGTTGCCTCTGCTATAAGGCTCTGGGGGTCAATTGCCGAGGACCCCGAGCCGGACCGGGCAGGATCTGTATTCATGCTGCCTGTTGTCGAAGTACCGGAATCGTTACTGCACCCTGTCATCATGATGGCTGCGATGATGGCAATGCCGAGCTTCTTTTTCCTGTTCTTCATTATCAACCTCCTGCGATAGCTAATGACTGTCTCATCTTTTCACCTGAGGGCGACAACCTGCCATTTCAAGCGTGACAACAGTCATTTAGCGCTCGCGCCGGTATCTCCTGGTCTTCGTATCAGCAGCGTTACAGCTGTAACCCGCAGCAGCCCTGGCCTGACGTCTGCAACCGGGGACACGGAACAGGTGTTGATGACCTTCTGTCCTCCTCGCCAGTCAGAATTCCGTGAAACCGGCGGAGATTGAACATTGAGGTAGTGCCACTGGTATCATTGGCAGCAGTCCCCACAGCTATAAAGGTTTTTATGCACAAAGAAGATCCCGTCGCCATTGAAGAACCCCAGGAACACCGCCTGGAACTGCGATAGTTGAGACCCGAAGACTACCCGGATGTCAAAGTCCTGATGGACGAGGTCTACAAAGACTACGATGGTGCCTGGCCTGAAACTATCTACCAGGCCCAGCTTGCTGCCTTTCCCCAGGGGCAGATTTGTATCGAGGACAAGGGCCGGGTGATTGCCACGGCCTTTACCATCATCGTGGATTACCAGAAATTCGGTGATTACCATACCTGGGAAGAGATCACCGGGGATGCCTACCTCACCACGCACGATCCCAAGGGCGACGTGCTGTACGGTGTGGATGTCATGGTATCCGGGGAATACCGCGGCCTGCGCCTGGGGCGGCGCCTGTATGAGGCCCGCAAGGAGTTGTGCCGCAATCTCAACCTGAAATCCATCATGGCCGGCGGCAGGATTCCCAATTATCGCGAGTATGCCGGCACCATGACCCCCGAGGAATATATCGACGTGGTCAAGGCCAAGGATGTCCACGATCCCGCCCTTTCCTTCCAGTTATCCAACGGCTTTGAGGTCAAGCGCCTGCTGCGTGCCTACTGGCCCGAAGACAAGGAATCCATGGGCTATGCCACCCTGTTGCAATGGCACAACATTCACTACGACCCCGAACACCGCAAGCTGATCGGAACGCAGAAGACCAGCGCCCGCCTGGGCTGTGTGCAGTGGCAAATGCGCTACTTCAATACGGTCGATGAATTTCTGCAGCAGGTGGAGTCTTTTGTCGATTCCCTGTCTGATTACCAGTGTGATGTCGCCCTGTTTCCCGAGTTGTTCAACGCCCCCCTGATCGGACTCAAGCAGGGTAAGGATGCGGTGGAGGATATCTGGAACCTGGCGGCCTACAGCGAGGAAATCCTGGCGGCCATTTCCGCCATGGCGGTGTCCTACAACATCAATATCATCGCCGGTTCCATGCCCATCGAAGACGGGAACGAACTCTACAATGTGAGCTACCTGTGCCGTCGTGACGGTACCGTGGACTCCCAGCACAAGATTCACATCACGCCCATGGAGAAAAAGTACTGGGTGCTGCAGGGCGGCAACGAGCTGCGGGCCTTTGACACGGATTTTGGCCGTATCGGCATTCTCATCTGCTACGACGTGGAGTTTCCCGAACTGGCGCGATTGCTGTCCGAAGAAGACGTACAGATCCTCTTTGTGCCCTTCTGGACCGACACCAAGAACGGCTACCTGCGCGTACAGCGCTGTGCCCAGGCACGGGCCATTGAAAATGAATGCTACGTGGCCATCGCCGGCAGCGTCGGCAACCTGCCCAAGGTGGAAAGTGTCGATATCCAGTATGGCCAGACGGCCGTGTACTCACCGTCGGACTTTGCCTTTCCCCACGATGCCATCATTTCGGAAACCACCCCCAACACCGAGATGACCCTGATCGTGGACCTTGACCTGGAGAAACTGAAGATTCTGCGCAATGAGGGCTCGGTGACCAATACACTGGACCGCCGGCATGACCTGTATGAGCTCAAGTGGAAAGGTAAAAAGGTCCTGCAGGAATAATCCCGGCTACAGGACGCGAAAAAACTGTGCCTTGATATAACGGGTTTCCGGAATCACCGGGTGCACAGGATGATCCATGCCCTGCCCGCCCACGGCAAACAACTGGCCGCTTCTGCCCTGCTTGTGAATGGCTCCGTGCACGATACCCGTAAGCATGTCATCCGTCAGGGGCATTGAACATGAGGCAGACACCAGCACCCCGTTGTCTGCCAACAGGCGTACTGCCATCTCGTTGATATGCCGATAGGCGGCTTCACCGGCTTTCTGGTCCTTGCGCTTGCGGATAAAGGCCGGCGGATCCAGGACCACCAGGTCAAATTTCTCGCCGTTGGCTAAGAGTTCCTTCATCACGTCCACAGCCTTGCCTTTCTGACTGCGCACAACATTGTCCAGGCCATTAAGAGCAGCATTATGGATCACGCCTTCCAGGGCCGGTGCCGAGGAGTCCACGCACAGCACATCACTGGCACCTGCCTGCGCTGCCTGGATGCCCCAGCCGCCGATATAGGAAAACATGTCCAGCACGCGCTTGCCGGAAGCCAGGGACTGCACCAGCGCCCGATTGGGACGATGGTCATAGAACCAGCCGGTCTTTTGCCCGGTGCGGGCCGAGAATTCAAAACGCGTGTCGTTTTCAACCACCTGTGTCCATTCCGGCACATCGCCAAGGACTTCCATTTCATCCGGCAGATCTTCCAATTCACGGCCGACATGGTTGTTGCGCAGAACAATGCCCCGCGGACTGAACAGGGCATCCAGCGCATCCACCAGTGCCTGGCTGGCCTTGTCCATACCAGCGATGGACAGCTGGATGACAAAAATATCGTCATAGCGATCTATGACCACGCCGGGTAAAAAGTCGGCGTCCCCGTACACCAGCCGATAGTAAGGCGCTGCAAAGCATTGCTCGCGCAGCAACAGGGCCGACTGAAGGCGCTGCGTGAAAAACGCCTGGTCCGGCACAGCGTCTTCATCACGGCTGAACACACGGCCACAGATCAACGTTTGCGGATTCATCATGGCCCTGCCCAGGAATTGCTCACTATGACTGTAGACAGACACATGCTCGCCGGGATGGAGGGTTTTCAGGGGACTGCGGCCGATATCGACTTCATTGGAATAGATCCAAAGATGGCCTTTTTTCAGTCGCCTGTCGGCCTGCTTGTTGAGATATAGCGTGGAAGACATGGTATTGATTATCACTGCACTGAAAACGGGCGCCAATTAAGACACAGTTGTCCTGAAATCACTACCCGAGAGATAGATTCAAGGTGTCCCGTTTTGAGTTCAGGAGAAATTATTCTTCGCGGCTAAAGCCGCTTCCTACCAGGGCAGCTATTTGTAGGAAGCGGCTTTAGCCGCGAAGAATTCGTCACATACAATTTAGCGACATACTATTTGAACACTCAGTTACAAAACCCGAGTGCCTTGGAATAGTATTCGGTAAACGAAGTAGCAGCTGTACAGGAGTTCAACATGGATGATAGCGGATTGAAATTACAGAGTCTCATCACGGAAGACGGCAGGTTGGAAGTTTTCCTGATCGAAGAGGCAATCCCGGAGCCTGGAGCCGATGAAGTCCTGGTCAAAGTCCAGGCAGCCCCGATTCACCCGTCTGACATTAGCCAGTTGTTTGGCCCTGCCGATTTTTCCACTGCCCGGCTTGAAGGCACAACCGCGCGTCCTGTTCTCACCGCCACTATTCCCGAAGCCCTGATGCCCATCGTCGCCCCCCGCATTGGACAGCCCCTGCCGGCCGGCAATGAAGGGGCAGGGTCGGTCATCAGGGCCGGTAGAAATTGTGCGCACCTGGAAGGCAAAACCGTCGCCATGCTGGGTGGCGAGATGTATGCCCAGTACCGGGTCATGCCGGCCAGCAAGTGCCTGCCGGTCCCCGACGGGATCAATGCTGCGGCCTGTGCCGCCAGCAAGGTCAATCCGCTAACTGCCCTGTGCCTGGTAGAAACCATGCGCATGGAAGGCCACACGGCCCTGGTGAACACCGCAGCAGCCTCCAGTCTTGGCCAGATGCTGGTGAAAATTTGCCTGAAGGATGGCATTGGTCTGGTTAATATCGTGCGCAGTGACGCCCAGGTGAAACTGTTACAGGACATTGGCGCCACTCATGTCGTGAACTCGACCAGCGACTCCTTCATGACCGACCTGGTAGCCGCCCTGTCGGCAACCGGTGCCACCATTGCTTTTGATGCCACCGGCGGCGGTTCACTCGGCGGCCAGATACTTACCGCCATGGAACAGGTTGCCGTCAGTAAAATGACCACGTTTTCACGCTATGGCTCTGACACGTTCAAGCAACTTTATATCTACGGCAACATGGACACCTCGCCGACCACCTTCAACCGCACTTTCGGCGTCGCCTGGTCTATCAAGGCGTGGCTGCTTTCGCCTTTCCTGCAACAGCTAGGCATGGAAAAACTGGTGCAGTTACAGCAGCGCATTGGTGCTGAACTGACCACCACGTTTGCTACAGAATATGCCGGGTCAGTGTCACTGGCCGGCATGCTCGACCCCGCGGCCATTGCGACCTATGCAGCGCGACATACCGGCAGCAAATACCTGGTGACTCCCTGGACATAGCAAGCCCCTGGTAACTGGCTGGTGATCGTCTGCCTGGCATCAAAACCATCAGGCGAGTTATTCAAAGGTGATCCAAGTCGGGCTGCTTCGTGGTATAAGCCTCAAGGTAGAAAATAACTTGATTTGTTTCAGGTCGGACATTGCGCAGCAATCTCCGGCAGTCCCGAATAATGACAAGCTTCAAGAGTGGTGACGACATGTTACAAATTCTGGTGAAAGGTGTGTTCGTAGTTCTTGGCTTGCTGGTCATCGCCGCTTTCGGGATGTTACTGAAGATGGCCGCAGACAGTCGCCGCATGAATGTGGTGCTCGGCGTCCAGAATGAAAACCTCAGGCCCTGCCCGAACTCGCCCAACTGTGTCTGCAGTGATATGCCGTTGGAGGACAGCCACTATATCGCGCCAATCGCCGATCCCGACGGCTCACGCTGGGCAATGCTCATTGAGAAAGTCAATACAATGGAGGGTGCCGAGCTTGTCCACAGCGAGACAAACTATGCACGCTTCACCTTTCGCACCCCCCTGATGGGATTCATGGATGATGTGGAGTTCCACTACCGGCCCGCTGAGGGTTTCATCGCCGTCCGCTCGGCTTCCCGGGTCGGCTACAGTGACTGGAATGCCAACAGCAAGCGTATTAATGCGGTGCGTACACTCCTGGAGTAATAGCACCTGACTCAAGATTGCCGTGGAAGCAGGCAACTGTTCGCAAGGCCTGTCGTTGCAACAGCCTTGAAACCGAAAAAAATACTATCCTATTGTTTTTAATGACTTTTCCGCCAAACTTGCCTGTGCCTGCAACGCTATTGCATCATTGGGGGTCTAGCTCCAGGCGGTCGCCAAAAGCCACCTCCAGGAGAAAATTCCGTGAAAATCAAGGAGTTTACTATGACAACCGGTAATCCACAGTACCCCAACAGCAAACTGTCTGTATTGGCCGGCCTGCTGGTGGTAGCCCTGGGCTGGGCATGTTTGGCTCATTCCCAGACCGGGATAGCTCAACCCTACGACAATGAAGCAGAAGATGAACTGGATTTTCCACTGTCTGACTCGGAAACCCATACCCGGATTGATGCCGAAAAAGAGTTGCGTGTCCAGGCAGCGCTTTATCCTGAAACCCTCGTCGGCAGGGCCGTGCGCCTGGAAAGTGGCGAACCCGTTGGCGAGGTTCTCAACGTGCGTCGCCACCTGGACAACCTGTATATCTACCTCGTGGTGGATGCCACTGACTGGTTCAATGCGCCCACGACCTATGCCATTCCGGTACGCGAAGTTGAACGCCTGGAGGCCGGTGACATCGTGATGGAGCTCAATGCCGGCATGCACGTGGCAGGCATGACCTACTACCCGGAAGACTTCACATCGGTGAAAAACAATTTCCCGGAAACCGAATTACCGGCGACTGACAACTAACCAATATCAAACAGGCCTGCCGGTTGGACTACCCTCTTTTCGGCAGATTGATGTACTCTTGGTACAACTACAGTACAGGGGGAGTGACGATGGAATTACGAATCAACAACCAGGTTCATGACGTGGACGTGGAACCCGATATGCCCTTGTTATGGGTCATTCGGGACATTCTGGATCTCAAGGGCACCAAGTTTGCCTGCGGTATCGCCCAGTGTGGTGCCTGCACCGTGCATATTGATGGCGAACCGATCAGATCCTGCTCCTACCCGGCATCAGCCGCCGAAGGCCGCAATATCACCACCATCGAGGGCCTGTCCGAGGACGCCTCCCACCCGGTCCAGCAAGCCTGGATCAAGCACCAGGTGCCCCAGTGTGGCTACTGCCAGTCCGGCCAGATCATGGCTGCTGTTGCCCTCCTGGCGAAAAAGCCGCAGCCCACGGATGCCGACATCAACGCCGCCATGACCAATATCTGCCGTTGCGGTACCTACAAACGTATTCGTGACGCCATACATGACGTGGCCGGCAACACGACTGAATTCTACCAGGCACAGGTTTAGGGGGAGCACATCATGAACAAGCCAATGACCAATCTTTCCCGTCGCCGCTTCATGTTATCCACCGCTGCTGTGAGCGGCAGCTTCGTGCTGGGCCTGCAAATGCCGGGCAAGGCAAAAGCCGCCGGTATGGAAAGCAGTGATATCAATATCTGGGTCCAGATCAGCCCGGATGACCTGGTCACCATCAAGTATGCCCGCTGTGAGATGGGCCAGGGCAGCATGACCTCCGCGCCCCAGATCGTGGCCGATGAACTCGATGCCAACTGGGACCAGGTGCGTATTGAATACGTCGATGTGAACCAGCATATCCGCATGAACAAGGCCTGGGGTGACATGGTCACCGTGGGCAGCCAGACCATCCGTAATTCCCAGGAATACCTGCGTAATGCCGGGGCTACGGCCCGCGCCATGCTGGTGGCGGCCGCCGCTAGTGAATGGAATGTGCCGGCCAGTGAGATTGATGTCACTAACGGTGTTATCCGCCATACCGTCAGCGGTCGTGAAAGCGGCTTTGGTGCCCTGGCCGCAGCTGCCGCTGCACAGCCGGTACCGGAAACCATCACGCTGAAAGACCCGGCCGACTGGCACATCATTGGCCAGCCTCATCCCCGCGTGGATATTCCCCCGTCGGTGGACGGCTCCCAGGTTTACGGTGTCGATACGCAGCTGCCCGGCATGGTGTATGCCTCGATTGCCAACTGCCCGGTGTTTGGCGGCACGGTGCGCTCCTTTGATGCCAGCAAGGCCATGAGCCGCCGCGGTGTCATGAACGTGTTTGCCATTGATGGCAATTCGGTAGCGGTTGTTGCTGACAACTGGTGGCGTGCCAACAAGGCCCTGCAGGAAATCGACATTGAGTGGGATACCAACGGCAACGGCAGTGTCAGCAGTGCCGACATCCTGGCCGACTTCAAAGCCAACCTGGATGCGCCCGATGGTGCGCCCCTGCCCAACAACAGCGGAGATGCCGAACAGGCATTGGCCAATGCCGAGACAGTCATCGAAGCGGAATACTTCACACCATATTTAAGCCACTCTCCCATGGAACCCATGGGTGCCACGGTGCGCATTGCCGCCGATCGTGTGGACCTGTGGGCCTCGACCCAGTCACCGGAAGGCCTGGTGGATGAAATGGTTAATGCCCTGGAAGTCCCGCCGGAAAGTGTTTATGTCCATCGCGTCCAGGCTGGCGGCGGTTTTGGCCGTCGTGGCGGTTCCAGCGATTACGCCCGGCAGGCTGCCCTGATTGCTGCCGAGTTGCCACAAAATACGCCGGTAAAGCTGTTGTGGACCCGTGAGGAAGACACCCAGCACGACTACTACCGTCCGCTTGCCATGTATCGCCTCAAGGGCGGACTGGACGCTAACGGCAATATCTCGGGCTGGCAGGCCCGTATCGCCAGTGGCTCCATTCTGGGATCACGCGGCGCCCCCTTGCGCGGTGGCCTGGATTTCATGGCGACCGAGGGTTTTACCCGCCTGCCTTACAACATTGCTGACCAGTTCCAGGATGCCAAAGTGGTCTCCAATCACGTGCCGCTGGGATTCTGGCGTACCGTGGGCTGGTCACAGACGCCGTTTGCGCGCGAGCAGTTCATTGACGAGCTGGCCGTAGCGGCCGGAGAAGACCCCTACCATTTCCGCCTCAAACACATGAATGAGGACGAACTGTCACGGCATATCCTGGAAGCGGTTGCCGAGGCCATCGGCTGGGACGAAGCCCCTGCTGCCGGCATCTATCGCGGTATCGCCACCACCGAACCCTACGGCAGTTATACCGCTGCGGCCGTCGAGTTGTCGGTCAACGATGCCGGTGCCATCAAGATTCACCGGATCATCCAGGGCATTAATACCGGCCACATGGTGAACCCGGACAACGTCAAAGCGCAGTTGGAAGGCGCCACGGTGTGGGCCATCAGTGCTGCCATGTGGGGTGAGATCACGCTGGAAGAAGGCCGCGTACAGCAAAGTAATTTCCACGACTACCCCTTGTTGCGCATGGCGCAAATGCCGGTAGTCGACACGGTACTGCATGCCACAGGTGGATTCTGGGGCGGTGTTGGTGAACCTGGCCAGGCGCCGATATTGCCGGCGTTCTGTAATGCCATATATGCCGCTACCGGCACCCGGGTCAGGTCACTGCCACTGGCACAACATGGCTTCAGCCTGGCCTGATCGACGTACTTGAAATCACCCCGGGGAGGTTCCCCGGGAGTGCCGGTAAACGAACGATTGTTTATTCTGCAGGGGTACCAGTGGCACTGTAGGTAACTGTCACAGCAAAAGAGTCGCCTGTACCATCATCATAATCACAGCTTATGGAACCGCCAGAACTGCCGGAGGTTCCGTGACCTTCCAGTTCGGAGAAAATCACTGAACTGCCGGACGCGCTACCAGAACATGATGCGCCTTCCACTCCCCCAAAACCCGAGGCACTCAGGCTAAAACTCGAAATACCGGATACGGTGACTGAAATATTTGCCAATCCGCAGCCAAAACCTGAAGAGCCTCCCGCAGCTGACAATGTAAAGGCATGGGAACAACTTGTGTCATAAACCTCGGAAGCAATACTTACACTGACTGACCAATTGATGATCTCTTCTTCAATAGTAAGAGATGCATTTCTGCTGCGTGAAATGCCGTTATTGGTATCACTGAAAGTGATCACCGCATCATAACTCCCCTTTTCCAGTGCCGTTGCGCTACTGTTTACCGCCAATGTAATTTCCATGTTTGCTCCCGGCATCAAGGAGCCTGCTGAAGGAGATACGCTCAACCAGGACGCATTATCAGATACACTGAAATCAATTACTGAATTACCTGCATTGGTAAGGATATAGGTTGCCGAAGGCGGTGAGAAGGGACCTCCTTCCACACCATTCAGAACAAATTCGGTGTCAGGACCCAGAGTGAAGGCTTCTTCAGGGGTTATCAATACTGGAGGTGACTCGATAGCCTGAGTAATTGTTTCTGATAAATCTTCGCTGTAAATCGCTTTTGCGCTTTTTGTCAGATCATGCATTGTCTGAAGATTTTCGAAATACTCGCCTGTATTGGCGAATTGTTTAAATAAATCAGTTGAGTCAGCCAGCGCCCTGTCAGCAATAGCACTTTTTACAAAATCCAGGGATTGTTGATATCTTTCCAGGCTCGGCTCTTCATCAAAAAACTCCGCACAGGATGCGTTGATACTTCCTACCACCATGGTTGTATATAAACCCGAGAACAGGGAGAAAGAAGATGCCAGCCTGCTGCTGGCTTTCGTCGCCTGGAAAGCCGAACCACCCAGGGAAACATCCATTTTGGCAACTCCAAGTACCGAATTACCCAGGCCTGTTGCTTTCTTCACACCCTGGATGATTCCCGCTGGCAATTCATTACAGTAAAACTGGTCAAACCAGACTCTCACGGCATCAATGGCATCTACTGCTGCTTGTGCTTTGCGAACTGCTGTTGTCTGACTGATTGACTGGATGGAAGATTCGCCTGAAAAAAATGTCACATACATATCATCCATGAATGACAGGGATGCAGCATCAAGTCCAACATCAAGACCATTAACTCTCCCCAACTCCAAATAGGAATTACTTCCATTCGATAATTGTGAAACAAGGGTCTGTCTGGAGGAAGTGGCTTCGGCCATCAAATTCAACTCATATTCCAGGTTTGAAAAAATCTCGCTGTCACCAGTTTGAGCCTTGATATCCCCCAGGCTCGACAGGGAATGATCAATCAATGCCTCCAACTGACTGAGAACTTCAAGAGTAACTGCTCCCACACCCAGCCCTGATGATATGGGGCTTTCAATGGCAAACCCTTCACTGATTGATGACAAACGACGATTGCCGTCTGGATTTTGTAATAACTGCAGGCTGACTGCCCCACTTGAACTTTCACCTGTATCCAGATCGACAAGAAATGGCACTGCAACTGTCACGGAGTCAGCAGAAGTTTCCATAACCGGCACATCCACTGTGTAGCCAGTATCATCAAAAAACCTGACGGCCAATTCCGAGTCAGGATTAAATTTGGATCCCGAAATAGTTAGTGTCAGTAATTCGCCTGGTATCGCGCTCGACAGGTTACTTTCGATGATTTCAATAGAAGTTACATTGACAGAAAGCTCATTGCTTAATTCACTCTCGAGAGAACTGGAATAGGCTGAAAGTGCAAGATAATAGGTGCCTTCTGGTATACCCGGGATACTGAATGTCGACCTGTCACCCAATGGGGCCGAACCTATATACTGGCCCGACTTGACCCCGTAATAGAGTTTGTAACCTGTAGCATTTTCGGATTTTGTCCAGCTCAGAAAGACAGTATTACCTTCAGCCGAGGCATTAAAATTACCGGGCGAGCTAATAGTTTCCGGTACAACTACTTCTTTCTCCACAAGCGCAATGACTTCATTGGAGTAGCCGCTGGTCGCAAGCTCTGAATAAGCTTCCACAGTCAGGTAGTAATTTCCCGGGGGAGCTTTCTTGATGACGACATCGGTGAGCCCGCCCACATCAACGGAAAAAGAGTAATTCCCGGAAACCAGTCCAAGATTCAGCCGATAACCTGATGCATCGCTTACAGGAGACCAGCCCAGCGTGACTCTTTGTCCGTCAACATTTACTTCCAGATTTTCAGGTGCCGGAATGGTGACATCACTGCCATCGCTCGCCCCGTCATCTGTATTGTCGTCCGTTCCATCATCTGTATTGTCGCCCGTTCCATCATCTG
>CAZROW010000065.1:13638-17021 GCA_964601805.1 uncultured Enterobacteriaceae bacterium
TCATCTGTATTGTCGTCCGTTCCATCATCTGTATTGTCGCCCGTTCCATCATCTGTATTGTCGTCTGTTCCATTATCTGTATTGTCGTCTGTTCCATTATCTGTATTGTCGTCCGTTCCATTATCGGTATTTCCATCTCCCTCACCGTCATCTGGTTCTATGCCGTCGGGGGTTGAAACTTCAGGGGCAGAACCCGAGAAAAAATCTGCAAGCACTTGCATACTGCCATTATCACCTGCCTGAAAATCCAGATATGCTTTGACATTACCCGTATCTACATTGTTAAAAGTCCCGAGAGTAATGCGCCCATCACCCGGATCGTAATAGGTCGTAACAACATCATCCGCGCGGGATATGATCAGCTGTCCCGAACTGATTTCGGTTGTCGTATTAAAATCCCCCGGGTCATTACAGAAAGCACTGCGAATGAAATTCTGGCCGTCCTGACGATAAAGGGTAATGAGGATACAGTGGCCATCCGACCAGGTCATATTCAAGCCTATGGCCGGAGGGCCCATTGAAAATGACGTGGCTGAGGCAAGAAAATCACTGAAATCCAGAATGAATTCCACATCACCGCTGAATTCATTGATCGTAGTGAGGGAAACACTTCCCAGGTTTGCCGGGACATCAACCTGAAGATGCCCTTCCAGCAAGGAAAAAGCATTGCTGTTTTCCCCTTCACTCCCACTCCCATGGATATTCCAGAAAGTCGTATCCAGCGCAGGCCCGTCAAATTCGTCTCGCACTTCGGCAGCAAGGGAAACTGTTGACAAAAGACACAGTAAAACCCCCGGCACCAGATACTTTAAGGCGCAATAAAAGCGCAATTTCGTGGCTATATAAATCATGGGACGACCTGTTTAACTCAAATTTTTAACCCTCTTGGTTAAATTAGACACCTGCCCTGGTAGCAGTATCTTGATCTAGGACAATTTCCAGGTTTTAAGCTTTGCAAGGCATCAGAGACCTGGCCAGTGCCACTGTGAATGTATTACAGAGGAGGGAGTTGGCCTATGAAGAAGGCTGTGGCGCTACATGCAGCTCTCGGGAGTAAAGCTCAGAGAACCGACAGACAGCGTAATTGCTGGATTTATCAGGCTTTATACGGGGAAGAAAAACGGTACCAGAAAGCTCAGGCTGATCCACATGATCAGTGTCAGAGGAATGCCGACCTTGAGAAAATCATTGAAAGAATAACCTCCCACCGTCATCACCAGAAGATTGGTCTTGTAGGCCATGGGTGTGGCATAGCTCATGTTGGCCCCAAAGAGTACAGCGAGGACGAAAGGTTCAATGGCCAGTCCCTGTTGCTGGGCAATGCCGATGGCGATCGGTGTGCCGATGACAGCAGCCGCGTTGTTGGACACGATATTGGTGAGGATGGCCATCAACAACATCAGGCCGCTCAGTTGCAGGGTCACCGACGACTCGGAGGTCAGGTTGACGAATTGAGCCGCGATAGCATCGGCAGCGCCGGTTTCCACCATGGCCACACCCAGGGCCAGTGAGGCCGCCACGATCAGGATGATCTGGGTATTGACCGCCTCGCCGACATCCCGCCAACCCAGACAGCCGGTCACCGACATCAGCAACACGCCACACACGGAACTGATGGCAATGGGCATGATGCCAAACGCCGCCACACCGACCACGGCAAACAGGATAGCCAGCGCCATGGGCGCTTTTTTGGAGTACGGCAGGTCCGAGGTGGCATCCAGCACCAGGATGCGCCCCGCTTTTTTCAGTTCCGTAATTTTTTCACTGGCGCCCTGGACCAGCAGTACATCGCCCACTTTCAGGGACACATTGGCCATATCCGACATCAGTTTGCGGTCACGGGTGCCCACACGATGCAGGGCCAGGATGGCCAACTGGTAACGATCGGCAAAACGCATGTTGGTCAGAGTTCGATTCAGCAACGGAGAACCCTGGGTCACGATCACTTCGGCCAGTTGCTGGCCTTCGGCCTGCAACGGGTGCTCCTCATCAACCCGGGCATCCTTGCTGTACAGTTCTGCACCCAGCAGTTTTTCAAATGACTTCAGGTTTTCCGGCGTGTCCCTGACCAGCAGTCGGTCACCGGCACGCAACTTGATGCTGCCGTGCGGATTGATCAGGTAATCACTGTCTGCCCTGACCAGGTTCATGACCCTCATCTGGCCATCTGTTTTATCGATGGTTTCGCGAATGGTTTTATCCACTGCCCAGCCGTCCTCGGCGATTGACAGGGCTGCCGAGAAAATACGGGGTGACGAATCACCCAGCTCGGATTCGCGGTCCGGCAGGATATGCGGTGCCACCAGCCAGAGATAGGCAATAGCAATCCCACTTGTGATGGCTACCGGCGCCACAAACTCAAACATGGAAAAGGCTTCCATGCCCATGTCTACTGCAACTGAGACCACCAGCAGGTTGGTTGATGTGCCAATGGTCGTCCCCATCCCCCCGATCAGTGTGGAAAATCCCATGGGCATCAATATACGGGAGGCCGGTGAGCCGGTTTTGAGCGAGACGCTGGTCAGGATTGGCAGCAGCAGGATGACAATGGGGACATTATTGACAAAGGCACTCAGGATCGCCCCGACCACCAGGGTCAACAGAAAAGATAACTGGGGTGATATTTCCCAGAACTTGCCGAGCATGCGACCCACCGGTTCCAGGGCACCTGTTCGCGCCAGGCCATGGCCCACTATCATCAGCGCTGTCACGGCAACCAGGGCTTCATGTCCAAAACCGGAGAAAAAATCGACAGCGTGCAGGGTGGTGCCGTCATGACTGTAGGGAAACAGTTCAAACCCGGCTGCAAGCATCACCAGGACAAACAGGCTGGAGGTTTCCAGGGGAATCCTGTCTCGGGTGAAGAGCACCAGCGCCAGCACTGTTAACAGCAGCACAGCGGCTGAGTGAGGATTAAGATTAAATTGAGCGAGCATAAATACTGTGTGCTGCCACTTTCACTCCGGAAAAAGGTTGCATACTATTAAATCACAGCAGCCTTTTGGTCACACCCGGTATGTCAGCCACATCTGATTATCTTTTTGTCTACGGCACCCTGCGCAGCGATTCCTATTCCGAAAGCTACCGCCAGTTTATAGCGCCACACTTTTCCCTGGTCAGCAGGGCCACTATTGCCGGAAAACTCTATGCTATTGTTGACTACCCCGGCCTGTTACCCGCGGAGACAGCAACAGACATCGTCGTGGGTGAAGTCCATGCTTTTGAAGGGGGTGAAGAAAAATTACTGGAAATCGACGAATACGAAGGGTGCGCGCCTCACTCTCCCACCCCTCACCTGTATACCCGCAAGCGGGAGAAAGCCTTCCTGCGTGACAATACCACCGTGGATGCGTGGGTCTATTTCTACAATTTTGCCGTCAGCG
>CAZROW010000066.1:0-12983 GCA_964601805.1 uncultured Enterobacteriaceae bacterium
CCGGATTTGAACGCCTAACGTTTCGATTATCGCTTTATCGCTTTATCGCTTTATCGAGAAACCCAGAGCTTCTGCAAGTCACCCCTACCCGCCAAACCAGTAAGTTTAGTCAATAGTAAGAAGATCCAGATCATGCGCATCCATCAATTCCATCGCCTTGCCGCCGCCGCGGGCTACGCAAGTCAGGGGATCATCGGCGATGATGACGGGCAGGCCGGTTTCCTCGCTCAGCAGCTTGTCCAGGTCGCGCAGCAGAGCACCGCCGCCAGTCAGGACCAGGCCGCTTTCGGCGATATCGGAAGCCAGTTCCGGCGGTGACTGTTCCAGTGCACTTTTCACTGCCTGCACGATGGATGACAGGGGCTCCTGCAGCGCTTCCAGGATTTCGTCCCCGTTCAGGGTAAAACTGCGTGGCACACCTTCTGCCAGGTTACGACCGCGAACATCAATTTCGCGGATTTCATTGCTGTGGAAGGCACAGCCGATTTCTTTCTTGATGCGCTCTGCCGTGGCATCACCGATCAGGCTGCCGTAGTTGCGACGGACATGGGTAGTGATGGCTTCGTCGAAGCGGTCGCCACCAACACGAACGGATTCGGAATACACGACACCATTCAGGGAGATAATGGCAATCTCCGTGGTACCACCACCAATATCCACCACCATGGAACCACTGGCCTGGTCGACCGGCATGCCGGCACCGATAGCTGCCGCCATGGGTTCTTCGATCAGGCGCACTTCACGGGCGCCGGCACTCATCACCGACTCGCGGATGGCACGCCTTTCCACCTGGGTGGATTTACAGGGCACACAAACGAGCACGCGCGGGCTTGGCCGGATAAAGGAATTCTCATGCACTTTGTGGATAAAATGCTGCAGCATTTTTTCCGTCACCTGGAAATCGGCGATAACGCCGTCTTTCAAGGGGCGGATGGCGGTGATATTGCCTGGCGTACGACCCAGCATGCGCTTGGCATCTGCACCAACTGCGGTGACAGTTTTCTGACCGTTGTGAATGCGGATGGATACAACTGAAGGTTCATTCAGCACTATGCCCTGGTCACGGACATAAATCAGGGTATTGGCTGTTCCAAGATCGATCGACAGATCGTTGGAAAACATGCCACGTAACTTCTTCAACATGGGATAGGGTCGCCCTTAAAAATGGTGATAATAAGTAGTTAAAACAGTTTAAAAAAACAGCGAAAGCAGGGAGTTGGCTCTCTTTATGATTATTCCAGTATAATTACCGGTTTAAGCTCGAGCAACTCTAGCAATCACAACAACTTAGAGCAAGAATTAAATCTGATTTGTCAGATTTAGGTCACTTTTACAGCTGGTTTTTGTCCCTTTTTTGAGTGGAGTTACACATGTCTATCGAACTTGCCGATGTGGAAAACATAGCCCATCTGGCCCGACTGCATCTCAGCGATGCCGAAAAGCAGGAAGCCGCCAACAGCATGACCGACATCCTGGGTCTTATTGACCAGATGCAGTCAGTCAATACTGACAATGTAGAACCCCTGGCCCATGCTTTTGATGCCGTCCAGCGCCTGCGCAAGGACGAGGTGACAGAAAGCAACCACCGTGATGAATTACAAAAAATTGCTCCTGAGACTGACCAGGGTCTGTTTCTTGTCCCGAAAGTCATCGAATGACAACTCACTGTTGAGCAACATCCCAAACGATTTTAACCAATAGTTCATGAACTGATCGTAACAACATGCATAGATCGACTGTGCACCCGGAATATTAATGATGATTGATTCAGGCCTGGCAGACATTTCCCGCGCCCTTGCCGATGGCAGCATTTCCAGTGTTGAACTGACACAGGATTACCTCAAGCGAATCGCTGCCGAGAATACCGACCTTAATGCCTACATTACCGTGTGTGATGAGCTAGCACTGGCCCAGGCAAAAGCCGCTGACGAAAAACGCAGCAATGGTAACGCCGGTGTATTTACCGGCATTCCCATTGCCCACAAGGACCTGTTCTGCACAAACGGTGTTCGTACTTCATGCGGTTCGCGCATGCTCGATAATTTTATAGCGCCCTACGACGCCTTTATCGTGGAACGTTTCAATGAAGCAGGCGCAGTGACTCTTGGCAAAACCAACATGGATGAGTTCGCCATGGGCTCTTCCAATGAAACCAGTTTTTACGGACCGGTCAAAAACCCCTGGGACCGTACACGGGTTCCCGGTGGCTCATCCGGCGGTTCCGCCGCCGCGGTAGCAGGCCGCCTGTGTGCCGGTGCCACTGCCACCGACACCGGTGGCTCCATTCGCCAGCCTGCCTCTTTTACCGGTATTACCGGACTGAAACCCACCTATGGACGTGTTTCCCGCTGGGGCATGGTGGCCTTTGCCTCCAGTCTCGACCAGGCCGGCACCATGACACAGACAGCAGAAGATGCGGCCATGATGCTCAATGTCATGGCTGGCACGGACGTTAAGGACTCCACCTGCAGCAATGCCCCCGTGGAGGATTACACAGCCAACCTGGACAAACCCCTGGATGGCCTGAGGATTGGCATCCCCGTGGAGCACTTTTCCGACGGCCTGGACAGCGAGGTGGAAAAAGCCATTCGCGCTGCCATTGCCGAATTTGAAAAACTGGGTGCAGTGGTCAAGGAAGTAAACCTGGATAACAGTCACCTGTCAGTGTCTGCCTATTATGTCATTGCCCCGGCCGAGGCCTCTGCCAACCTGTCCCGTTACGATGGTGTCAGGTACGGTTACCGTTGCGACAACCCGGTCGACCTGGAAGACATGTACAAGCGTACCCGCAGCGAAGGTTTTGGTGCGGAGGTCAAACGCCGCATCATGGTTGGCACCTATGCCCTGTCTGCCGGTTACTACGATGCCTATTACATCAAGGCCCAGAAAATCCGCCGCCTGATCAAGAACGATTTCCAGAAAGCCTTTGAGGAAGTCGATGTCATCATGGGACCGACATCGCCACATACGGCCTTTCCGATTGGCTCCAAGAACGATGACCCTGTCACCATGTACCTGGAAGACATCTATACCATCGCGGTCAACCTTGCCGGCCTTCCCGGTCTCTCCATTCCGGCGGGGCTGGTCAACAACCTGCCGGTTGGCCTGCAGATCGTGGGCAAGGATTTTGCCGAGTCGCAACTGCTGAACGTGGCTCACAAGTTCCAGCAGGTCACGGACTGGCACACCAGACAACCCGGTTAAGCCCCCAGGCAAACCGTAAACAAATAACCAGCAGCAACAGAAGGTATACAGGTAAACAGCATGGAATGGGAAACAGTCATCGGCCTCGAAGTACACGTGCAGTTGTCCACGGCCTCCAAACTTTTCTCCGGCACCAGCACCGCCTTCGGTGCCGAACCGAACACGCAAGCCAATATTTATGACCTGGCCATGCCGGGCACCCTGCCCGTGCTCAACCAGGAAGCTTTGCGCATGGCCGTCAAGTTCGGCCTGGCCATAGATGCGGAAATCGGCAAGAAGTCCGTGTTTGATCGCAAGAACTATTTTTACCCTGATTTGCCCAAGGGCTACCAGACATCCCAGCTCGACTTTCCCACCGTGGGCAAGGGCGAACTGGTCATCGACATGGAAGATGGCAGCCACAAAACCATCGGCGTCACCCGCGCCCACATGGAAGAGGATGCCGGCAAGTCACTGCACGAGGATTTTCATGGCAAAACCGGTATTGACCTGAACCGCGCCGGCACCCCGCTGCTGGAAATTGTGTCTGAACCGGATATTCGAAGCGCGAAGGAAGCAGTGGCCTACCTGAAGAAGCTGCACTCCATGATCCTTTACCTGGGTATCTCCGATGGCGACATGTCCCAGGGTTCCATGCGTTGTGATGCCAACGTATCCGTTCGCCCGAAGGGCACGACAGAACTTGGTACACGCACGGAAATCAAGAACATCAACTCATTCCGCTTCGTGGAAAAAGCCATCAACATCGAGGTGGAACGCCAGATCGACATCATCGAGGACGGCGGCAGGATCATCCAGGAAACCCGGCTTTATGATTCCGAGCGTAATGAAACCCGGTCCATGCGCAGCAAGGAAGTCGCCAACGACTACCGTTATTTCCCGGAGCCGGACCTCTTGCCTGTAGTTATCGATGATGCCTTCATTGAATCGGTGCGTGAAACCCTGCCTGAGCTGCCTGATATCAAGCGCGCCCGCTTCCAGGAACAATATGGCCTCAGTGAATACGACGCCATGGTCCTGGCAGCCGACCTGGCCACTGCCAACTATTTCGAGGAAGTCGTGGCAGGTTGTGATGACGCCAAGCTGAGTGCCAACTGGGTCATGGGTGACCTGCAGGCCGTCCTGAACAAGAACGAGACGCCCATCTCACAAAGCCCCGTTGCCGCAAAAGACCTGGCCGGCCTGATCTCACGCATCAAGGACAACACCATTTCCTCGAAGATTGCCAAGACCGTCTTTGAAGCCATGCTTGCCGGTGAAGGCGATGCCGATGCCATCATTGAAAGCAAGGGGCTCAAGCAGGTGACTGACACCGGTGCCATTGAGGCCATGGTCGATGAGGTGATCGCCAACAATCCTGACCAGGTGCAGCAATACAAGGATGGCAAGGAACAGGTTATCGGCTTCTTCGTAGGCCAGGTCATGAAGGCCTCACAGGGCAAGGCGAACCCGGGCCAGGTCAACCAGATGCTGAAAGAGAAATTAAGCAGCTGACAAACTCGTGGAAAAAACGAACCGAACATCAACAGAGACATTGAAATGAAATCAGAAAAGAAGAAAGGTGCTGAGAGAGCCCAACCCGCTGTACGTGACGAGTGGTGGAGTGACGAAAGGGTCAAATCCTTCCTGGAACTGGAGACTTCTCAGGATGAAGCACCGGATTTCCATATCCTGCAAAAAGCTTACCGCGGCATGGTCCCCGAAGCTTTCAGCCGCTTTGTTGATTTTTTCAATGAGGCCGGCAGGAATATCAACGAAACCAACGCTCGCGGTGAAACCATCCTGGCCATCGTCTCGCAGCACCGTAATTCCGGTGAATACGCCGAGATCCTGAAAAAAGCCGGCGCCAAATAAGCACCCTCGTCCCGCCCTGCCCATGATCAATGGCAGTTTGTTCATTGCAGTGACAAGACATATGGCAAGTTGCAGGAAGGCAGTTCTTGTGAACTATAGTGTGTAGCCTTAATAGCTACCGGAACAATCTAGAGGTCTCTGGTCTAGCGATGGCGACTTCTGCCACCACCTTTACTGCCACCGCGACCGCCACCACCCTTGCCGCCATGGGATTTACCTTCCGCCTTGAATTTTGACGGTCGACTGAATGCCGGCGGGCTTGCCAGCAGGGCTTCCGGCGGATGCTCACAGGGCAGTTTCATGCCAATGGTTTCCTCGATTTCCGGCAACAGGAAGGAGTCATCTTCGCAGGCAAAGCTGATGGAGGTGCCCAGGGAACCGGCGCGGCCCGTACGACCAATACGATGGACATAGTCCTCGGCTTCTTCCGGCAGGTTGAAATTCACCACGTGGGTGATGTCATCGATATGCAGTCCGCGGCCCGCCACATCGGTGGCTACCAGTACCTGCAACTCATCGCTTTTGAATGCCTCGAGGGTTTTTACCCGTTTCGGCTGGGAAATCTCGCCCGATAACAAACCGACACTGACCTCGTTACGGTGCAGGTTATCGGCCAGGCGCCTGGCCTGGTCACGACGGTTGGTAAACACGATCACGCGCTCACCCTCATCACTTTGTATCAGGTTATAAAGCAGGGGATATTTCTGGTCCGTGGTGACCAGGTAGACCAGCTGGTTGACGTTGTCTGTGGTCAACTGCTGGGATTCCACTTCTATGCGAACCGGGTCCACGGCCCAGCGATCAGTCAGCTCCAGGATATCGTTGGTAAAGGTGGCACTGAACAACATGGTCTGGCGACAGTCTTTCTTCGGTGTTGCCGAGACCACCTGGCGCACCTGGGGAATGAAACCCATGTCCAGCATGCGGTCGGCTTCATCCAGTACCAGCAACTCCACCATGCTCAGGTCGATATTGCGGTTGCGAACAAAGTCCAGCAGCCGGCCCGGTGTGGCTGCAACGATATCAACCACGTCGTTATCCAGTTCCCTCTGCTGTTTCTGGTAATCAATACCACCCACCAGTGTCGTCACGCGCAGGTCCGTATACTTGGTCAACGCGATCGCATCCTTGGCGATCTGCATGACCAGTTCCCGGGTTGGTGCAATAATCAGCGCACGCGGCTCACCGACAAAGCGTTCATCCTCGATGGGATTGTTGAGCAGGTCATTGATGATGGTGGTCAGAAAGGCTGCCGTCTTGCCGGTACCGGTTTGTGCCTTGCCGGTGACATCATGGCCTTCCAGGGTGACTTTCAGGCTTTGCGCCTGGATGGGCGTGCAGAATTCAAATCCCAGGTCATCCACAGCCTTGAGAATGGCTTCGTGTAGATCAAAATCCTGGAATTTTACTTTTTCGCCTTCGTCCCCTTTCTCTTTATCGGTCGATACAATCTCGGGAGTCTCGGCTTTTAATTCTTTTGTTACCTGTTCACTTTCAGACTGCATTGAAGTTTTTTCTTTATAATTCAGAATATTGGGTGCGTATCATAACGAAAAGCCGTAAACCTTGAAATGAAAATATGTCAGCAGTGCCAACAAACCTACCCCGATCATGCCAATTACTGCATAACCTGTGGCTCTGCGCTGGTTACAGCTCCGGAAAAACACGGTAATAATCCTGCCGAAAACGGCAAGGGATGGAATATTTTCTGGCTATCCCTGGTCGGCAGCCTGGTGTTGACCTGGCTGCTGGTGGAGGTTTTTCACCTGCCAGTTTTTATTATCGGCGCCTTCCTGCCCCTGCTCTGGTTCAGCAGAAAGTAAGACGGACCGCTTTTTACTCCGTCATCACTGGCGGCAACGATAGATCACAAAAGTCTGTTCGCCATCGTCCACGCGACTCGAGGCTACAATTGTATCGCCGCGATCCGCAGCCCGGTTACGTGCCAGGGTACGCAGTTCAAGTGCCACTTTTTCATCATCGCGGTCAACCACGACACGGTCCCTGACGGAAACCGTTGTCGTGCCGGTACGTGTACAGTTGGCCACTTCGGAGGCAGTCAGCACGGCCACGTTTTCCCCTTCCGGCGTCAGCTTGACCCATGTACATGAGGAAAGGATCACTGTAGCCATCGCTATTACTGTAATTTTAAAAGTATCCATAAACGTATTATCCAATTCCAATTAATCCCTGTTGAACTTCACATTGACTTCAATACTGACAAGTTCTTCTGCCATATTCAGGTACTGGTCCAGGCCAAAATCGGTGCGGTCAAAACTGCCGGTTGCCTGCATACCGATGCTGCTACCGGTCAATTCGCCATCACTGCCCGGGTAAAACTGCACGTGCAGAGTCCAGGGCCTGGTGACACCGACAAAAGTGAGGTTGCCATGAAAATCCGCCGTCATCTCGCCGGTGACATCCACGCTTGTCGTCGTGAACGTTGCTTCCGGGTAAAGCGGCGCATTGAACCAGGCACTGCTGTTGACCAGTGTTTCCACGACATCCCCGTCTGCCATGTCCAGGCTGCCCATCTGCACGGTTGCCGTTAATCGGGAATTGCTCAGGTCATCAAAGTCCATGTCCAGTGTAGCTGAATACTGGTCAAAGCGTCCTACCAGGTTCAGGTATTGCTGCTGCATTACCCGGAACAGCACACTGCCATACTGGCGGGTCAGTGAGTAGGACACGGTATCGCTGTCTTCAGCGGCGTGGAGTTGCCCAACTGCGAGGCAGGACAACAGTGAAGCGATGATCAGTGGACGAATTCGATGCAGGATACTGCGCATGGTTACTCCGGAGGACTTAAAGAATCAGACAGTCAATTCTTGCAGGCCTGCATGAGCAGGTCAATCAAAGCGCCGGAGCGGTGGAAACCGGTACCGGTTTCCACCCCCGGGATCATGCTTTATTTGATGGGTATCTGCTTTTTGGCAGGGGGTACTTCACCTTTTGGAATGTCCAGGGTAAGCACACCGTTATCGAATGCCGCCTTGATACTGGCCTCATCGATATTCTTGCCCAGGTTGAAACTGCGCGAGTACTTGCCTACGCGGCGCTCCTGGTAAATCACCTTGCCGCCATCTTTTTCTTCCGCCTCATCCTTGTGTTCAGCTGAAATGGTCAGGACGTTATTATCGACGGACACATCAATGTCATCCTTGTTCAAACCGGGAAAATCCGCCTTGACGGTGTAACTGGTATCAGTTTCCTTGATATCCACGGCGATATTACCCACATCCATTCGGGATTCGGGTAACAATCTGAATGCAGGCAGGTTTCTGCCAAAGGTGCTGTCGTTGAAAAAACTGTCATTGAAAAAAGAATCCAGCGCACCAAAGCCCGGACGTTTTGGTATCAGGTTCATGGTCATTTCTCCTGTCTGGCCCTTTCGGGTCGTTTATTGTGAATGTCGGAGAATAAAGACGCTCTCCGTTGGGAGAGATGTGAGGTCAATCCAAGCCGGCTTCAAGGCAAGGACGGGTTCCAATACGTTCTGCTTGATGCAGATCAAGTCGCCAGGCAAGGCCAGTTACAAGGCAGAACAGGCGGGACAGCCAGGGTTTTTCTTCAGCTTCATTTCCCGGAATTGCATGGTCTGGGCATCCAGGAAGAGCAGACGCCCGGTCAGGGTCTGGCCAATGCCGGTAATCACCTTGATTGCCTCCATGGCCTGCAGGGTACCAATGATACCCACCAGCGGGGCCATGACCCCGCTTTCGGAACAACTGAGTTGCATGTCGTCACCCTCCTGGTAGAGACACTGGTAACAGGGGCTCTCACTGTCCCTGGCATCAAATACACTGACCTGCCCTTCCAGGCGAATGGCGGCACCGGAAACCAGGGGGACCTTGTGCTTCACCGCGGCCGCATTGATGGCAAAGCGGGTGGTGAAGTTGTCCGTACAGTCCAGTATCACGTCCGCCGCGGAAACAGCCTCTTCCAGGTCCCGTCCTTCAAGACGTTGATCCATGACCGTGACCTTGATGGTGTCATTGAGCTTTTCCAGGGCCATGGCAGCAGAGCGCGTTTTACTCATGCCAATGTTTTCAGTGGTATGGGCGATCTGGCGCTGCAGGTTGGACAGGTCAACCTTGTCGTCATCCGCCAGCACCAGGTGCCCGACACCACTACTGGCCAGGTACATGGCCGCCGGCGAACCAAGTCCACCCAGGCCAATAATCAGGACAGTGGCACCCAGCAAGGCTTCCTGACCCGCCACATCCATTTGGGGGAGCATGATGTGGCGACTATAGCGGAGTAATTCTTTATCGTTCATGAGGGCTTGGGTACCTAGCTATGGATAAGTATGTCGGGTTTTCGATAAAGGGATAAAACGATAAAGCGATAAAGGAGTAAACTTTCTAAAGTGCACGTTGCTCTGCATCCAGGATTCCTTTTCTTATTGTCTTCCATCAAACCAAGTATACGATTGTTTTCCCATTGACCTGAACCGCTGGCCCTTTATCGCTTTATCGTTTTATCGCTTTATCGTTTTCCCAATAGTCACCCTCTCATTCCCCCCCAAATCCCTATGCGTCACCACATCAATGAAACCGACTTCCGTAAACAATCCTCGAACTGCCTCGCCTTGATCAAAACCGTGTTCAATCATCAACCATCCCCCTATTTCGAGGCATGCCGGGCTTTCGGTGACGAGTTGGCGTATGGCGTCCAGCCCATCTTTGCCTGAAACCAGTGCCGGTTTGGGTTCAAAGCGTACACCGTCCCGGGACAGGTGGGGATCGTCTTCAGCGATATAGGGCGGGTTGCTGGCGATGAGATCAAAGGTCAGTCCTGACAGGGGGACAAGCCAGTCACCCGCCATGAAAGTAACATTATCAATGCCAAGGCGTTCGGCATTTTCACGGGCCAGGGCAAGCGCATCGCTGGAAGCATCCGTAGCCACGATACGTGCCTGGGGTTTTTGCGAGGCCAGGGCCAGTGCCACCGCGCCGGAACCTGTGCCCAGGTCGGCAATACGCGCAGCACTGTTGTCAGCAAGTACATCAAGCACGCATTGCACCAGGGTTTCGGTTTCCGGTCGGGGTACCAGGACGTGGTGATTGATTTTCAACTCCAGGCCAAAGAACTCACGGCGATGGGTCAGGTAGGCAACAGGCTCCCCGCTCTGGCGTCGTCGCAGCAGGTCCAGGTACATGTGCTGTTCGGGTAAGGAAGGAATATGTTCAGGCCAGGTATAGAGCCAGGTGCGCGGTTTCTGCAAGGTCAGCGCCAGCAGTATCTCGGCATCCAGGCGGGCACTGTCATTCTCGCTTTCACTATCAACAAGAGCATGGGCACCGTCAGCGAGTAATTGTTTGATCGTGGCCATGTTTGAACGCCCCTGGAATCAGCTGGCCATTTCCGCCAACTGGTCAGCCTGGTGTTCGGTAATCAGTGACTGGATGATATCGCCGATATCCCCGGCCATGACATCGGCCAGCTTGTTCAGCTTCAGGTTGATACGATGATCGGTAATACGCCCGTCCGGGTAATTATAGGTGCGTATCTTTTCCGAACGGTCACCGCTGCCCACCAGGTCGCGGCGGGTATCGGACTGTTCCTGGCGCTGTTCTGCCTCGGCGGCAGATTGCAGCTTGGCCTGCAGCAGCGACATGGCACGTGCCCGGTTCTTGTGCTGCGAACGCTCGTCCTGGCATTCCACCACGATACCCGTGGGAATATGGGTCAGGCGAATGGCCGAATCGGTCTTGTTGACGTGCTGACCACCGGCACCACTGGCCCTGAAGGTATCTACACGCAAATCGTTCTTGTTGATTTCAATTTCTTCAACGTCTTCCACTTCCGGCATGACCGCCACCGTGCAGGCAGACGTGTGCACCCGGCCCTGGGTTTCTGTTTCCGGAACGCGCTGGACGCGGTGGGCACCGGATTCAAACTTGAGCTGACCGTAAACATTCTTGCCTTCAACCCTGGCAATCAGTTCCTTGTAACCACCGTGTTCACCGGGTCGCTCGCTGATGATTTCCACTGTCCAGCCCTGGGTTTCTGCATAACGTGAGTACATGCGAAACAAGTCGCCGGAAAAGATAGCCGCTTCATCACCACCGGTGCCGGCGCGTATTTCCAGGAAGACGTTGCAGGAATCCTTGGGATCCTTCGGTAATAGCAGTTTCTGCAATTCAACATCCAGGGCTTCCAGTTTCTCCTGGGCGCTGGTGACTTCCTCTTCTGCCATCTCCCGAACATCCGGGTCACTGTCTTTTTGCAGTTGCCTGGCTTCTTCCAGGTCTGAACATGTACGCCTGTAGTCACCGAAACATTTAACAACCGGCTCCAGTTCGGCATATTCCTTGGAATAGTTGCGGAATTTTTCCTGGTCGCTGATTACGTCGGCATCACTGAGGAGCGCTTCGAGTTCCTCGTAACGTTCATTCAGGTTTTCAAGCTTGCTGATGACTGATGGATTCATGATGTGTACTGCATTCTAGCCGGGTTAGATCCTGGGCGGATCAAGGCTGATTGTGTGTTTCGTCCTCGGGGTCGAAGGCGCTGACTTCTTCATTGCTGGCTTCCAGTTCAAACAGCTGCTCGGCCAGCTGAATAAGTTCACTGCGACCATCGGCACTGGCCTTTTTCATCTGGACGCTGGGTGCATGAATGAGCTTGTTGGTCAGCAGGCGTGCCAGGTTGGCCAGCACTTTTTCCGGTGCCTCACCCTTGTCCAGTTGCTTGAGGGCCTTTTCCACCTCGGTATCGCGTATCTGCTCGGCCTTCTGGCGGAAATTCTTCAGCATCGGCACGATGCCAAGTGTCCGTTCCTTTTCTTCGTAGGCTGCCACACCCCGAGCGATGATTTCCTCGGCTTCGGCGGCGGCCTCATGGCGGCTTTGCATGTTGGAGTCGATCACTTCTGCCAGGTCATCCACGCTGTAGAGATAGACATCCTCCAGGTCAGCGACCTCCGGCTCAATATCCCGGGGCACGGCCAGGTCCACCATGAACATTGGTCTGTGCTTGCGTGCTTTCAGGGCACTTTCCACCGCACCTTTACCAAGAATGGGTACCTGGCTGGCGGTGGAGCTGACCACGATATCGGCCTTTTCCAGTTGCTCCGGAAGGTCCGCGAACAGGACCTCGTCGACACCATACTTTTCCTTCAGCTCCAGGGCCCGCTCCAGGGTCCGGTTGGCCACCGCCACGTGGGCAACGCCAGCCCTGCACAAATGCTGGATAACCAGTTCGATAGTGCGGCCCGCCCCGATCATCAATGCGTTCACTTCACCCAGGTCACTGAATATTTGTTCAGCCAGGGTAACGGCGGCAAAAGCCACTGAGACCGGGTTTTCGCCAATGGCTGTATCCGTTCTGACCTGTTTGGCCACCGCAAAGGTATCTTCAAACAGGCGGCCCAGGTTATTACCCACAGTGCCGGCTTCCCGGGCCACAGCATAGGCCGATTTCAGCTGTCCCAGGATCTGCGGTTCCCCCAGCACCATGGAATCCAGGCCACTGGCCACCTTCATGGCGTGACGGGCCAGGTCGGTACCGCTAAAGCCATATAGACAGTCCTGGAGCTGGTCTTCCTGCAACTGGTGGTAATTGGCCAGCCACTGCTGCACACGGGCCTGGAGCTGGTCCTGGTTTTGTGCGGCTGAAGTACCACCACCGGATTCACAGTACAGCTCTGTACGGTTGCATGTTGAGACGATGACGATTTCATCCAGGCCAATATCGGCACAGGCCTGCTGCAGCGCGTCGTGCATTTTTTCCGGGGCAAAGGCAACCCGCTCGCGTACATCGACGCTGGCCGTGTTGTGATTGATGCCCAGAAGAAAAGGTGCCATAGAACGTATCAGATTGGTTGCCAGTTAACCGGCAATCCTGAATTTCCCGGTGGTAAACCGTCTATTTTACTCAATAGTGCCTGCTGTGCCTATGTATAGGGAAATTTGGTCATG
>CAZROW010000066.1:13083-16519 GCA_964601805.1 uncultured Enterobacteriaceae bacterium
TCTTACCCCCCATCTCATTGAGATACAGACTCCTATGTCGCTATACTAAAGGCCTTATGATCAATCCTACTTCTCCCGTGAGGATGACAGGCAGCCGCCGCATCCGCACTCATGCTTCATCGCTGCTGGCCCTGTTGTTTTCCAGCCTGCTCACTGCCTGCGCCACGGTTGATGAAAGTCGCGACTCAACAGAAAACAGCAGCGCCGAAAACAAGTCGGAAAATGCTGCCAGCCAGGTAGGTGAAGTAGAGGTTGTTGCCCAACCCCTGCCAGAACCGGAGGAAATCGAGTACGGCAATTTTTCCGAAGACATCCTGACCCGCGTCATCATTGCGGAAATGGCCGGCCAGCGCGGACTCAACCAGAAAGCCCTGGCGGACTACCTGGAGCTGGCACGGGAAACCAAGGACATCAATATCATCAAGCGCGCCTCGCGCATCGCATCATTCCTTCGTGATGTCCCTGCCGCACTTGAAATGAGCAACATGTGGCTGGCCAAAGAGCCCGAGTCCCAGGAAGCCCTGCGCACACTCACTTTCCAGATGGTCACTCTTGGCCGTTACCGGGAAGCCCTGGAACACATGGAAAAACTGCTGGAACTTGGTGAGAGTATTGATTTTCGCCTGATTTCCAATCGCACAGCACTGGACAACAATATTGCGCTCATCATTGATGCCCTGATTGCCGATTTCAGGGACCTCAGTGAGCAGTATCCGCAGGAGCAATCGCTGCGCCTGGCACTGGCCCACCTTTACCAGCAAAACGGCCAGATCAATGAGTCCTACGAACTGGTTCGCGTGCTTTCCGAGGAAATGAATGACACACCGGAAGTGGTCATCCTGGAAGTGGAGTTGCTGGAGCAGATGGGTGAGCCCGCACGGGCCAGCCGCCGCCTTGAGCAGGCACTGGACAGCAACATTGAAAACAAGCAGCTGCGTTTTCAATACGCGCGCAAGCTGGTGGATGAAGAACGCTACCGGGACGCTCGTGAGCAGTTCAAGATCATTGTCGAACAGTACCCCGATGACTATGACATGCTGTACTCGCTGGCACTCATCAGCATGGAAACCAACATGCTCAGTGAAGCCCGCATCTATTTCCAGCGCATGGTCGACAATGCCCAGCGTCTGGATGATGCCCACTATTACCTGGGTTATATCAGCATGCAGGAAAACCGGAGTGATGAAGCCATTGCCCACTTCTTCAACGTGAATGGCGGTGGTAATTTCCTGCAGGCCCAGCGCAGCCTGACCGAACTGATGGTGCGTGCCGGTCGCTACGAGGAAGTCAAATCACGCCTGCAGAATATTCGCTTTCGCAACCCGGACTACAATATTGCCCTGTTAACCATGGAAGCCAATGTGCTGATGGACGAGGGCCGCCTGGACCAGGCCGGCCTGGTGCTCAACAACGCGGTCGGCGCATTTCCCAACAATATCCAGTTGTTATTCCTGCGCTCGGTATACAGCCAGGACACCAACGACCTGGAGTTGATGGAAGCTGACCTGCGCAAGATCATCCAGCTCAACCCGAACAATCCCGTTGCCTACAACAGCCTGGGCTACACGCTTGCAGACCGAACCGAACGCTATGATGAAGCTTATGAGCTGATCATGCGTGCGGTGGAGCTGGCTCCCAACGATCCTGCGATTATCGACAGCCTGGGCTGGGTTCAGTATCGGCTGGGCATGTACGAGGAAGCCCGGGAAAACCTGGCCCGTGCCTATGAACTGTTTCCCGATCATGAAGTAGCTGCCCACCTGGGTGAAGTACTCTGGGTCATGGGTGAAAAATCCCGTGCCCGCAGCGTCTGGCGCCAGGCCCTGGAATCCCAGCCAGACAGTGAACACATCCGCAGCACCATGGAGCGGCTCACTTCTGACTCTTCCAGCTAAAATCTGCCTGTCGGGACTGCTGATGCTGTCCCTGATCTCCTGTACATCCCTGTCCACCGACAGTGATTTCGACAACCCTGATTACCAGCAAGTCCTGAGACAGCTGGATTCCTGGTCGTTGCGTGGTCGGCTCAATATAAGAAGCAGCAACAGCAATGACACCGTCAATATCAACTGGCAGCAAAACAGAGAGGCCTTTGACATCAACCTCAGTGGCACGCTCGGACTGGGTGCGGTCAGAATCAGTGGTGATGATCAGGGCGTGCTTATCGAAAAAGCCGGCGAGGAATCCTTTCGGGCACCCAGCCTGGAAGCGGTCGGGTCAGAAATTCTCGGTTATGCCTTTCCGGCGGGCGAATTGCTGTACTGGATTCGCGGGCTGCCCGCCCCGGGGCCGCGTCCCGGTATCACCTACAACCCTGACGGCCTGATCGCCACCCTGAGCCAGCAGGATTACACGGGCAGGCGCTGGGAACTGCAATATGATCGCTACGCGGATATCGACGGCCACTACCTGCCCGGCCGTTTGCGCCTGGAACAGGCCCCCTACCGGCTGACCTTCCTGATTGCCGAGTGGGAAATCCCGGACGGGACCGATCAATGACCGGCCTGACCCTGCCGGCACCAGCCAAACTCAACCTGTTCCTGCATATTACGGGGCAGCGTGAGGACGGTTATCATACCCTCCAGACCGTATTCCAGCTCCTGGATTACGGTGACTCCCTGACTTTTACCCTGAATGACAGCCAGGACCTGACTTTAGACTGCAACAGGCCAGAGCTTGCCACCCCCGACAACCTGGTGATGCAGGCAGCAGCCAAACTGGCGCAGCACACTGGCACCTCCCGGGGTACCCATATCAACCTGGATAAACGCTTGCCGGCAGGCGGCGGCGTGGGCGGCGGCAGTACCGATGCCGCCACCACATTGCTGGCCCTGAACCGGCTCTGGGGATGCGGCCTGGACACCGATTCCCTGGCGACCATCGGGCTGGAACTGGGAGCCGATGTCCCCGTGTTCATCCGGGGTCGCTCCGCCTGGGCCGAAGATCTTGGCGAAAAGCTGCAACCTGTTGATTTACCTGAACGTTGGTACCTGGTCCTGACCCCCGATTGTCACGTCTCAACCCGGGAGATTTTTACCCATCCGCAATTGACAAGGGACACTCACCCCATCAAAATAGCCGCCTTTCCGTTTTCGGGTAGCAAAAACGACTGCGAAATGCTGGTCACAAGCCTTTATTCACCAGTGAAAAAGGCGCTGGACTGGCTCTCAGGTTATGCCGAAACACGGATGACCGGTACCGGAGCCAGCGTATTTGCTGCCTTTGATACGGAAACAGAAGCCCGCAATGTCCTGGAACATCTTCCCGAAGCAGCACTTGGGAAGGTCACTGCCTTTGTCGCTCGGGGAGTCAATATCTCCCCCCTGCATAAGACGTTGGGTCTGACTGTTTAAAGCATTACTTGGGGTATAGCCCAACCGGCAAGGTAAACAGACACAAGGTTTTGATCCTTGCTTTATGTAGTCACAGTATTTGA
>CAZROW010000067.1:0-15351 GCA_964601805.1 uncultured Enterobacteriaceae bacterium
GGCTGAAGTCATCAGTGACATGGACCATTACTGCATTTGAATTAGCCAGATATTCTACCAATGCCCACCACGCATGCAGATGCGACAAATTGTCGCAGTGCTGGGAACACTGGTAGCAAGGCCTGGAAGGACAATCGCCAGTCAAAATCTGGTATAAAGGTGACCGCAAAGCGTTTGCATGACGCAAGGGGGACTCAATGAAAAAGTTTTTACTTGTTACGACCATTTACAGCCTGGCAGGCGTGAGCCTCGTGTCCTGCTCCGATGCTGAACAGGCTGCACAGGAAGCAGACGCGCCCGGAACAGAAACTTTGCCCGTTGTTGTCGAAATCCCCTACGACACCTCAATCTCGATTCGTGAAATCATGGCCTCCCTGATTGATCCTCCCGCGGACGCCCTCTGGAATTCCGTACGTGTGGTTTCAGACAGTACAGGAATCACCGAGTATGTTCCTGAAAGCGATGAAGACTGGGCAGCATTACGTCACGATGCAATCAGCATTATTGAAGGGTCAAATGCCCTGATGATGCCAGGTCGGCGTGTGGCGCCTCCCGGAGCAGAAGGTGAATTTCCGGAGTATGAATTCACCCCCGAGGAGGTCGAGGCCATACTTGCCAATGACCGTGCGTCCTGGATCGGCTTTGCGAGCCAGTTGCAGGACTCAGCCCTTGAGATACTGGATGCTGTCAATAATCGTGATACCGAAAAACTCACTGAATGGGGTGCCTACCTGGATGAGGCCTGCGAGGCCTGTCACTCCGTTTACTGGTACCGTGCAGGCATCTGAACATTTTTCCTGAATATCTTTACGTTTCATGAACATGATGCTGTTACTATCAACAAGGCTTAACTTCAGCCTGAACAGCACAATCACTAACAATTAAAACGCAGCCAGGAACAGGCCATGGAACTGCTATACCAAGCCCTGCCGGAAATGATTGCCACACTGATTGGCGTGGTGGTCGGTGGCCTGGGTGCCCTTTATATAGAGCGGTAGCGGGAATTATCGAGCACCCGCAAACGTGCGCGCATCATTTTGCACAACCTGTACGGCGAGCTTGAAGATAATTTTTACGCACTTGAAAATGCCAAGCCCGCTTATGAGAACACACCTTTCGGCAAAAGCTTTTATATCAGCACTATCGCCTGGAAAACCGCAACCACTGGTGGTGACCTGCCAGACATTATCGGCTTTGAACTGGCCGATAATATGGAAAACCAGTATTCCATCCTGATGCGCCTGGGGTATTACGTGGACCTGATGACGCAATTATGGTTTGCACCGGACAGTATTGAAGGTAAACGGGAAATGCAGCAGGGGTTTCGACAACACATCATCAATGGCTTGCAGGAAGCAATCGAGTATCATCCTTTTGTTATCCAGCAAATCTCTGTGACACAAAAAGCACTCGCTGAAAAATAGCATTACCCTGGTCTTTTTCTGGGACCAGGTTCCTAACCCGCTATCACTTCCCTGTCAGCAGCCAATCTCTTATCCGAGCCACAGCCTGGCATTTCTGAACATCCGCATGGTGGGGCTGTCTTCACCCCAGTCCTTGCTGCGCCAGGAGTTGGTGACAGACCTGAAGACACGCTCCGGGTGAGGCATCAGGATGGTGAAACGTCCGTCGTCATTGCACAAGCCGGTTATTCCGGAAGGCGAGCCATTGGGATTTGCTGGATATTGCTGGGTTACCTTGTCATGGTTATCAACAAACTGCATGGCCACGTTGCCACTGGCCAGGGCCGCAGCCTCGGCTTCGACCGAGGTAAACTCTGCCCTGCCCTCACCATGGGCACAACCGATCGGAAATACCGAGTCGGCCATATCGCGAAAGAAGACAGAGTTTGAATTGGCTACCTTGACCAGTACGGTGCGTCCCTCGAACTGCTCGGAACGATTGCGCACAAATCGCGGCCAGTTTGCCGTGCCGGGTATCAGCTCATGCAGGTTGGACATCATCTGGCAGCCATTACAAACGCCCAGGGCAATGGTGGTATCACGGTTAAAGAACTGTTCAAACTGTTTACGCGCCACCTCGTTGAAAAGAATTGACTTGGCCCAGCCTTCACCGGCGCCAAGAACATCGCCATAGGAAAAGCCGCCACATGCTGCCAGGGCATTGAAATTATCCAGCGTGACTGCGCCACTGATGATGTCACTCATGTGAACATCGATGCAATCAAATCCTGCTCTTTCATACGCTGCTGCCATTTCCATTTGGGAATTGACCCCCTGTTCCCTGAGGATGGCAATACGTGGACGCTCTCCCAGGGCAATAAAGGGATGACTGATATCTTCTGCAGGGTCAAAGGTAAGACTGGCATGCAGCCCGGGATTGTCCGCTTCCAGAATTGTCCCGAACTCTTCTTCCGCACAGGCCGAGTTGTCGCGCATGCTCTGGATACGGTAACTGGTTTCGGCCCATAACTGTTGCAGGCGCCCACGGCTGTCAGCAAAAACCGTATTGCCGTGCATGGCAACCTGGATGTCATCACCCTGTACAGGATTGCCGATATCACAGCAGATATCGATCAGCCCCGCGTCGTCGGCCAGTTCCCTGAAACGGTCCAGTTTGTCCGTACTGATCTGGACTACCGCCCCCAGTTCCTCATTGAACAGGGTTTCCAGGAGATTATCCTGGCTGCCGGCTTCGTCCAGGGTAATGTTCAGGCCGCAGCGACCGGCAAAGGCCATTTCTGCCAATGTGACAAAGAGTCCGCCATCGGAGCGGTCGTGGTAGGCCAGCAGCAAGTCCTCAGCCATGCAGTCCTGGATCAGGGCAAAGAATGCTTTCAGGTCACTGGCACTGTGCAGGTCAGGTGCCTGGCGGCCAATACTGTTGTAGACCTGGGCCAATGCCGACCCACCCATGCGGTTTGATCCCAGACCGAGATCCAGCAGAACAAGCCGGGACTCACCCTCGTCCAGGTGCAGTTCGGGAGTTACCGTCTTGCGCACATCCAGCACCGGGGCAAAGGCTGAAATAATCAGGGACAGTGGTGCCGTGACGCTCTTTTCCCTGCCCTCGTCTTCCCACACGGTACGCATGGACATGGAGTCCTTGCCTACCGGAATAGTGATGCCCAGTTCCGGGCACAATTCCATACCAACAGCACGGACGGTGTCATAGAGATTTTTGTCTTCACCGGGATAGCCAGCCGGTGCCATCCAGTTTGCCGACAGGCGAATATCACTGAGTCGACGTATGCGGGCACTGGCGATATTGGTCACGGCTTCTGCGACCGCCATCCTGCCGGACGCCGGCGCATCAATAAGCGCCAGCGGCGTGCGCTCTCCCATGGCCATGGCCTCACCGTAATAACTGTCATAGGACAGGGTCGTGACAGCGGCATTGGCCACGGGAACCTGCCAGGGGCCCACCATCTGGTCCCGTGCCACCATGCCGGTAATACAGCGATCACCAATAGTGATCAGGAAACTTTTGCTGGCTACAGCAGGCAGTCTCAACACACGTTCGGCGGCCTCGGTGATATCAATTCCGCGGGTTGCAAATGGCGCCAGCTCTGACACCTGCGCCTTGACGTCGCGATGCATGCGCGGAGGTTTGCCGAACAATACGGACATTGGCAAGTCGATAGGCTTGTTATCAAAATGTTCATCATCCAGGGCCAGGTGTTGCTCTTCTGTCGCCTGCCCAACGACGGCATAGGGGCAACGCTCCCGGGCACAAATCGCCTTGAATTTTTCCAGTTGTGCTTCAGGCACCGCCATCACATAGCGTTCCTGGGCTTCGTTACACCAGATTTCCATGGGTGACATGCCCGGCTCCGCATTGGGAATGTCACGCAGCGAAAAGACACCTCCGCGGTCACCGTCCTTGACCAGTTCAGGCAAGGCATTGGACAGGCCACCGGCACCAACATCGTGGATGAAACAGATGGGATTGTCCTCACCCAGGCCCCAGCAATGGTCTATGACTTCCTGGCAACGCCTTTCCATTTCAGCGTTTTCACGCTGCACCGAGGCAAAGTCCAGGTCTTCACTGCTGGATCCAGACGCCATGGAGGATGCAGCACCGCCGCCCAGGCCAATGAGCATGGCTGGACCACCCAGTACGATGAGACTGGCGCCCACGGGAATCTCTTTCTTCTGCACATGCCCTGCACGGATATTACCGACCCCGCCAGCGATCATAATGGGCTTGTGGTAACCGCGAACCCCATCGGGCGCCGATTCCTCGTAGGTGCGGAAATAGCCACACAGGTTGGGGCGTCCGTATTCGTTGTTGAATGCAGCACCACCCAGGGGGCCTTCGATCATGATATCCAGGGCCGAGACGATGTGCGCAGGTTTGCCGTAATCCTGTTCCCAGGGTTGCTCAAAACCGGGTATTTTCAGGTTGGATACCGTAAAACCGGTCAGGCCTGCTTTTGGCTTGCCGCCAATACCGGTGGCGCCTTCATCACGAATTTCTCCGCCGGAGCCCGTTGAGGCACCGGGAAAAGGGGCGATGGCCGTTGGGTGATTGTGGGTTTCCACTTTCACCAGTATATGAATATCTTCCTCGTGGTAGGCAAACTGGCGATTATCGGCATCCGGGAAAAAGCGTCCCGCACTGAAGCCTTCAAAGACAGCGGCGTTATCCTTGTACGCTGACAGGATCCCTTCGCTGTTACTCTCATGGGTATTGCGAATCATGGCAAACAGGGATTTGTCCTGGTCCTTGCCGTCGATGGTCCAGGAGGCATTGAAAATCTTGTGGCGGCAGTGCTCCGAGTTGGCCTGGGCGAACATCATCAGTTCAATATCATTGGGATTACGGCCAAGCTCATTGAAGCTGTCAACCAGGTAATCAATCTCGTCATCCGCCAGGGCCAGGCCCATGTCGGTGTTGGCACTGACCAGTGCCGCTTTTCCGCCACCCAGTATGTCAACGCTGGTCAGGGCGCGTGGTGTGGATTCTGTAAACAGGATTTCAGCGGCATCTGTCGAACTCAGCACAGCCTGGGTCATGCGGTCATGTAACAGGGCCTCTACCACTCCGGTTTCAATATCGCCGGCGGTTTCAATATAAAAGCCTATACCCCGCTCTACCCGCCTGAGTTTTGACAGTCCGCAGTTAAGGGCAATATCGGTTGCCTTGCTGGACCAGGGAGAAATGGTGCCGGGCCTTGGCGTGACCAGGAAAAGACGTGCATTGTCAGCCGCTTCGTCTTCCTGTTGGCGGGGCCCATAGGTCAGCAGACGTTCCAGCAGGGCTGTTTCGGTATCAGTCAGTTCTTCGGAAAGGTCTGCAAAGTGGTAGAACCAGGCATGGATTGCAGAGACGTTGGGCTGTAAGGAGCGAATATTCTGGAGCAACTTCTGGCGTGAAAAATCAGATAATGCCGGAGCTCCACGCAAGGTTAGCATTGCAGTTCAGAATCCCCTGGAGACAGGTCAAAAAGAAAAACGCATGGTATCAAAAAATGCGTCCTATTTAGTAGAAATATCCTCCTGATTTGACCTTCCAGACCCGTGAATGACGAAATGTCGCCGGCCTGGTACGAGGATGTGTCAATTTTTTGTTCAGAGATGAATCAGGGTGCTTTGCAATGCACCGAAATCGTGCACCAACATGGGGCTCAGTCACACCAGCACTTGTGACAAAACAGCAGGATAATTATTTTTCTTTTATTTTCAATAATTTAAAATTTTATGAAAAAGTTGGCACACTGAATGCATTACCCAGAGTGATGGTAAATATCATTTCTCCCCTTTGATGATAGTGCAACCATTATTTCCCTTTAAGGAGACCCCCAAGTCTCTGCTTTATTAAGGCCCCTCCCCCCAGGGGCCTTTTTTTTGCACCGGATTTGAGTCTTGCCACCAGGCAGCTACAGCATCACCACATCCTTGCCAAACTTGTCCTTGATGATGTCCTGGAAGTCTTCACCCAATTCGCGATAGAACGTCCGCAAAGGTGAGGTATCCCGCCAGGCCAGGGCGTGCATACGGGTAATGGACTCATCGGCAATGGGCATCACCTTGAGCTCATCCCGGTCCATGATTTCCGAGCGGATGTACAGGGCGGGCATGAAGGCAATACCCATTTCCATGTAGACCATCTGGCGAATGGAATCCAGGCTGGTTCCCTCGTAATCGCGCAGGATTTGCGCCTTGAATTGTTTACACAGGTCTTCTACCTGGCGGTACAACAGGTGATGCTCTTCCAGGGCCAGGATATCCATGCCAGCAAGCTCATCACCATGAATAGTCTTGTTTTTGGCCAGCGGGTGATCACGGCTCATGACCAGGTATAAAGGCTCACGAAAAAGGGGCATGACCGTGATGCCCTCATCGCGCAACGGCAATGTCGTGAAAATCAGGTCATAGCGGCCTGTGTACAGGCCTTCAGCAAGTTGGTCAGGGACTTCCTCGCGAACGAAAAACTTCACGCCACGGTATTTTTTATGTATTTCAGGCAGAATCCAAGGCAGCGCATAAGGTCCGAGGGTATGGCTTGCTCCCAGGCGAAAGGTGCCCGAGGGTCCCTTGGTGGCGAAATTGGCGGCATCAATAATGACTTCAGCCGCGTTGACGGCCTGCTGGGCCTGTTTCAGCAACTCCCTGCCCAACGGGGTCAGGTTCACACCACCCCGACTACGTTCAAACAGGTCGACTCCCAGTGCCTCCTCGAGCTTTTGCAGCTGGGCACTCAGTGACGGCTGGCTGATTTTCAGTTCCCTGGCAGCCTGCCTGAGACTGTCATGCTTGGCGGCTATCAGGTAATAGCGAAGTTGTTTGAGCGAGATGCTGATATCTTTCATGCCATTATTTTAACCGGGCTTTAGGCAATTGAAAGTATTTTCCTATCACAAGTACTATATTAGTCCTTATTAATATTCACTATGTTTTCACAATCTTGCACTACGTTTGAGTGCAACTGAGAATTGTCTTACAGACATCCAGCCTTCCGGTCACTGAGATCCGGCGGGCTTTTTATTAATTGTATATTCGATAACCAGAACTAGAGGGAAGAGTGAAAAACCATGCAAAAACTTATTGATGGCATCGCCAAATTCCAGGCAAAAGACTACCAGGAGCGCCTTGAACTGTTCAAAACCCTGGCTACCGGGCAGTCGCCAGAGGTCCTGTTCATCACTTGCTCGGATTCACGTATCGACCCGAACCTTATTACGCAAACCGAACCGGGGGATTTGTTTATTCTCCGCAACGCCGGCAATATCGTGCCGCCTCATTCCATGGTGACAGGTGGCAACACGGCTTCCATCGAATTCGGTGTCCAGGTACTTGGGGTCAGCGACATTGTTGTCTGCGGTCATACCGACTGTGGTGCCATGAAAGGTGCCATGAACCCGGATGCCGTAAAGACCCTTCCCCATGTCTCCAACTGGCTCGGCCACTCCGCCGCTGCACTGGCACGCGTCAAAGCACGCCATGGTGACAAGATGTGCGCAGACCATACGCTTGAAATGACCGAGGAAAACGTATTGCTGCAGCTTCATCACCTGGAAACCCACCCCAGCGTGGCATCCAAGCTTGCAACGGGTGACATCACACTGCATGGCTGGGTTTATGACATTGAGACAGGTGAAGTCAATTGTTATGACGCCAAGTCCAATAAATTCGTTCCCATCCAGGACTGGTATAAAAACTATCTTGAAGCCAAGGCATAAAGATAAAGAGCATGCTCAACAATACAGAAACGCTAAACTCATTCCTAAATTCAGGAGCTTCTAAAAATGATAAAACTTGATACCAGCCATATGCGTGGCGATATTTACGGCGGTGTCACTGCAGGTGTCGTCGCATTGCCGCTTGCACTGGCCATGGGCGTGGCTTCCGGGCTTGGTCCGATTGCCGGTCTCTATGGTGCCATTTTTGTCGGCTTCTTTGCGGCCCTGTTTGGCGGAACCGAACCACAGATCTCCGGTCCTACCGGTCCCATGACTGTTGTGTGTGCGGGTCTGGCGGCCAGTATTGCCTCTCACCCGGACCTGATGGGCAACACCAGCCTTATTTTTACCGCCATCATGCTGGCGGGTGGTTTCCAGATCGTGATGGGTATATTCAAACTGGGCGAATATATTCGCCTGGTCCCCTATCCCGTGATCAGCGGTTTCATGAGTGGTATCGGCGGTATTATCATCATCCTGCAGTTTGCCCCGATCCTGGGTCATGAAGCCCCTGCCGGAACGCTGGATGCCCTCTTCTATACACCCACTGCAGTTGGTGATATTAATTTTGTTGCACTTGGCATTGGTGCGCTCACCCTGGCGATTGCACTGAAGTGGCCTGCAGCCCTGGGTAAATACGTTCCCGGTGCGCTTGCAGCCCTGATCATTGGTACAGTGCTCAGCCTGGTGGTTGGTGGTGCCCCGATCCTGGGTGACATTCCCAGCGGTTTGCCATCCATGCACATGCCGACCATTGATACTGTTTCCTTTTTCATTATTGCCGAGGCAGCTTTCGTCCTTGCCCTGCTGGGATCCATAGACAGCCTGTTGACGTCATTAGTTGCCGACAACATGACACGCACACGCCATGACTCCAACCGCGAACTGATTGGCCAGGGCATTGGTAATGCTGTAGCCGGTCTGTTTGGTGGTGCACCAGGTGCCGGTGCCACCATGCGTACCGTGGTGAATATCCGTACCGGTGGTCGTACCAGGATCTCGGGCATGATTCACGCCTTACTGTTGCTGGCAGTGGTACTGGGCCTGGGCTCTCTGGCCAGTTATATCCCCCATGCCGTGCTCGCCGGTATCCTGATCAAGGTTGGCCTGGATATCATTGACTGGAGTTACATCAAGAACGCCCATCGTGGTCCACGCTGGGATCTGGCCCTGATGATCATTGTTGTCGGCCTGACTATCTTCGTTGACCTGATCACAGCCGTGGCTGCCGGTGTCATCCTGGCCTCAATCGCCTTTGTCAAACAGGTTGCCAAGGAGCAGATGGAGCGTCTCCACCAGCAGCATCTTATTCGCCATGATGCGACTGATCGTGAAAAGGAAATCATCGATGAGTTGGGTGACAAGCTGACCATTTTCGACTTTGCAGGTCCCATGAGCTTCGGCGCTGCGGCCGACCTGGGACACCATGCGCGCTCACAGCTGGAAGGCGGCGCCCTGGTCATTATCCTTGATTTCGAGCGCGTCCCCTTCCTGGACGTCAGCGCGGCACTGGCAGTGGAAACCGTAGCCCGTGACGGCAAACAGGCTAAGCGCCAGATCTACCTGTGTGGTATGAATGACCAGGTGGAAGCAACGCTGAGTGCACTGGAAGCCGACAAGCACATGGAGGCCGGCGACCACTTTGCCACACGTGAAGAAGCCATGGAGGCTGCACTGGCCTACCTGGGCGGTTCAGGGAGTAGTTCCCGGCAATCCGAGGCGCTTGGAGCAGCCTGAACCTCAGCAATGATCAATTGGTAAAAACAGGCCACACCCGGTCTTCATCACGGGTGTGGCCCTTCTTATGCCTGCTGGCTTCATGAAACCTGCTTCGTAACAGGCGCTACTCGAGCATTACTGGTTATATATCCTCACTTCATTCAACGTCTGCAAACAGGACAAGGGATTGCTCGTGTCTCTTGATCCTTGCCTTCAACTCTTTAACCGCTGATTGCTATCAGATTTGAACGGACATAAAAAAACCGGCGCCTGAGGCGCCGGTTTTTCTTTCAGACTGTTTGAAGCTTTAAATTACAGCTCGAAGTCTACACCGTAAGAAACAACAAATTTGATTTCGTCGTTATCACGGGCTGGCATGTTGGCGTAATCTTCAAAACCGTCACCGTCACCGTCAGAATCCAGGTCAGTCATGCTAACCATAGCAGAGAAACCGTCTTTGGAAATGCTGATGTTGTAATCCAGGTAGTCTTCAGTCACACCGTTAAATGAGTAAGCGAAATCACCTTCATGGAAACCGGCATGCAGGCCGAGTTCAGCACCGCTACCCAGGGGAATGGCGTAGTCAAGTGACAGGTAAGAAGCTTCACCGAAACCGAAATCTTCACCCGGACCTTCATCAGGCTCGGCATAGGTCAGCAGCCAGTAAGTTGCACTGAAGTTACCAACGCCGACAGAACCGTAGATTTCACCGAAGTCGTAACCGGCATTTTCGTCGTAGTTGTAGTACAGGTAACCGATGTCATAGCTGAAACCTTCAGTTTCGCCGGCAAAACCAAAATAGATGTCATGCTCGTAGGAGTAGGCATCGTCAGAATCATAGGCAACGTTGGATACCCATGTACCAATGTAGAATCCAGACTCACTAGCGTAATCCAGGCCACCCTGAACAGCAGATTCGTTGATTGACTGGGTCAGTCCACGCCAGATGTAGTTATTTGTTACGCTAACGTTACCTGACAGTTCAGCGTATGAAGGCGCTGAAATAGTGGCAACTGCCATGGTAATTGCTGTCACAGCCAAAGGCTTTTTGAAATTGGTGATCAGCGAATTTTTCATATCGTTTTCTCCTAGTGAGTCTCACAAAGGGCAAGACTGATAAAATGTTTTTGCAGGAAAGCATTTATTTCCTGCACTTGTCATAGCAAGGACCTTGCCAACATATTCAAGTCATTGATTTGTAAGAACTTAAGGAAGAGAGGGGTGTGAAAAGGACGAGTGTGACACTGTGTATGGGCCGGGTATCGCCTTGTTCTGGTGCGGTGCGCAACAACAGCGCACTTATTTGGTGCGCTTTGGCTAGGTCTAGGCAATGCTGCGCTGAAGCAGCCCGCTAGAGCAGCAAATACGTGGGGTTTAACTCAGCGGACTGCAGAATCAGCCGCCAGTTTTTGGTGCAGACACCAGGCTACAGCAATAATAACCAGGCAAAAAGGCAGTCCCATGCTTACTGCACCGGCCTGGAGAGCACCCAGACCGCCAATGACCAGCAGGATAATCGCCAGTGTACCTTCCGCAGATGCCCAGAATATACGTTGCCACACTGGCGGGTTGGGATTGCCCCCCGAGGTCAGCATGTCCACGACAAAGGAACCGGAATCTGAAGAAGTGACAAAAAAGACAGCCACAAGGAACATCGCCAGGAAACTGAAGAATCCCGGTAACGGGAAATTATCCAGTAGTGCGTAAATAGCCGTCGCCGTATTGGCTTGAACCGCTTCTGCCAGCCCGACTCCCTGGAATAATTCCAGTCGCAATGCCGCACCACCAAACACACCAAACCAGAGCAGACTCAGAAGTGTCGGGGCAATGAGAACGCCAAGGACAAACTGGCGAACCGTGCGACCACGGGAGATCCGGGCAATGAACATGCCGACAAAAGGAGACCAGGACAGCCACCAGGCCCAGTAGAAAATAGTCCAGGATTTTTGCCACTCCAGTGTCCTGAAGGGATGTGTGCTCAGGCTTAATCCAGTGATGCCCTGCAGGTAATTGCCCAGGTGATCGGGAATACCCCTGAGCAACACGGCAGTGGGCCCCGCTATCAGGATGAACAGCATCAATGCCAGCGCCAACAGCATATTGAATTCACTCAGACGGCGAATCCCCTTGCTCAAGCCCAGCACCAGGGACAGGGTCGCAAAGAAGGTCACAACTACGATGATTAATACCTGGGGACGTACTGCAACCGGAACCCCAAACAACACTTCCAGGCCGGAATTGATTTGTGCTGCTCCCAGGCCGAGAGAAGTAGCCAGGCCAAACAGCGTGCCCAGTACGGCAACGATATCGATTATTTTCCCTGGCAGGCGATTGGTCTGCCTGCCAAGCAAGGGTTCCAGTGTGGAGCGGATAGCCAGGGGTTTTTGCAGACGGAAATGAAAATAGGCCAGGGCCAGGCCAAGGACGGCGTATATGCCCCAGGCATGCAAACCCCAGTGAAACAGGGTCAGGCGCATGGCTTCCCGGGCGGAGGCGACTGATTCCGGAGCTGACTGCAGGGGAGCGATATAATGCAGAATTGGCTCGGCAACGCCAAAAAACACCAGGCCGATACCCATACCAGCACTGAAGAGCATGGATATCCAGGCCAGCGTGCCAAATTCCGGGGTGCTGTCATCAGGCCCCAGCTTGATGTGGCCAAAACGTGAAAAGACCAGCCAGAAGGCGTAGATCAACAGGCCACTGACAGTGAGGGAAAATAACCAGGCAAATTTCTCGACAGCGAAATCCTGGAGACCAAACAGAAAGGTACCGGTGGATTCGCGGTCAAATACCGTCGCCAGTACGATGACGACAACAAGTCCCAGGACGGTAAAAAATATGACAGGATCGGATGAAATTTTGCTCCCGGCAATCCGCTTGCCAGGAGCGTTATCCTCACCTTTCAGACTCATTCAGGCAGTCCTGGTCAGCTTTTCTTGCGAAAGTGCAGAATACCCCAGGCCAGGTAGCCATTATCCGCGGCTTCTACCCAGTTCTTCAGACCGTTGATCATTTTGTCCATGTAGTCATTGCTAATGGTTTTGACCAGGTCATCGTAACGCGTTTCCAGTTCCTGCCTCACATTGTCATAGTGATTGCGCAACTGGGGAGTCATGTAGGTCATGCGAATCTCTTCAAAGCCACGTTCACCGAGCGCTTTCCTGTAATAGGCAAATGAGCCCATGGATTCGAGGTTGAGACGGTCGTAAACGGGTTGCAAAACCCCTTCCGGGCAATCGTCAGCCTGCATGGGGTCAGTGAAAATCACTTCACCACCTGGCGCTGTGATACGGGCAATCTCATCCATGACCGTGTCTTTACGGTTACTGTGCAAAAAAGAGTCCTGTGACCAGACGATATCCATGGAAGCATCTTCACAGGGGATATCCTCAAAGCTGCCGTGGCGGACATCGATATTATCCGCAAGACCCTGCTCCTGGTTCAGTATGCGGTTACGCTGATTCTGCACCTCGCTGATGTTCAGGCAGGTAACCTTGCAACCGGATTTTTTGGAGAGGTACCGGGCAGATCCACCGTAGCCTGCACCAAGGTCTATCACCCGACTGTCACTGTTGAGCGTCTGCAGTTGTTCACCCATCTTCGTCACTGTCTTTCTGCTCGCAGTGCGAATGTCATCGGTGTCCTGGTACAGGCCTATGTGAATATCTTCACCGCCCCAGACAGTTTCGTAAAAATGATCAGCATCACTGCTGTCATAATATGATTCAGCGACATTTTCTGCTGTAGAAAGCTTATTTGGCATGGTAGTCCTTGTAGGCAATATGAACGTAAAAATCGGGATCGTCTTCCTTGTAGGTTTCCTTGAAGTCACCAAAGGTCTCGATCTTCTGGAATCCCGCGTCATAGATCAGTCCACGCAGGTAGTCACGACGCAAGGGGAACATGTTGAGATGATGCTTGGAGCCATCCTCAAAGGCATATTCGAAACGGGCCAGGCCATCATCCACATGTACAGGCTGTGCCGAGACCTTGTCTCCGCAATAGTAGTACTTGTGCTTGGTCTTGAAGCCGTCATCAAGTATGCCGTCGTAATTGCGCTGGTCGATGATCAGGACACCGTCATGTTTCAGCACGGCATAGAATTCTGCCAGGGCACGACGCCTGTCATGCTCTTCAAACAAATGGGTAAATGAGTTGCCCAGGATAATAACGGCATCATAGAGCTGGTCCTGCACATCCCGGTTCAGCCAACGCCAGTCAGCATGAACAGTTTTCATGACGTGGCCGTGATTCTTGGCGTTCTCAAAAGCCTTGACCAGCATCTGGGCATTGCCATCGGCACTGGTGACATTGAAACCGGCTTTCAAGAGCTGTACGGAATGGAAGCCGGTACCTGTCGCAGCATCCAGGATATCGTACTTGCCAAGCTCCTTGAGCTTGTCGATAAAGAAACGACCTTCACCTTCAGCCCTGGCTTCCCAGTCGATCAACTCGTCCCAGCGCTCAACGAAATTTTCTACATATTCGGCCTGGTAGTTTTCAGTATCACGAACCTCTTCGGGATTATCACCATAATCCTGATCTTTCGGTATTTCGTGCAATGAAGGCAAGGCTGGTGCGGCAGACTCCTGAGTCAGGCCAATGGCACGTAACTGCTCTTCATTACGGGTACTAACATTTTCTCTATCAGACATAGTTGTCTCACTGTGTTTTGTGTTCTAAGTATTTGGGTAATGGGAATAACTGCTAAGAACTTTTCGTCATCCTGACAAAAATTTGAATATCTTATTGATTTATAAGGTTTATATAAATATGTATAAGATTTTCAGGATAACGTGACTGGTAATATATATTTTCAGCCACGGTAAAACCGTTAGTATACTAAATATTGAGCCTTCTTGCTAAATTCAGCTGCAGACCAGTCAGACCGGGGCTTCGAAGAGCGAAAAATGGGAAACACCGGATATTTCCAATACCGGAAGCATCCTCACCGGTTAAAATAGTGTTCCTATTACCGAATCTCACCTTATGAAGAAAAACAAGATTGAAAGTGTGCTGATAGCACTCAGGCGACTGATGCGTGCCACGGATTTGCATTCCAGGGAACTGGTCCGGACATCGGGCCTCACTACCCCCCAGCTGCTCTTGCTGCAAAGTATCAAGTCCAGTGGTGAAGTCAGCATTGGCGCCCTGTCCGAAGACGTCAATCTCAGTCAGGCCACGGTCACCAGTATCCTAGATCGCCTGGTGCAACGGGGATTTGTCACACGGGCACGTTCAACCCATGACAAGCGCAAGGTTCATGCCTACCTGACGGATGCCGGCAGGCAGGCCATCAAAAAAGCGCCGGCACCTCTGCAGGAAAATTTCATGAAGCAGTTCAGTGAGCTGGAAGAGTGGGAGCAGAACATGATCATTGCCTCCCTGCAGCGGCTGGCCACCATGATGGATGCGGAAAAATTGGATGCAGCACCAGTGCTGGATGTGGGCAGCCTGGACAGGCTGGGGGCGCAGGAAAAAAACAAGTAGCCGGGTTCAGCGTGCTCTTTTTTGCCTGAAAAAGTCACTGATCAGGGCGCTGCACTCTTCTGCCAAAACCCCCTCCTCGACCTTGAGGCGGTGATTGTAGATGGGTGACTCATGCAAGTGCAGATTACTGACCAGCGCACCGGCCCGAGGCTCCCTGGCCCCGAATACCACGGTATCAACACGCGCATGGATCATGGCACCCACACACATGGTGCAGGGCTCAATGGTGACGTAGAGGGTAGTACCAGGCAGGCGGTAATTTTCTTCATCCTGTGCTGCTGACCGCAAGGCAGCTATCTCGGCGTGGGCCGAGGGGTCATGGCTGGTAATCGGATTGTTGGATCCCGACCCGATCAATTCGCCATCCCGAACCAGCACTGCGCCTACAGGGACTTCTTCCAACGCCAGCGCCTGCCTTGCCTGCTCCAATGCCTTTGCCATCCACACGTCATGATCAACACTAGCCATGACCGGAACGCCTACTCCCACTCAAT